>MGQS01000123.1:6015-15396 GCA_001797905.1 Deltaproteobacteria bacterium RBG_16_54_11 | reverse complement strand
TTTCATAGCGGATGGGGAACGGTACTCTTGGGATTTCTTCGCCGATGTGGTATCGTCTCAGCTCCACGTCAAACTGCGTAAGATCCGTATTCCCATCTGGGCCGCGTGGTTCTACGCCGGGCTTTCGGATAGCTGGGGATTGGTGAGGAAAAGGCCGGCCCTGTTCCATCGGAGTAAATGCGCCGAGGCAAGCCGGTCAAACTGGGTCTGTGATATAAGCAAGGCGAAGAAAAAAATCGGATTTCGCCCCCGCTTCCGTCTGGAGGCAGGGGTGAAGGTTACCCTCACGTGGTATAAAAACAAAGGGTGGCTATGAGGGAGTGCCTATAATGGATATATTTACCAAGTGTTATGAGTTCACCGAGGCGGATAAGGCCAAGGCAGCGGGTTACTACTTCATATTTCGCCGGGTAGAGTCCGCCCAGGACACCGAGGTGATCGTCGAGGGCCGCAAACTCATCATGGCGGGTTCCAACAACTATCTGGGTCTCACGAGCCATCCCAGGGGGAAAGAGGCGGCCATCAAGGCGGTGGAGAAGTACGGCAGCGGCTGCGCGGGATCCCGGTTCCTCAACGGCAACCTGGACATCCACGAGGCGTTGGAGGAGAAGCTGGCGGCGTTTTTCCACAAGGAGGCCGCCGTGGTCTTTGCCACCGGATATCAGACCAACCTCGGCGCTATCGCCGCCTTGGCGGGGAGAAATGACGAGATTATCCTGGACAAATTCGACCACGCGAGCATTATCGACGGCTGCCGCCTCTCCTTTGCCCAGGTAAAAAAGTTCCGGCACAACGACGCGAAGGACCTCGAGCGGGTGCTCGCCCGTACTCCCGACAAGAGAGGAATAATCATCATCGTGGACGGGATCTTCAGCATGGAGGGGGATATCACGCCCCTGCCCGATGTCATTGCCCTGGCGAAGAAGTATGGGGCGCGGGTTATGGTGGATGACGCCCACGCCGTCGGGGTGTTGGGCGAAGGGGGGAGGGGGACTGCGGAGCACTTCCACCTGGAGAATGAGGTGGACGTCATCATGGGCACCTATAGCAAATCCCTGGCAGCCATCGGCGGATTCATCGTCGCCTCCAGAGAGGTGGCGAACTATGTCAAGCACTTCGCCCGCTCGCTCATCTTCAGCGCCAGCCTGGCGCCTGCCCTGGTGGCAGCGGTGAGCGTCGCCCTCGATATCATCCAAGAGCAGCCGGAGCTGCGGGAGAGGCTCTGGCACAACACCCACAAGATGCTGAAGGGGTTCAAGGAGCTCGGCTTCGACACGGGGCATAGCACGACGCCTATCATCCCCATCATGATCGGAGATCAGATGAAGACCTTCGAGATGTGCGGGCTTTTGCAGGAGTACGGGATATTTGTGAACCCCACCATTTCTCCTGCCGTCCCGCCGGGCAGGGAGCTGCTGCGCACCAGTTATATGGCCACCCATACCGACGAGCAGCTGGATAGGATCTTGGATGCCTTTGCACGGGCCGGGCGCAAGCTCGGGGTGATCTGATATGCCCGCCGGGAAAATCACCATCCAAGAGGCCAAGACCAAGAAGCAATTAAAAACCTTTCTCCGTCTCCCCTGGCAGATATACCGGGGAGATCCCTACTGGGTTCCTCCCCTGCTCAAGGAGCATGCCTTTCACTTCTCCCCTAAGAATCCCTTTCTGCACCATGCCGAGATCGTTCCCTATATGGCGGTAAGGGATGGCTCAATCGTGGGGCGCATCGCCGCCATCATCGACCAGAACTATATCGATTTTCACGAAGAGAAGACAGGGTTCTTCGGTTTTTTCGAGTCCATCGATGACCGCAAGGTCGCCCGCGCCTTGGTGGATCATGCTAAAAGTTTTTTGCGGGCCAGGGGGTTGAAGCAGATGATGGGGCCGGTGAATCCCTCCACCAATGATGAGTGCGGTCTCCTCGTCGAAGGGTTCGATTCCTCCCCCTTTATCATGATGCCCTATAATCCCGCCTATTATCGGAAGCTCTTGGAGGGCTGCGGCCTGAAGAAAGCCAAGGACCTCGTCGCCAACCGCATGATCAACGACGGGAGCATCCCCGAGCGCCTGCTGCGTATCAGCGCCCGCATCACCAAGAGGCTTCCCGGTCTTACCATTCGCCCCCTCGATATGAAGAAGCTCGACCAGGAGGTGATGAGGGTCAAGGAGGTCTACAATGGGGCCTGGCGGGATAACTGGGGGTTTGTCCCCCTGACCGACGAGGAAATGGATCTCATGGTCAAAAAGATGAAGCCCTTGGTGGTCCCCGAGTATGTCCCCTTTGCCGAAATGGGGGGTGAGACGTTGGGCTTTGCCCTGGCGCTGCCCGACTACAACGTCGTTCTCAAAAGGCTCAACGGCAGGATGACCCCCCTGGGCCTGCTGAAGTTCCTCTACTATTCCCGCAAGATTGAGACCATCAGGGTCATGCTCCTGGGGGTCAAGGCCGAATATCGGAAGCGGGGGATCGAGACCCTCCTCTATCTGGAGATCTTTCGCCGGGGACAGGCCAGAGGGGTTCGGTGGGGGGAGATGTCCTGGATTCTGGAAGACAATCGCCTCATGCAGAAGGGGTTAGAGGCCTTGGGGGCGAAGAAATATAAGACCTACCGGATCTATCGAGCACCCCTGTAACCCACTATGCCCGGATCGTCGAGCCGAGGAGCAGGGTTATCCCGGCGAAGACGACACCGGCGGCAATATCGATCACAGAGTGAAATCTCAGATACACCGTGGAGAAGATGACCGCGGCGCATTTGTGCAATTTTTTTGCCTTCCTCTGCACAATCCGTCTTGGCCGGGATCGCCAACAACTTTGACCAAACCGAAGCCGAAGGTGGCCCCTTGGCCAGTGACCCTTCGGCTTCGGCGGTTTAGCCTGAGGGAGCAACGGGTCATGCAGCGGCCTGATTTGACACCGCCGATGGATTTTGGTATTCTTTGAACATCGTTCCGTTATCCACTTGGCGCGAGCATGATCACGAAGGATCATCCCTCATCGGTTTTTCTCCGCTTCTCTTCATCCTTTCTTTCATGTTTGGGCAAGAGGAAGAATTCCTGAGGGAAGCAGGTTATTTCCTCAACGCGCCGCTGGATCATTCCATTATCGCTTAATGCCGGGGTCTGAATGGCGAACTACAGGAAAAGGAAGATGAAAAAAGAGAGGACGAGGGCAAAGGAGATGATCCTCCTCTTCGTTCTTCTTGCTTTTTTTCTCCGCGTGGCGGCGTTGTCAATCGTGCCCGATCCATCCAAGCCGCCAATGCAGACCTCCATCCTGGTGGATCTGATCGGGATTGTGGACCGTTACCTGCTTCCCGTGCATAAGAGCGGAGAAAGACCCAGTGGGGGAGCTGATCTGTGGGAAGGCTCACTGGCACAGAAGATCAGGGATGAGGTGGTGCTCACGAAACTAGCGGAACTGGGTTTGAGCGAGGAAAGCAAGCCACCCCTTCCCAGGGTGAGCCTCTTTCCCTCCGGAAAGCTGGAAGAGCAGGAAAAGAAGATGATTCTGGAGAATTCCCGCTTCTATCGCGAACTGGGGGAGATCGTATACGGGAAGGAACAGGAGAGGAAGCTCTTCGATGTCCCCGGGCCCAAGACGAGCGACGCCAAGGGGGGGACCATCCCCCTGCCCGAGGATATGGAGGCCCAGCGGATCATCGCCGGCCTGAGGGAAGCAGCTAAGGAGGAAGAGGCGGGCAAGAAATCCATGGCGACTGCCGCCTTGGACATCAGGGGACCAGCAGCCGGCCGCAAGGTCAGCTATCTACCCCCCCCGCTTCCGTCCAAGCCCTCGATGGATGGCGATTACCTGCTCAAGTTTTGGATATTCCCGGACGGCACGGTGGGCAAGGTCGTCCCCCTTGTTAAGGGTGACACTCCGGCAGTCACGGCGGCAATTGATCATTTTAAGAAGTTTCGATTCGAACCTCTGCCCAAGGGCGTCGCCCATGTGGAGCAATGGGGGGTGATCCCCGCCACGTCGGTGCTCAGATGACCGGCGCCTCCGAGATAAAACGGAAAGGTTTTCTCTTTCTCCTGATAGGGCTTATCCTCCTGGTGTGGTATTTTACCCTGTTCGGAGAAAAGGGGCTGATCAAGATCATCCAGTTGAGGCGGGAGCGCGATCGCATCATCGCTGATGTGAGCCGTATGCAAGAGGAGAACAAGAGGCTCCAGGAGGAGATCAAACGCCTGCGCGAGGATTCCCGGTATCTGGAATCGGTGGCCAGGAGGGACCTCGGGCTTATCAAGGAGAACGAGATCCTCTTTATCTTCGAGGACGAAGCGGCGGTAAAGAAAGAGGCAAAGAAATAGTGTGTTGAGAGCTGGCGAGAAGAGGGCTGACGGGCGATGAAGTATGATGGGGTTATAATTCGCCCGCCGAGCGAGGCGGAGAGCCTGATTCTCCAGATCACCGTGGGGTGCTCCCATAACAGGTGCACCTTTTGCCCCACCTATAAGGCGAAGAGGTTTCGGATCAAGACCTTCCAGGAGATCAAGGATGCAATCGACGAGGCCGCCCAATTCGGCGGGGCCATCGAGCGGGTCTTCCTGGCCGACGGCGACGCCCTCATCATTCCCCAACCCAGGTTGCGGGAGATCATGGAGTACCTCAACGAGAAACTCCCCCGTTTGAGAAGGGTGGGGACGTATGCGAATGCCAAGGGGGTCCTGAAGAAGACGGCGGATGAGCTCCGGGAACTAAAGGAGGCAGGGCTCGGGATCATCTATCTGGGGGTGGAATCAGGGGATCAGGTCGTCTTGGACAGGGTGCGAAAGGGGACTACCTATGAGAAGTTGCTGCAAGCGGGCAGGATGGTGAAGGAGGCGGGGATCAAGCTCTCCGTGACGGTGCTCTTGGGGATTGGGGGCAGTGAGCGCAGCAGGGAGCATGCCGTCGCCACCGCCCGGATCCTGACGGAGATGGACCCGAACTATGTGGGGGCCCTCTCCGTGATCATCGTGCCCGGCACCCCCCTCTACGAGGAGCAGGCGCAGGGGCATTTCGTCCTCCCGACACCCTTCGCCTTGATCGAGGAGCTGAGGACCATGATTGCGCATACCGACATGCACGGCCTCTTCTTCTCCAACCATGCCTCCAATTACCTCCCTCTCAAGGCGAGGATGCCCAAAGACAAGGAGGGCGCCCTCCGGCTCATCGATGAGGTATTGGCCAAGCGAGACCCCGCCCTCCTCAGACCCGAGTATTTCCGAGCACTGTAGTGAGAGGAGATGAGGTGAATCGTCGAGGGGTAAGGGGTGACGATTGTGTGGAGCTTGATGTGCGGGTCCGCTATGCGGAGACCGATTCCATGGGGGTGGTCTACCACGCCAATTACCTCGTCTGGTTTGAGATGGGCAGATCGGAATATTGTCGCACGCGGGGATTCAATTACCGCGATCTCGAGGATGCGGGCTACTATCTCGTCGTTTCCGAGGCCAGGTGTACGTATCGCAAGCCCGCCCGCTATGATGAGGTAGTCCAGGTGAGGACCTTCCTGCACGCCCTTCGGCGGCGCTCGCTCTGCTTCAGGTATCAGGTAGTGCGACAAGGGTCAAGGGAAACCCTGGTCGAAGGTGAGACCAAACACCTCTGCATTGACGCCGCAGGGAGGGTAAAGGTCATCCCTGATCGCTACGTTGCCTTTCTTGCCCAAGGGCTCCCCATTCACGATTCCCATGGCTAGGGCTGTTCTCCTCTTGCCCATCCTCTTGATGATGGCATGTGGTGCGCAGGGAACCCTCGTCGGCACGGGGATACGCGTGGGGCTCGAGGGGAGCATTGCCACCTTGGACCCCCGCCTGGCAGTAGAGGCCAGGGCCATGCAGATTGGTCCCCTGATCTACAGCTCCCTCCTGGAGATGGACGCCAAGGGGCGCTTGACACCCGATCTTGCCCGCTCGTGGTCTCAACCGGATGCGCGGACCTATCTCTTTAGGCTGCGCAGGGGGGTGCGCTTCCACGATGGGAAGGAGGTTACGGCCGATGATGTGCGCGCTACCTTCATCTCCATCATGGATCCCCTTCATCGCTCGCCCAGGCGCGGTTCCTACGCGGCAGTCAAGGCGATTGAGGTCATCGATCGATACACCGTCAAATTCGTCTTGCAGGACGTGTATGTCTCGTTTCCCTATGCCCTCACGGTGGGGATCTGCCCCGAGGGGAGCCCCTGGGGGCAGAGGGACCCTCCGGTCGGATCGGGTCCCTTTATCCTCCAGCGCTGGAGGCCGGGGGAGGAGCTTGCGCTCATCGCCAACCCCCGCTACTTCGGGGGGAGGCCGCGGCTCGATTGGATCCAATTCCGCATCCTGGCCAACACCACCACGCGCCTGCTGGAGATGAAGAAAGGCGCGGTGGATCTCCTGCAGAACTGTGTGCCTGCCTACGCGGTGAAATTCATGCAGAGGGTTGCCGGTTTGCAGGTCATCCAGGAGCAGGGGATTACCTATCAGTACCTGGGCTATAACCTGCTCGATCCCGTGCTGAGTCATAAAGAGGTGCGCCAGGCCATCTCCCATGCCATCGACCGGCAGGCCATCATCGCCCACACCCTCAAGGGCCTGGCAATAAGGGCCGACGGGGTAGTGCTTTCCCCTTACAACTGGGCATACGAAGGGAATATCCATCAATACGCCTATGACCCCGGGCTGGCCAAGGAGTTGTTGGACGCTGCCGGGTTTCCGGACCCCGACGGGGAGGGGCCCCGGATGCGCTTTTCCCTCTCCTATAAGACGTCCACGGATATGGAGGCCATAGAGATCGCCCAGATCATCAAGGGATACCTCAAAATGGCAGGGATCGGCTTGGAGGTGCGCAGCTTTGAGTGGGGGACCTTTTTCGACGACATCATGAAGGGGAACTTCCAGGTCTATTCCCTGCGCTGGGTAGGGGTGGTGGACCCGGATATATTCTATTACCTCTTTCACTCGAACAGCGTTCCCCCCAACGGTGCCAATCGGGGCCGGTATCGCAACGCCGAGCTGGACAGCATATTAGAGCAATCGCGGCGCACCGTCGACCAGGCGCGGCGCAAGGAACTGTATAGCCGCATCCAAAAGATCCTGGCAGAGGATGCGGTATATACGAGCCTCTGGTACCGGGACAACCTGGTAGTTCTCAGGAAGGGTTTTTCCGGCTTCCAGATCTATGCGGGGGGGGAGTTTAGATCCTTACAAGACGTATTCCGGGAGGGGAATCATGGCGCGTCTGCCGAACGTCCTTAAAGTGCTTCTGTGCCTCTGCCTCGCCATGAGCGGCTGCTTTGCGCGCGAGGGCAGGGGTATATGGGTGGTGAGATACCAGATGAGCTCCCCCCAAGTCTTGGATCAGGTCGTCGATGATAGCCGGCAGGGGAGGTTCAATTTCCTCTTTGTGCAGGTCCATGGCCGCGGTGATGCCTACTATCGCTCCCACATCGTGCCGCGCTCCGAGGTCCTGGCCGAGGCACCCGCTGCCTATGATCCTTTAGACTACGTCCTGCAGCGCGGGCATGCGGCCGGATTGCAGGTTCACGCCTGGCTGAACGTCTTGTATGCGTGGCCCTATCCTCCTCCCTATCCTCTCTCCCCGCAGCACGTGGTCAACAGCCATCCCGAGTGGCTGATCGCGGATGACGAGGGGCGAAACCTCACCCAGTACAATCAAGCGGAGCGTACAAGAGACTCCAGCGAGGGGCTTTACCTTGATCCGGCCAACCCGCTTGTCCGCTCTTACTTTCTTAAGGTTTGCCGGGAGGTGGTCGAGGGATACGACGTGGATGGGATACACCTCGATTTTATCCGTTATCCGGGACCCCGTTGGGGTTTCAATACAGAGCCTTTGGAGGCATTCATCAAGCGCTGGGGGGTGGACCCCCGGCTGCTCTCCGTCTGGGTACAGAGCCCCATGCCCGATAGGTTTATAGAAAAAAAACTCCCCCGGCACCTGCGCTGGCAGTACTATTACTACTCCCTCTGGGCCGAGCAAAGGAGCGGCTATATCACCGAGCTCGTCAAGGAGCTCCACGATGAGGTACAGTCCATCAATCCCCACGTGATCCTCTCGGTAGCGGTCTTTCCCGACCCCCAGGTAGCCTACTATCTCAAGGGACAGGATTGGCCCACCTGGATGGCCCGGGGGTACGCGGACCTCATCGTCCCCATGGCCTACCACGGGGATTACTATAGGGTGCTGGCCCAGATGGCGGAGGCCAAGGCGAGGGCGCAGGGTCGCGTTGTATTCGCCGGGCTGGGGGCATGGGTCAAGGACCCCATAGAGTTACAGCAAGAGGTAGAGGGACTCAAGAGGATCGGGGTTGACGGCTTTTCTTATTTCTCCTATCAGGGGATGAAGGAATGCGATGCGGGGTATCTCCAGCAGATAAGGGGATACTTGCACCGCTCGCGCGCTTCCCTTCCCCCGGTGACAGCACGGCAAGCCGGACAAGGCAACCCGTCACCTTCGATTCTTGAGGCTGACGGGGCTCTCCTCCTCCGGCGCTCCCTGCAAAAACAGTTCTTCTCCCTTGACGCATACCAAACCCTGCTCGGGCGTCTGGGGATTACCGAGGATGCCCTGCAAGAGCAGCTGCGTGAAGAGTCAGCGGCCTTTGAGCGCATGACCAGGGAGATCTATGCCCAAGCCGTGCCCTCCCCTGATCAAGAGGTGTCCTTGCCCCGCAGTGTTGAGGTCCGGTCGATCGTACGCTATTGCCATCCTAAAGACGGCCCCCTGACTCGGCAGGAGGCAATCACGGCTATGCAGGAGGCCTATCAGCGGCTGAAGAGGGGAGATGCATTCGACCAGGTGGCGGCAAAGTACTCTCAGCGGTCGGCGGCCCCGGAGAAATTTTACCTCCAGGACGGGTGGGACCACGCCGATATCGTATCCTCCCTGCAGGAGGGGGAGATTACCCCGGTGATCGAGGGGCCAAACGGTTATCTCATCTATAAGGTCATAGAGTTTCATCCGCCGGAGCGCAGGGTCTTCGGCGATTTGCCGTTGTGGCTCAAGCGGGTGGCCTTTCAGGAGCGGCTCGCCCGTTTGGTAAAGGAGCAGGAGTGAGGGGCTTTTTCCTGCGCAGGCTGGCCATCGTAATCCCCACCGTCATCGGGGCCGTTACCCTCGTCTTTTTCTTCCTCCACATGATCCCCGGAGACCCGGTGGAGGTGATGCTGGGTGAGACTGCCCAGCAGGCGGATAAGGAGAAGCTGCGGGAGGAGCTGGGTTTGAACCTTCCGCTGCACGTGCAATATGGCAGGTTCATGGCGGGTCTTATACGGGGTGATTTGGGGAGCTCCTACTTTTATCGCCGGCCCGTGGCGCAGGTGATCGCCGAGCGGGTCCCGGCCACCGTCGAGTTGGGTCTGGCCGCCTTTCTGGTGGCGGGGCTG
>MGQS01000123.1:0-5824 GCA_001797905.1 Deltaproteobacteria bacterium RBG_16_54_11 | reverse complement strand
TAGCGAGCCTGGTGCTGCCGGCCGTGACCCTGGGCACCGCTTTTGCGGCCATTCTCTCCCGCATGACCCGCGCCAGCCTCCTGGAGCGGTTGGGGGAGGACTATCTCACGGTAGCCAGGGCAAAGGGTCTGCCCGAGTGGAAGGTGATCCTGAAGCACGCCCTGCGCAATGCCTTGATCCCCATCATCACGGTGATGGGGTTGCAGATCGGCGCCCTCCTGTCAGGGGCCATCATCACCGAGAATGTCTTCTCGTGGCCGGGGATCGGGACCCTCCTGATCAACGCCATCGAGGCGCGGGACTACCCCCTGGTCCAGGGTTGCATCCTCTTCATCAGCCTCAGCTATGTGCTCGTCAACCTCATGACCGATCTCTTGTACGGGTGGGCGGATCCCCGGATCCGCTTGCAGGGTTGAAGGGGGGGTGATGGGCAGCGTAACCCTGAAAGGAAGTAAGGTGGATCTCCGCGGCGACGCGAAACCATACCTCTCCTTCGACCTTGACGGCACCCTCGTCGATCTCGCGTTCACCGACCTGGTTTGGCACCGCGGCATCCCCGAGCTCTTAGCCAGGAGGGCGGGGATGGATCTGCCTCAGGCCCAAGAGGCGGTCCTGCAGGAGTACCGGAAGGTGGGGGATGGGGCCTTGGAATGGTATGACATCGCGTACTGGTTCGGATACCTGCATCTCCCGGGGGGATGGGAGAGACTCTTGGAGCAGTACGCCTCTCAGGTGCGGGTCTATCCGGAGGTGCACGAGGTGCTGAGCAGGTTGGGGGAGCGCTATTCGCTCATCGTCCTGTCCAACGCTGCCCGGGAGTTCATCGAGGTGGAGATGCGGGAGGGAGGATTGGCAGGATACTTCGATCTGGTCGTCTCGGCCACCTCCGACTTCGGCCTGGTGAAGAAGAGCCCCGAGTTTTACCGGAAGATCTGTGATCTCCTAGGGGTACGCCCCCAGCAACTAATCCACGTCGGCGACCACTGGGAGTTCGACTACCGGATTCCGCGGGGGATGGGAATAGCCGCCTTTCATCTTAACCGGGAGGGAGAACGAGCAGGTCCTGATGTCATACAAGATCTCAGGAGCCTGCCCGAGGTCCTGGAGGGAGGAGGTTATGCGGATCGCAGCGGCGCATGATAGCCGCTGCCGGGCGATCAAGGCTCTGAGAGAGATGGCAGATGTCAATGGATTTTTGCGAACTGATGCCGGGGCCGCATCTTGCCCATGAGGCATAACTGTGCTAGTAATGGAGCGGGCTCGTTTCTATTACACTGTTACGTAAAGAAAGAAAGGTGAACCTGTATGACTAACCCCGGCGGATTTCTCGAACCTTTTCTCGGCTCAGTGGTGCCGTGGCTCTATCACGAATCTCAATTTTGGACTGCCTTTGGCCTCATCGGCAATCTGATGTTCAGCTTGCGATTCATCGTCCAGTGGCTCTATTCGGAGAAGCGCAAGGAACTGGTCGTGCCCGATGTCTTTTGGCACCTCAGTCTCTGGGGGAGCGTGATCGCGTTGATCTATGCGCTCCATGTCGACAAGCTGCCTATTATCCTGGGGTACTTTTTCCTCCCCATCCTCTACGCCCGCAGCCTCATCCTCTTGTCCAGGGGCAAACGGCGCGGGGCAAAGACCGCTTGAGGGATGTACGGGGCCGTATAGTAAGCATGGTCTCGTCGAGACCTCATTGATCCACCTTAACATGTCTTCCACCAAGCCCCTGGCAAGGGTTTTTATTGCCGGGGGATTGGGTAAAAAGTGCCGAAATAGGCCTGTGAAACTGACAAAAATTGTCACTAGGGCCCGGATGGAACCCTCTCTATGCTAAAAAACCTAAAATCTTCAATAGTTACGCAAGAGCGCTTGTGGCACATTTCTTGCTGACCACTAGGTGGATATGTGTGCCTGTACGCAAGGAATGCGATAAACCCGATTCTTTGATAAGGGTAGGGGTGAAAACTTTGCCAAAGGTACTGATATGAGATCATTGAACATATCATCCCATGCTCTGGGGAAAGTTATATCGTTTATCTTTGTTTTTTTGGTAGGTTCCTTCCTCATCTTCTTCATCATCGGGTTCATCTTTTATACGCCCCCCAAGGTTAAGCCGCCACATGACTCTATGACCATGCCCATCGAGAGGATCCCTGACGGGGTTTCCCCTGGTAGTGAGGATAAGGAGAGACAAGCGAAGGAGGATGAGCAGCTCGCGATCGCCGCAAAACTGCTGCCGCTCTTACCTCACGGGGTCGGGAAGGTGAGGGTGGCGACGAGGTATGAGGGATTGCTGGCCCAGATGGATTCGGTCCTGGACGGCATGGGCCCCGTGCCGGCGTCGGATATAGTGGAAGATTGCTGGGAGGGGTTTATGAACCGGAATGAAAATGACCCTGCGGACGAAGGGATCGCGGCGGGTGTCCCTCTGGAGGTGACGATACGGGAGAGGATGGTGATGATCAGGGACGTGCTGGAATATGCGTCCTCAGAGGCGGGGATACCGGTGGATCTGCTGGCTGCGGTGGCGTGGGCCGAAACCACGATATTTCCCTACGCGATAAACCTGAGAGGGAAGACATACTATTTTACATCCAGGACGCAGGCGCTGAAGGCACTCAATAAAATCGAGACAGGCGACGTGGATATCGGTCTGTTCCAGGTGAACTACCGCCTCTGGGCAGAGCCCCTGGGTCTGAAAAAAGAGGATCTGCTGGATACGAGGGTGTGCGCCATCATGGGGGCCATGATACTCAAATACAATTTGCAAAGACATCGGGATCCGTGGGTCGCCATCGGGAGATATCATTCCGGTGATATGAGCAGGATGAGGGCTTACCAGACCAAGGTGTCCCGAGGGCTCAAGATCATCAGGACGTTATCCCCTGAGGGTGAAGGGGTTGAACTTTCCGGGATCTCTCAGGGGGGGCGGAAAAAAACAGCGTTGCATAGCGACGGGGGTTTGGGCTCATAACATAAGAAGATCTTCTCAAGGGGATATGTTGGACGTTCAAGAGACAAAGGACACTCGATCCTTACATTCTGCCGATTTTTCTACTACGGAGTTTTTCCTCCATCTTGCCGCAGGAACCAAATTCTTCCGCAATATGGAATTTGAGAAGGCCATCAGCGAGTGGGAGGAGGCCGCCAAGATACGGCCCGATTCCGAGTCCACAATGCGGATACTGGGCAGTGTATCCTATCAGGGTAATCTCGATGATGTCCCGTTGGTGAGCCTGTTTTATGCTCTATCATCCAACGCCCAAACCGGGGTGGCCATTGTCCGCAAAGATCATGTCCATAAGGAGGTCTTTTTCAAGGATGGATGGATCGTCTCCGCCCGCACCAATAGGTTTGAGGAGAGGCTCGGCAATTTTTTGGTCAAAAGAGGACTTATTTCTCAATCCAACTTGGAGCAGTTGGCCGCCCAGGCCAAAAAGAAGGGGGTGAAGCTCGGCAGATTCTTGGTGGACGACGGATTGCTCTTGAGGAAGGAGCTTTCCGAGTTGCTGGATTTCCAAATCAAGGAGATACTCTGCGACCTCTTTTCGTGGAAAGAAGGGGAGTTTTACTTTGTCGAGAAAGATGTGGAGGGAGAGGATGCGGTGGTGAGCTACACCTCTCTTGACATAGCGCTCTTTGCCGCCCGGCGGGCACTTGATTTTTCCAGCTTCAGGAAGCTGGTGCCCCACAACAGGGTCATCTTTCACATCCCCTCTTATATCGAGTTATCCAAGGCGAAAATCAGGGAAGAGTTGGATGCCAATGAGAACTTCATCTTTTCATTGATCGATGGAAGAAGGAACATCGACCAGCTGATCAAATTCAGCGGCGACGATGAGATCTTTACCACCAATATCCTCCATCGTCTGCTCTTAATGGGCTTGATCGGGAAATCGAGGGATATCGGCACCTATGAGGATATCGAATTCGCGGAGCTCTCTCAGTTTTTGAAGACACTGTTGGAGGTCTTTAGGCTGGCCATAGGCGAGCTGAGAAAAGAGCTGGGAGTGATGGCTGAAGAGGTGCTGGATAGGGCGAGGGAAGGCTTGAAGGACGGCCATGGCAAGATATTCCATGGAATATCTCACGATGGAGATATTGCCATTGATACAAACAAGATCCTCAAAAATATCTCCCTCCACTATCCGAGCCCTGCCGGCCGGTTAGTTTTCATCGATGGATTCCAGGGACTCATGTGCAATATCCTGGAAGAGATGAGACATATCTTGGGAATGCCCCTGACGAAAAGGGTGATCTCGGAGATCGACAAGGTGAGAGCGGATGTCTCCAAGTTTTACGCCGATTCTCCTGCCAAGAGCAAGGTCTTGGATTGCCTGGACAAGCTCGTGGCCCTGTTTCCCCGGTGAGGCCCTATCCAATAGCTTCAAGCGGTCGTTTCCCGCCTCCTCAGCACAGGGGGCTTTTTTATTGCGGACAGAGGCGCAGTGTGTTAAATATGGAGGAGATTAAGGAGAGGCTGGTCTTGGAAATAAATTTTCAATTCCCCCCATCCCCCCCTTTTCTAAAGGGGGGCAAAAGGGGGGATTGAGGATCTTTCCTGCCACGCCTTCGGTTTAGCCAATAGCCTGTATCGGAGAAGAGATACCCGGAGGGTTCTCAGTGAAGGCAAGGCATCTTATCTTCCTCTTCGTTCTTGTAGCCTGCTTTTTGCTCCCCTGCCTTGCCGGGCAAGCAGGGGAGGAGGCAGGGGCGTGTCCCAAACCGTTTATCAAGTCCATCTTCCCGTGGGCCGGCAAGGCAGGGTATCTGGTCACCATCCACGGGGGGCAATTCAATGTACCGCGCGGCGAGGTCCTTTTTACCGAGGGGGTTAACTCTCCCCTCGATTTTATTTTAGCCCATCGCGTCAAGGCGGAGATTCTGAGCTGGACATATCACCGCATCTCGGTGATCGTGCCTAAATCCGTCGCCACCGGTCCTGTTTTTGTAAGGGTGCATTGCGGAGCAGAGAGCAACACGATAGAGTTCACGGTAAACAAGAAGTAAGGGCCGTCGGCAATTCGTCTAAAGCCGCCTTTAGCCGCGCGTCACACGTTGCTCAAATTGCAAAAGCCATTCCTTGATCTTGATACCGCCGGAGAATCCGCCGAGCGCCCCATTCTTCCTTATCACGCGGTGGCAGGGGATGAGCAGCGGGATGGGATTTTTGCTGTTGGCCCCGCCGACTGCCCGGCATGCCCTGGGGCTGCCTATCGCCTGGGCGATATCTTCATAGGAGCGCGTCTCGCCGAGCGGTATCCTCTGCAGCGCCTGCCAGACCCGCATCTCAAAGGGCCTGCCGCGCGGGTGCAGCCGGGAGGTAAAATGGGTCACCTTGCCCGCGAAAAAGTCCTCGATCTCCTCTAAGACCCCGCGATTAAACGCCTGATCCGGCCGTGCGTGCCGGAACCCGGCCCCTGCCAGCTCCTTGAGAAACTCCGCCTCTTTCACCCCGAAGCTCAGCAGGCAGACCCCTGCCTTGTCAGAGGCCACCCAGATGGTCCCTATGGGCGAGGAGCATGAGGCATAATAGACTTCTTCCATTCTTTCTTTATGACCGCACGAAGGAGTTAAGAAATTATATCAGATGAAAGGGGCGAAAGGAAGGATCGCACAGGGGCTTGACATAGCCCTGATTTTGGGCTACTTAATGACGCAGTGCCGAGGTAGCTCAGACGGTAGAGCAGAGGACTGAAAATCCTTGTGTCGGCGGTTCAATTCCGTCCCTCGGCACCACCGCTAGGTAATAATCTTGAGAGGTTGGCATGATATAGGTCGGCCTCTCTTTTTATTGACAAAGCCTGCCTTTTGACCTAAGTTTTGC
>MGQS01000122.1:20829-27444 GCA_001797905.1 Deltaproteobacteria bacterium RBG_16_54_11 | reverse complement strand
CCAGAGCGCCATCTGCGGCGTGCGGAATTCTTTGTAGTCGGCGTCGATATAGCCCTCCTTTTCCAGGACGAGTCTGTCTCCGACATTGTCGTAGAAGAGAACCCCGGGTGTGCTATCCAGGCTGAATTGAGCATCCAGCCGTTTGGCCTCTTCCCTGCTCGGATGCCCCTTCTCAACGACCTTGACGCAGCGGAAATCGATGCGGTTCGCATATTCTTTCGCGACATACAGAACGAGGGTGGCGAGTCGCTGTGAAGGTCCGTCTATGTTCGCATAGAAAAAGACTATCATCGGGCGGTTTCGACTGCGCACCTCTTTCCAGTATGTGGCTATCTCTATCTTGGACACGGGAGACTTGGCGAGAATCTCGTCCACGGGATGCTGAGCCAGCGCCTTAACCGCCGACAGGTCGACTTTGTCGCCACCTGCCCACGCCGAAGAAACGAGCAAGCTTACAAGCAGCATGATCAAACATGCGGATAGTTTCATGGTCTCTCCTTTTTGTAAGCGCAACATTATTTGTTAAACATATTTTACTGATGAATCAACTCTATTGAGCGAAAGGCTGCCAGTCAAGGCTTTTCTAAGAAAAAAGAGGGAAGCAACTCGCTCATTCATTATGCTGTTCGCCGCTGTTTATGGTGGGGGCTCAGGGATAGTGAAGGTCTTCGGATCGGCGTTTTTGACTCTTTGGGCGCCTTTGTACACGTAATTTTTGTCCTTTGAATAATCCCAGTCAATGGGCTGCCAGGTTTTCATGTCTGCCCCTTCTATCCTCTGCTCAAAGAAATAGATGCCGTTGTGATCTTTGCCCCACACTCCTTCGATCCTTTCCGCTAAAAATTCAAACGTTTTAGGATCGGCGCCCTTTACCTCTTTGACGGTATATTCGACGGGACCTCTCGGTTCCTCGATGGTGCGCCATCGCCAGTAGACCTTGTCATCATCCTTCCAGTAGCCGTTGGCGATATGCATTAACGGCTTGCTGAGCGAGAACCAGGTAATACAATCATACGGTAGCTTGCTTTGGGGATCGATCAGGACCTTTTCTACGGTGGAGACCTGGATCTCATAGCCATGCCGGGCGAACATCTCCTTCAACTCCGGATAGATCATGGCCTGGTTGGCGATCTCCCTGACGAACTTATTCTCGTGGCCGATGCGCGGATCGTCTTTTGCCTGATCCCACAGGGGAGACTTACTGGCAGCCAGCGATAGCCGTTCGGACATGGATCGGTCAGCGCCAAAGGCGTCGATTAATCTGCCGATAGAGAAGGCGCGGAATCTTCGTTCTTTCGGCAATTTTTTCAGCATCCTGGATAGGATTGCAACCTGCTCCTGAAGCGGGAGCTTCGAATTGGAGCGCAGGCGCAGGATATCTTTCCTGCCCTCGGCGTCGTACGTCGTCAGACTAAGAGAGCGATCCTCCAGCGCATAGACCGTTTCTTTCGCATCGCGGTCATGCAGGATAATTATCTTGGGGCCCTTTGGCAGAAAGACCCAAAAGATCAAGATCAGGGCCAAGAAAACGATGGGTAAGGAGAGCAAAGGTTTTACGTATCTCATAGCACGATTATACAGCCCATCCGGTCCCTATGAAAGCCGAGGTCGTTTCATGTGGTGATCGGTGTTTTGCTCAAAGGTGTAGGCGGCCTGGATGATTCGCTCCTCCTCACGGTGCCTTCCGATGATCTGGAGCCCGATGGGGAGCCCTCCCTTACTGAAGCCGCAGGGTATGGATATGGCCGGCACGCCGGCGAGGTTCACGGAGATGGTGAAGATGTCCGAGAGGTACATCTGGAGCGGGTCTTGCACCTTCTCGCCGAGGCGGAAGGCAGGGGTAGGGGCGGTGGGGGTGACGATCACGTCGCAGCCCTGAAAGGCCTTTTCGAAGTCCGCCTTGATGAGGGTCCGCACCTGGGCGGCCTTGCGGTAGTAGGCGTCGTAATAGCCTGAGGAGAGGACATAGGTCCCCAGCATGATCCTGCGCTTCACCTCAGGCCCAAACCCCTGGGAGCGGGTCTCGAGGTACATGGCCATGAGTTCCGGGGACCCCGGTGCACGGAAACCGTATTTCACCCCGTCATATCTGGCCAGGTTGGAGCTCGCCTCGGCAGTGCAGATGATATAGTAGGTCGCCACCGCATAACCGGTATGCGGGAGCGCAATCTCTTTCACCTTCGCTCCCATACCCTCCAAGGTCCTGATGGCTGCCCACACCTTCTCCTCCACCGCCGGGTCCATCCCTTCCACAAAGAACTCCCTAGGTATGCCTAGGACCCAGCCTTTGATATCCTTGATCAGGGCCTTGCGAAAATCAGGGAGAGGTAGGTCGATGGAGGTAGAATCGAGAGGATCGTGGCCGGCGATGGCATTGAGCAGGATGGCGCAGTCCTCCACGTCCTTGGTTATGGGGCCGATCTGGTCCAGCGAAGAGCCGAAGGCCACCAGGCCGTAGCGGGAGATCAGTCCATAGGTCGGCTTCATCCCCACCACACCGCAACAGGCAGCGGGCTGCCGAATGGAGCCTCCGGTGTCCGATCCCAGGGCGGCTATGCACTCATCGGCAGCCACGGCAGCGGCCGAGCCGCCGCTCGACCCTCCGGGGATGGCATCGAGGTTCCAGGGATTGCGGGTGGTGGTGAAACGGGAGTTTTCCGTCGAGGACCCCATGGCGAATTCGTCCATGTTTGTCTTGCCGATGATAATGCCCCCTTGTTCCTTGATTCGCTTGACTATCGTGGCGTCAAAGGGAGGCACAAAATTTTCCAATATCTTTGAGGCACAGGTGGTCGTGATACCCTGGGTGCACATGTTGTCCTTGATCGCCAGAGGGACGCCTGTCAAGGGGGAGATCTGTCCAGTTGCTATTCGCTGGTCTGCCTCCTGGGCCCCCTCCCTTGCCTTCTGCTCGGTCACGCAGAGGTAGGCCTTTATCCGTGGATCAACCTCCCGGATCCTCTCTAAGAGGGCCTTGGTGACTTCTTGCGAAGAAACCTCTTTCCTCTTCAATCTCTCGTGGAGCTCATGGATGGTGAGACGGTACAATTCTTTTCATCCTGAAGGGGTTTAAATGATCTTGGGTACCCGGAAGCAACCCTCGGCCCTGTCCGGCGCATTCTCCAGAGAGGCCTCCTGGGGCAATGATCCTCGTACCTCGTCCTCGCGCATGATGTTACAGTGTGAAACCACATGGAAGGTCGGCTCAATTGCGCCGGTATCCAGTGCATTGAGCTTTTCCATATAATCCAAGATGGCGTTCAACTGGCTGGTGAATACCTCCTTTTCCTCTTCCGAGAGCTTCAACCTTGCCAGAAGTGCCACATGTTCGACTTCTCCTCTCTCAACCTTCATCCCTCACCTCATATACATTCGTTCTTGATACGCTTTAGCTGCCCTTGACGAGTTCCCGGAAGATCGCTAACCTCTGCTCCAGTTTCTCCTTGAGTGTGGAGAACTCCAGGAGCTTTTCCCGCTCCTTCTGAACCTTATCAGGAGGGGCCTTTTGGAGGAAGGCCTCATTGGCCAATTTCCTCTGGGTCAATTCGAGATCCGCGAGGAGTTTCGTCAATTCTTTGGTAAGCCTCTGCTGCTCCCTCTGAGGGTCTTCGATCACCCCCTCGAGAGGGACGAAGACCTCCACCCCATTTGCCAGGGCCGTGGCCGCTGCCCGGGGGCGTTCTCCCTGTACCGCGATCTGCGCCTCTTTGACCCTGGCCAGGTCTTTGACAAATCCCAGGTAGTCCTTGATTGCCGCAGCGGTCTTTGCGTCTTCGACGATCAGGATGATGTTGATCTGGGTCAAAGGGGGTATCCCCATCTCACCCCGGATATTGCGCACGCCGGTGATCACCTCCATGATGCGCTCCATCTCCTGGACCGCCTTAACGTCGACCAGCTCCGGCCTTGTTTGAGGGTAGTCGGCTTTCATGATACTCTCGCCGTCATGGGGCAAGCGCTGCCAGATCTCTTCCGTGATAAAGGGCATAAAGGGGTGGAGCAGCTTGAGGGTCTTGTCCAGGACATACACCAAGGTCTTTTGAGTGATGGTCCGCTGGCTTGTATCGCTGTGATAGAGAGAGGCCTTGATCAACTCCAGGTACCAGTCACACAACTCATGCCAGACGAAGTGGTAGATGACCTGAGCCCCCTCGTTATATCGGTATTCATCCAAGGCCCGGGTTGTCTCGGCGATGGCCCTGTTGAGCCTGCCCAAGATCCATTTATCAGGGGCGCTGCACAACGACACGTCTAGGTTTTTGCCATCATCTCGATAATCCTGCAGATTCATGGCCGAGAACCTCGCCGCGTTCCAGATCTTGTTGGCGAAGTTGCGATATCCCTCTATCCTGTCCTCGGAGAGTCGGATGTCCCTGCCTTGGGCGGCGAAGGCGGCGAGGCTGAAGCGAAAAGCATCGGTTCCATACTTCTCAATCATCACCAGGGGGTCGATGACGTTGCCCTTAGTCTTGCTCATCTTTTGACCCTCCATATCCCTCACCAGGGCATGGATATAGACATCTCGAAAAGGGACATCACCCATAAACTTGATGCCCATCATCATCATCCGCGCCACCCAGAAGAAGAGGATGTCAAAGCCGGTGACCAAGACCGAGGTGGGATAAAAGAGCTTCAACTCCTCCGTATCATCCGGCCACCCCATGGTGGAGAAGGGCCACAGGGCCGAGCTGAACCAGGTATCCAAGACATCGGTTTCCTGTCTGAGTTGCTCTGAGTTGCAGTGAGAACACCGCTTGGGCTCCTCCCTGGCAACAATCACCTCTCCGCACGCTTCACAATACCAGGCGGGGATCCTGTGCCCCCACCATATCTGCCGGGAGATACACCAGTCGCGGATGTTGTGCATCCAATCAAAATAGGTTCGTTCCCACGTGGAAGGTATGATTCTGGTCCTGCCTTGCTCCACGGCCTTGATAGCGGGTTCGGCCAAGGGCTTAGTCCTGACAAACCACTGCTTGGAGAGGAAAGGCTCCACCATGGTCTTACAGCGGTAACAGTGCCCCACGCTGTGATGGTATTCTTCCGTCTTCAAGAGGGTCCCGTCTCTTTGGAAATCCTCCACGATCCTCTCACGGCACTCAAACCTGTCCATACCCTCGTAGGGACCGGCCTCCCCCGTCATCCTTCCTTCCCCATCGATGACCCTCACGACGTCTAACTTATGCCGCTGCCCGATCTCGAAGTCAGAGGGGTCATGGGCCGGCGTGATCTTTAAGGCCCCGGAGCCGAATGCCGGATCGACGTAGTCATCGGCGATGACGGGAATCCTCCTTGCCACCACCGGCAGGATTACATACGCGCCGATGAGGTCTTTGTAGCGCTTATCCTGGGGGTTCACGGCCACCGCCGTATCTCCCATCATGGTCTCGGGGCGGGTGGTGACCACTACGATATGACCCCCTTTTTCCGTGGGGTAGCGCAGGTGATAGAGATGGGTGAGAACCTCTTGGTGATCCACCTCCAGATCGGAGAGGGCGGTATGACATCTCGGGCACCAATTGATGATGTAGTCCCCGCGATAGATAAGACCGTCTTCGTAGAGATGGACAAAGACCTCCCTGACCGCCCGCGAGAGACCCTCATCCATGGTAAAACGCTCCCTGCTCCAGTCACAGGAAGAGCCCAATTTCTTCAATTGGTTGATGATCACCCCGCCGTATTTTTCCTTCCATTCCCAGACCCTTCTGATGAATTCCTCCCTGCCCAGTTGATGGCGGTCCAACCCTTCCTTAGCCAACTCCCTCTCCACCACATTCTGGGTTGCGATGCCTGCATGGTCAGTGCCAGGCATCCAGAGGCAGTTATAGCCCTTCATCCTCTTAAAACGCACGAGGATGTCCTGGAGGGTGTTATTGAGGGCATGCCCCATATGCAGGGAACCGGTGACGTTCGGCGGCGGGATGACAATAGAAAAGGGTTCTTTCGGGGAATTGAGCTCGGCCCGAAAGTACCCCTTTGCCAGCCAATAGCTATACCACTTCTCTTCTACCCTCGTCGGATCATAGACCTTCTCCCATTGCTCGGCCATGATAATAGTCTTCCATCCTCCTCCTTACCCCTTTTTCGATTGTTCCATCACCTGGCGCACTAATTTTGGAACCTTATTCTTGATCATTTCCTCCACAACGCCTTTCAGCTCACGGCGCAACGCTGCGGCCACCCGTTCCGCCAGGTCTTCCACGTCCTCCGCCGAGGGCCTTTTCTGATCCTTTTCTAGGATGTCAATATGTTGATGGTCCTCCCCCGGCGCAAAGACGGGCTCAAAGTCTTCCATGAACTTCTCAGCGAACTCCTCCTCGTTCTTCTTCTTGGTCTCCTCATCTTTCCCTATGGCCAGGCCTTCAATCTTCTCCAGTTCCGTGGCGCTCTCGCCGAGGATGGTTTCGAGCCTCTCATCCTTGATTTCCTGGCCAGGCTTTTCCATACTCAAATCGCCGAACAGACCGGTCCAATCAGCATCCTTCGGCTTGGGTTCAAGCTCCAGTTCATCGAAGGGGAGGTCCAGCTCCAAGTTCCAAGATTCCTTTTTCTCTTCCCCTTGAAGCAAGAGTGCTTCCTCGCCCTCCTTTTTTTCCTCCGGGACCTCCGCCTTCA
>MGQS01000122.1:13263-20819 GCA_001797905.1 Deltaproteobacteria bacterium RBG_16_54_11 | reverse complement strand
CAGCTCCCGCAGAGAGCTCTGCAGGACAAACTTTTCTTCTTTCTTCTCTTGGTGCGGTGGCGATGGTGGCATGGCGGCGGGTTCTGCCACGATATCCGCCAGCTCCATGAACTCTTCTGCTTCTTCCTGATGAGGTGTTGGTGCGATAGGGGATTTCTTTGCGAAGTCCGCGAATTCTAATATTTCTTCAGCCCCTTGTCTTTGCAGATGAGGTAGTGTGGTGGAGGGCTCTTTTATGATGTCGGCCAGTTCTAAGATTTCTTCAGCCCCTTGTCTTTGCAGAGGCGGAGGTGTGGCAGGGGGCCCCTCGACGATGTCTGCCAGTTCTAGTATCTCTTCTGCTTGCCCACCCACAGGCCCCTCTGTCGGGAGGATACGTCCTCCCTTGGTCACGGCCGCACGTACCTTGCTGAGAGCGGCATTGACCTCGAAAGGCTTGACGATAAAGCCATCCGCGCCCACTCGATGGCTCTCATCTTCGTCAAAGTCATCGAGGATCCCGATCAGCAGCAAAACGGGGATATCCTTGAGAACAGGATCCTGTTTTACCGTTGCACAGACCTCAAAGCCGTTCTTTACCGGCATGCTGATGTCCGCAATAATCACACTTGGCCTTTCCGTCCTCGCCTTGGCCAAGGCCTCTTCGCCATCGTTGGCGAAGCTCAAGGTGAACTCCTCGGCGGGGAAGGTCCTCTCGAAGACCTTTTGAATAGTAATGCTATCGTCTGCGATAAGGAGTCTTGCAGGCACTCTTCATTCCTTTTTGATCACGGCTTATCTGTTTTCCCCCAAGCAGTCTTTGTACACAACGTTCAATAAAGTTTAACATATAATAATTATTATTGTCAAGCGCATATCCTTAAGTGGGACGCAGGAATCGCTCAATGCCAAAATGCCGGAAAAGGGATGCTACCCCCTCAGTCACGATGGTCCGTCGTTCCCCGTTGAGGCGGGCATGAATACTGGTGTCAAAAGTTACGACCACGCTCCTGCACCATCTCTCGGAGGGCCTGCGCTGTCGCATATGATTCCGGAGATCGCTGCCGCGACCAGTCACCGCCATATTCGAAGTCCCTTGTTTTTCTCTCAGTCGAGGAGCTATCATCCGGTGATCACACCGCCTCCACCACGGTGGCGATACCAACCCCTCCGCCGCCGCAGATCATCTGGACGCCGGCCTTCCCGCCCGTGCGCTTGAGATGGTGGACCATCTCCCCGAAGTAGATGACCCCGGACGCGCCAATGGGATGGCCCAGCGCAATGGCGCCGCCCGTCGGGTTCACCCTGGGATCGAGGCGATCATAGCCCAACTCGTCAGCAAACTGGAGCAAGGGGGAGGCGAATGCCTCGTTGGGCTCGATGATGTCCATGTCATTGATGGTCTTGCCGGCCCGCTTAAGGGCCTTCCTCGCAGCCGGGATAGGAGCCAGAAGCATGGGCACCGGCTTCCCCCCTGCCACGGCACAGGCCGCGATTCTGCAGAGGGGCTCAAGCCCTAATGTCTCGGCCTTGGCCCCGCTCATAAGCAGGACTGCGGCAGCCCCATCCACGATCTGCGAGCAGCTGCCCACGCTGACGATCCCGTTTTCCTTGAACGGGGTGGGGAGCGCCATGAGATCTTGAAAATATGCTTCCGGGTCTTTCACCGCCTTTTCCCGAAGGACCTCGTCCCTTTCCGCCTTACGGGTTACGCCCTCCCAGGAGAACTCGAAGGGGACGATGTGATCCGCGAACCATCCCTGCCGCTCGGCCTCGACAGCCTTCTGCATGCTCCACATGCCAAAACGCTCCAGGTCCTCTCGGGTGTGCCCTTGGTCAGCGGAGATCATCTCTGCGCACTCCCCCTGGGGCACGATCACGCCGATCTCCGTGAGGCGAGGCGACAAACGCACGGGATAGTTGGCATCTATGGCTACCTGGATGTCGGACATCATGGCGTAATGGGACATGAGCTCTACGCCCCCGCAGATAATGATATCTCCCTCCCCCACCATGATCTCGTGCGCAGCGATGTTGATGGCCTTGAGGCCGGCATTGCAGTACTGGTTCACTGTGCAACCCGCCGCCTCCTTGGGGATTCCGGCAAGGAGGGATGCTATGCGCGCAACATTAGCGCCCTGCTCCCCGATCTGGCTCAGGCACCCAATGACCACGTTTTCGATCTCCGCTTCATCGAACGCGGGGCACCGAGCATGGATCCTATCCAACAATCCCCGCAGGGTGTTGGCCATAAGGTCCTGCGCCGATGCCTGGCAGAGCTGGCCGCCTTTCTCCATTCCCTTGCGCCCCGACTTGCCGATAGCGGACCGCACTGCATCCACGACCACCACTTCCTTTAACTTTGACATATTCGCGCCTCCTTTTCTTTCTTTAAGCGGCTCGCCGCCGCCCCTCCAAGGGAGACCCATTATAACTCACCGCCATCATCCCTTGCAACCGCACCCGTGGATCTTGCCTACCATGGATATCTCCCTCGCTTAATCGTGTACTGTGCGACTTCCCTTCTCAGGGCAACCGTATTGACGGGGCCAAAACGAGTGATCTTTTCGAGGGCCGATAATTGTTGCTTCAGGGCATCGCCCTCGGCAATGGCAGCGAGGGCCTGCCGTGCATAACTCTCCAACCTCTCAAAGGCTTCATTGACATAGACCTTCACCATAACCATCTGGATCTGAGCCTTCTCATCTGTGGATTTCGCCATGCTCTTCAATGCCCGCAGCAGGCCGCTTTCCATGGCAAAGACCTCAATCGCCATATCGCTGAGCAAACCGAGGATCTCCTGCTCCTCCGGCAATTGCATCATGTACTTTTGCACCGCGGCGCCGGTGACCAGGAGGGCGATCTTCCTTGCCATCTCCACCATCTCCTTCTGCATGCTCAACTTCTCATCATCTACTTGCACCTTCGGCCTGAGGTTGGGCAGCTCGTTCGCCACCTTCTGCGCCGCATCGAGCATCGGAAGGCGATTCTTCATGGCGCGCTTCACCAACATGTCCATGATAAGGAGACGGTTGATCTCGTTCGTCCCCTCCACAACGCGACTGATGCGGAGATCCCGATACCCCCGCTCCACGGGATACTCATGGATATATCCGTACCCTCCGTGGATCTGGACGGCTTCATCGATAATATAGCCCGCCATCTCCGAACAAAAGATCTTGTTGATCGAGTCCTCGATGGCATACTCCTCGATCCCCTTGGCCATGTGCATCCCGACATCCGCAGCATGGCGGTCAATGGGACGCAGAATCAGATCGGTCAGGCCTCCGGTGCGATAGATCATGCTCTCCATGATAAACGTACGAATCGCCATCTCCCCGATCTTCTGCTTAATCAGGCCGAATTCGGCAATGGGCCTGCCGAACTGAACCCGCTTTTTCGCATACGTCACCGCCTCCTGCAGGGCCATCTTTGCACCACCCAAACAACCCGCACCCAAGCTGAAACGCGCCATGTTGAGGACATTTAAGGCCACGATATGCCCTTTGCCGATCTCCCCGAGCAGATTCTCGGCAGGGACCTTGACATCTTCGAAGATAACGCTCCTGGTAGAGGATCCTTTCAACCCCATCTTATTCTCCTCCTCATCCACCGAGACTCCTTTGAAGGTCCGCTCGACAATGAAGGAGGTGAATTTGTCTCCATCAACCTTGGCATAGGTGACAAAGGTATCGGCAATGCCCGCGTTGGTGATGAATTGCTTCTGACCGTTGAGGATGTAATATTTGCCGTCAGGGCTCAGCGTCGCCGTGGTCTTGGCGTTCACCGCATCCGAGCCCGCCTCGGGCTCCGTCAGGGCATAGGCGGCAATGAACTCCCCCGTGGCCATCTTCGGCAGATACCGTCTTTTCTGATCCTGGCTGCCAAAGAAGACGATGGGGAGGGTACCAGGGCCCGTATGGACGCCATAGGCGGCCATAAAGGACCCTCCTCCCCGAGACAGGTTCTCCATCATCAGGATGACGCTTACCTTATCCAAATCCTGCCCCCCGTACTCCTCGGGGATATCTCCGGAGAGGAACCCCAATTCTCCTGCCTTCTTGAGCAGGCTTGGGACCAGCCCTTCTTTCTTGTTTTCAATGTCGTCGGCCACCGGTAGAACTTCACCGAGGACAAATTCCGTAGCTGCCTTTGCAATCAACTGCTGCTCTTTGGTAAAATCCTCAGGGGTAAGGATTTCCCTGGGCGCGATCGATTCGATTAAAAATCCCCCCCCCTTAATTTGCCTAGGTTCTCCCACGATATCCTCCCCGCAAAGGACTCAATGAAAAATGACCACGGTAAAATAATGGTGACGCAACGGCTCCCTTCAATTGGGTTAAACCAATATTACCACCTGTTGAAGGGTCTCTGTTGTTTTGTTGAATACTTTTTGATAGGAGAAAGACAAAATCAAGAAAGCCTCCAAAGGGATATAATAATCTCCGCGGAGGCTTCATAGTGGCGCTGTATGGAAACCCCTTCTCATTTGCTGCTCCGAGAGGTTGAGGTTTGTTGGGGAAGTTTATCTTGACCCTCTAGCTTGATAAAAATATACTCCTTTTGAACGGGGACGTCAACAAGGTGTTCGTCGCATGGGTGCCCGATACTCCCGGTCCCTAACTGCCTTTTTCAATAAAAAGTCGTTCGTCCGGGAGGATTACTTCCTCTGTTGTGGTGGGCTGCCAGTGCGGCTGATCATCTTTATCCACAATGCGAGCGCGGATCCCTTCAAGATAATCCGGGTGTCTTATCATAAACCGGGCCGCCTCGGCCTCCGCAGCAAACACCTCCTCCAGGGGGCGCCCTTCGTTATGCCGCAGCAGGGCGAGGGTGAGGACGAGCGCTGTGGGAGAGCGTTCAGAAAGCCGGCGGTAAACATCCTGACACAGGCGATCCTCCTGGCTGCATCGAGAAAGGGAATTCATGATTTCCCGGATAGATGTCTTGCCAGCGAAATGGGTCGCTACCCAAGCATCCATTTCGGGATTGACACGAATGTCTTCCCGGAAGAAGGGTGCAAGATGTGATCGAAGGTGCCGTGCCGCCATCGTTTTCCCATCGGTGAGCTTTTCCGAAAAACTTTGAAGTGCCTTTCTCAGTCGCGGCAAATCGCCTCTCTTGGTTAAGGCGTTTGCCATTCCGAGACGTATACATTCCGCTCCTTTCATTTCGTAACCGGAGAGCCCCAAGTATTCCGGGTATCCTCTGGGGCACTTTGCAAACATCCAGCCAGTTGCACCCACATCGGGGAAAAAGCCGATCCGGCTCTCGGGCATAGCCATGAGGGTCTGCTCTGTGGCGATAACAATATTTGCCCCGGCTGCTATACCAAGGCCTCCTCCCATGGTTATGCCATCCGCGATCACAATCACCGGCTTAGGGAATCGGTGCATAAAAAGGTCTAAGGCATATTCCTCTTTAAAAAACTGATCCGCGACGGCGAAAGATTTCTCCTTTACTGTCTCTGCCAGTCTTTTGAGGTCGCCGCCTGCACAAAATCCTCTGTTGCCGGTTCCCAGGAGCAGGACAAAGTGATATCGATCCTTTTCTAGGGCTTCGTCAAGGACTTGGCGGATCCGGAGAACCGTTTCTGTGGTGAGGGCATTGATGACCCGGGGCCGGTTGAGGATGATCTCCATCATACAGGGATAACGCTTTACAATAACCTCAGGTTCACCCTGAGCCGAACGAAGTGCCATAAACAATATCCCTTCCTGTTAGCTACTCCAGCGAAAGTTGATCGAGATTGGTTGTGGCACCGATATATGAATTACCTGATTTCAACCGAAGAAAATATACCCACGCAGACATATACAGAGCAAAAAGGCCAGGTTTATTCCTGGCCTAAAATATTTGGCTCCCCGGGCAAGACTCGAACTTGCAGCCTAGTGGTTAACAGCCACCCGCTCTGCCGATTGAGCTACCGGGGAATATCAACTCATTATGCCTAAAACCAAATAACTTAACCTTTTGGCATTCTATCAAAAAGGTTGGAAAGATTGCAAGCCATTTCCGCCTCCGGTCCTTTGGGAGAGCTTTTCTATCCACTGTCGCACAATCCACTCTTTGCCGGAGTGCACAAGGAGGTTGCCTCTTAGGAGATCCTATGCTAGATTGACGGGCTATTGGATAAAGAAGACCAAAGGAGGAGACGATGCCCGAAGAAGAAATTATTGTTCAGGTCGATTCTTTAAAGGCCTTCTGTCGCCAGGTCTTCGAGAAAGTGGACGTGTCGCGAGGCGACGCGGAGGTGACTGCCGATGTCCTTGTCCAGGCGGATTTGCGGGGGATAGGTTCCCATGGGGTGGCGCGGCTGAGGCGCTACTTCAGAGGACTGCAAACAGGACAGATGCTGGCGAGGCCGCAGATCACGGTAGAACGGGAGACATCTACCACTGCCCTCATTGATGGGGGCGCGGGATTAGGTCCTCCCGTAGGCGTACGGGGTATGCGCAAGGCCATAGAAAAAGCCGAGGAGATGGGTGTGGGGTTTGTGTCGGTACGGAACTCCACCCATTATGGCATTGCCGGCTATTATGCCATGATGGCCCTGGGACATGACTTCATCGGCATCTCTATGACCAATTCCGATGTGTTGGTGGTGCCGACCTTTGGCAGAGACGCCAAGTTAGGGACAAACCCCATCAGTGTGGCGGTGCCGAGTGGAAAGGAGCGCCCCTTTGTCCTCGACATGGCCACCAGCGGGGTGCCCAGGGGCAAGATCGAGGTCTACAAGAGGTTAGGCAAGGCTCTCCCCCTTGGCTGGGCCACCGATGAGCGCGGTATAGCAACCACCGATGCCGCCCGGGTCATCGAGAACCTCAATCACAGGGCCGGCGGGGGGTTGCTCCCCTTAGGGGGAGTGGATGAGCTCTTAGGAGGGCATAAGGGGTACGGCCTTGCCCTCTTGGTAGACATCCTCTGCGGGATTCTTCCTGGGGCGGGATATGCCGATACGGTCTATCCCAAGAGCGCTGAAGGCAAGCCGCTGCCGGCCAATGTGGGGCACTTCTTCGGGGCCCTGCGCGTTGACGGGTTCCGGCCCCTTGCCGAGTTCAAGGCCACCATGGACGACATAATCCGGCGCATGAAGGATGCCCCCAAGGCCGAAGGGCAGCAACGGATCTACATCCACGGAGAAAAGGAGTTTGAAGCGGCGGAGGAGCGAACGGCCAAGGGCATACCCCTTCACCCCAACGTCATGGCAGACCTCAAGGCCATCGCTGAGGAGATCGGCATTAGCTATGCTCTTTGATGGAACTCTATATACTTAAGGAAGAATCACTATGGCAAATTTAGTGAAACAATGGGTAGAAGAACAGGCAGCGCTGACCAAGCCTGACAAGATATACTGGGTTCAGGGCACAGAGGATGAGATGAGACGTCTCATCGAGATCGGGATCAAGGAGGAAAAAACAGGCCCCCATCAAACCTTCATGGAATTGAATCAGCAGGCCTTCGCACATTCGTACCTCCACCGAAGCCATCCGGATGATGTGGCCCGGACAGAACATTTGACCTTTGTATGTACGCCCGAGAAGGAAGAGGCCGGCCCTAACAACAACTGGATGGAG
>MGQS01000122.1:12004-13257 GCA_001797905.1 Deltaproteobacteria bacterium RBG_16_54_11 | reverse complement strand
GAAGCCAAGCAGATGGTCTCCAAACTCTTTGACGGTTGTATGCGGGGAAGGACACTCTATGTTATCCCTTATATGATGGGCAATCCTGAATCTCCCTATGCGAAGCCATGCATCCAGATTACCGATTCCATTTACGTCGTCGTCAGTATGTATATCATGACGAGGGCGGGGAAAAAGATCCTCGAAAGGATAGGATCATCGGGCAAATTCGTCAAGGGGCTCCATTCCATCGGGGACCTCGATCCAAACAGGCGCTATATCATGCACTTTCCGCAGGAAGATCTGGTGATGAGCGTTGGGTCCGGCTATGGTGGCAATGCGCTCCTGGGCAAAAAATGTTTCTCTTTAAGGATAGCCTCCTATCAGGGGCACCGAGAAGGTTGGCTTGCCGAGCATATGATCATCATGGGCGTGGAAAACAAAAAGAGCGGGGAGACCATGTATCTTCTCGGCGCCTTTCCTTCTGCGTGCGGCAAGACAAACCTGGCCATGATCGATCCTGTCGTGGACGGCTATAAGGTGACCACCTTAGGTGACGACATTGCCTGGATCAACGTAGGCGCAGACGGACGTCTCTATGCCATTAACCCCGAGGCCGGATTTTTTGGCGTTGCGCCGGGAACCTCCGAAAAAACGAATCCCCAGATGATAAAGACCCTGAAGTCAGGCAGATTTTACCCAACCCTTTTTACCAATACGGGTCTCGACGCTGATACCAATGCTCCCTGGTGGGAAGGTTTGACCGATAGGACCCCTGCCCATCTTCTCGACTGGCAGGGCAATCCCTGGGATGCGGCGTCGGGCAAGGTCGTCGCACACCCCAACGCTCGCTTCACGGTCTCGGCATACAACTGTCCTATCCTCTCAAAAGAGTTTGACAACCCAAAGGGTGTGCCTATCTCGGCGATCCTTTTTGGAGGAAGGCGGTCGGATACCATTCCCCTCGTATGCGAGAGCTTCGACTGGAATCATGGGGTTTTCAAGGCATCGTCCCTAGGTTCGGAGACAACCGCTGCTGCGGCCGGCCAGGTAGGCGTTGTCAGGCGCGACCCTATGGCCATGCTCCCTTTTTGCGGGTACAACATGGTCGACTATTTCCGCCACTGGCTGAACGTGGGGGGCAGGCTCAAGGATCCCCCGAAGATATTCTTGGTGAACTGGTTCAAAAAGGACGCTCAGGGCATGTTCATCTGGCCGGGATTCAGGGAAAATTTCCGCCTCATCACATGGATTTTGGACAGGGCCAAGGGCAC
>MGQS01000122.1:2794-11971 GCA_001797905.1 Deltaproteobacteria bacterium RBG_16_54_11 | reverse complement strand
GCTTCATGCCGAACTATGCCGATCTCAATCTCAGCGGTCTCGATATCCCGCAGTCGACCTTTGACAGGCTCTTCGAGGTAAACCCCGACGAGTGGAAGAAGGAGATTAAGGGTATCGAGGCATTCTACGGACAATTTGGGGATAGACTTCCTCAAGAGCTCACCAAGCACCTGCTGGAACTGAAAAGGCATTTTTCATAGATCTCGCAAAAATGGCGATGATGCAGGGGGCTCTAAGCCACAAAATCTGAGGACCTTCCATGGATTGGGCCTCTTTTTGGGGGAAAAGGCACACTTTTTGCAAGATAGGAGGTGGTGGCCATTTTTGCTATCGTACGTAAGGACCTAAGAAGAAAAAAACTTGACATTTTAGTTCAAATAACTTATAATGAATACATTATGTATCTTTTACATGAAAAGGAGGAGAGCTTTGGGCGACTCATTTTTAATACGAGCCAGACACCGCCTCTCCATCAAGAGCCTACCTTTTAAGTCCATAGTCAAATTTCTCATCACCTTTCCCCTTATTTTGCTCGTCTGTTATTTACCCGTGACCTATATGGCGTATAAGGGGTATAAGGAGAAGGCGGCTTCAGTTGACTATTGGAACGTAATCCTGTTGGAGTTTGATCCTTCCATCAGGGGAGAGATCTACCGTCTTATCCAAACGTTCCCGACCGGGCTCACCGATAAAGAAGAGGCGCAGCTGACTGACCTCATCTGTGCCGAGTCGCGGAAGTATGGTTGCGACCCGGAGTTGGTCCTTGCGCTGATCATAGTGGAGAGCTCTTTCTATAGCAAGGCTACTTCGTCCAAGGGGGCCAAAGGATTGATGCAGTTGCGTCCCGACGTAGCCAAAGTTCTGGCTAAGGAGGTAGGAATAGCATGGGACGAGGAAAAGGCCATCTACGACCCCGGGGTAAACATCCAGTTAGGCCTCTACTACCTCTCCCAACTCATCCTGCAATTTAAAGACCTCAAGGTGGCCCTCGCCGCCTACAACTTCGGACCTACCTACATAAGAGAGCGAATAGAACTGGGGATGGCGCTACCCACCGGCTATGCCGACAAGGTTTTGCGCAAGTATCGCAGGCTCTCGCAAGAAAGATATAAGGAACACGGGGAACCCCTATAAGGCAGGGGTACTATAGAATGAGGGTCTGCGTACCCCTATAAAACAAGGGGTATGCTTATCCCTCTAAGATAGGGCTAAGCACTTCCACCTTCTCCAGGACCATTTCTGGGGTTATCCTGAGCATGCAGCTTCTGTGAGAGCACTCCCGTCTATTGCAGGGCGCGCAGGGGAGATCGACCTTAACGATCCCTTGCTCTTGGCCATAGGGTCCTATCCAGTTGGGATTGGATGGGCCGAAGAGGGCAATGGCAGGCACCCCAAAGGCGGCGGCAGCATGCATAGATCCACTGTCCACCCCGACATAGAGACGTGAATGCTTGATCAGGGCGAGGAACTGTTTAATGCTGGTTCTGCCCGCCATGATGAGGGCATCCTCACGCATCATCTCTCTGATCCCCCGCAGATAATCCGCCTCCGAAGGGAGACCGGAGAAGATCAGCTTGGCTCCATATCGGCGGACCAGTTCATCACAGAGACGGGCAAAGGCCCCCTGGTCCCAGAATTTGCTCCGCCAACGGGCCGTGGCGCTGACGAAAACGGTAAAATCACCCGGCCTGATCCCCTCCTGGAGGAGGAGTTGTTCTATGTAACGGTCATCCTCTGGGGGTATATAGATGGGGAACTCGACCTCCTCCGTAGAACAGCCGAAATGGCGGGCGAACTGCAGGTAATTTTCGACGGCATGTCTTGACTTATCCCGTACAAAGATGGGATGGTTGAGGAAGAGATGGCTCAACTCCCTGGCGTTTTTAAAACCATACCTCTCAGCCCCCCTATTCAATGAAGCGAAGATGCCGCTCTTAAAGAGGCCCTGGAATTCCAGGACAACGTCGAATTTTCTCTTGCGGAAAATACGGTAGGCCTTGCCGAGGTTGTGGAACAATCTGCTCCCTCCCCGCAGCCATGTCTGAGGGGTGGCATACTTATCAGTCACCGACAGAAGATCAACGGGGAGGATCTCATCGAGATACGGGTTACCGCTGAGGACATCTTGGAAGGCGTCTTGCACCAGCCAGGTAACGTGGGCTCGGGGATATCTGTCCTTGATGGCCTTCAAGGTAGGAAGGGTGAGGATCAGATCTCCCAGGGAACTCAGACGGATGAAGAGGATCTGTGCGTCGTTCAAATCTCTGTGATTGTCCCTCACGTTCTTCCCGCGGCCCCTTCACCAGGAACAGTGATCCCTTCTTTTCTCATAAAAAAGGCCCTTCTCTCTTTATTATGCAATCTCCACTCCCTGCCCGGCGACGACCTCGCCTATAATAAAGGCCTTCTCACCCAACTTCCGGGCCTCTTGAGCGATCCCTTCGGCTTCGGAAGAATCCGCTACCAGGACCATGCCTATCCCGTTGTTGAAGGTCCTCCACATCTCCTCCTCAGGGACCCCCCCTTTCTCAATCACCTTGAAGATAGGCGGTATCTCCCACTTCCCTCGTTCGATCCCCGCCTTGCTGCCGGGCGGGAGGATCCGTATGATGTTCCCCGGCATCCCTCCGCCGGTGATGTGGGCCATACCCTTGATATGAAAAGACTGCAACAGGGAGAGGATCGTCTTGACATAGATGCGTGTCGGTCTCAACAGCTCTTCACCCAGAGGCGCTGCTAAGCCGGCGACCTTATCATCGAGTTTCAATTTCAGCTCTTCCAGCAGGACCCGTCTGGCCAGGGAGTAGCCGTTGCTGTGCAGGCCGTGGGAGGCGAGGCCGATGATCGCATCCCCCGGTAGGATGGAGGTGCCATCGATGATCTTTGCCCCATCCACCACCCCGACGACAAACCCGGCCATCTCAAACTCCCCGGCGGGATAAAAGCCCGGCATCTCCGCCGTCTCTCCGCCTACCAGGGCACACCCTGCCTCCAGACATCCCTTCGCCACCCCCTTTATGATCTCCACCCCCTTCTCCACGTCAAGGTGGGCAGTGGCAAAATAATCAAGGAAGAAGAGAGGAGCAGCCCCAATCACCACCACATCGTTGACACACATGGCCACCAGGTCGATGCCGATGGTGTCGTATCGCCCCATCAGAGAGGCCACCTTTATTTTTGTCCCCACACCGTCCGTGGAGGCAACCAATACAGGGCGCTTATAGGCCGATAGATCGGGGGCGAAGAGGGCGGCAAAGCCCCCTATTCCTCCCTGCACCCCCGGCGTGAAGGTGCGCTGGGCCACAGGCTTGATCACCTGCACAAACCGCTCCCCAGCCTCTATATCTACACCGGCATCTTTGTATAACAAGGTCCTCTTTGCCATCCTTATCTTCGATGACCTATATAGCTTGATGTGGGCTAAATGTCAAAGAGAAATGCCCCGTCATGCATGATGATGAACTCGTAGCATTGTACCTTAAAAAATAGCTCTATTACAACACAGAGGGCAAAAAACGCATTACCTGCTATTCAGCAAATAATACGCTGCTGAGAGACAGATTGCCCCCCGATTTCTCAACACTGCCAAGGGGATACCACGTACCCTCACTTCATGCAAAATCTTTAAAAAGCTTGACAAATCGGCAAAGCGGGTTATACTGAGCACAAGTTTATTTTATTAAACTAAATTCTTTTTATACTGTGCTCCGGAAAATATGAAGATTGGCGAACGGATTCGAAACCTCAGGCAATTGAGCAATCTGACTCAGGAGGAGCTCGCCGAGCGGGCTAATCTGACCAAGGGTTTCATTTCCCAGATCGAACGGGTCCTGACCTCCATCTCCCTGGACAGCCTGGTCCAGATCCTCGATGCCCTGGACGAGAACATCCCCGATTTCTTCCGGGGCTCCGCGGAGGAAAAGATCGTCTACCGGCAAAAGGACCGGGTGCACATCGAAAAAGAAAAGATCGAAAGGTTTGAACTCATGATCCCGGGCTCGACCAATCGGCGCCTGGAGCCGATCCTTCTTACCCTGCGACAAGGGCAGGTCACGCCCAAAGAGAGGCCCCACGAAGGGGAGGAATTCGGGTTTGTGCTTCGGGGAAGGGTGACCCTTCGCTTTGGAAAAGAGGCTCTCAAACTCAAAAAGGGGGAATGTTTCTACTTGTCCGCGGAAAAGGAGCATTGGCTCCAGAACACCAGCTCCAAGGAAGCTATCATCCTCTGGATCTCCTCTCCCCCCAGTTTTTAATCGAAGGCGCAAGATTCTAAGACGATTTGACAACCGGACCGTAAATCAAGCAAGGCTCATGTAACTATAATGGCTAAGGTATTGATCATAGGAGCAGGGGGGGTAGGCGCCGTTGTTGCCCAGAAAGTGGCAAAGGTCCCACAGGTGTTTACTGAGATCATGCTGGCAAGCCGTACAAGATCAAGGTGCGATAGTATAGCTCAAGCAGTTGGCGCCGACAAAATCAAGACGGCTCAGGTTGATGCCGACGACGTTCGACAATTAGTCGCATTATTTAAAGGCGTTAAACCGGCAATGGTAATCAATGTAGCGCTGCCTTATCAAGATTTAACCATCATGGATGCCTGCCTTGAAACAGGCGTGAATTATTTAGATACCGCGAATTACGAACCACCTGATGTCGCTAAATTCGAATATAAATGGCAATGGGCATACCATGACAGATTTAAAAACTCAGGACTCACCGCCATTTTAGGTTGTGGCTTTGATCCGGGGGTGACGGGGGTCTTTACCGCGTATGCCGCCAAACATCATTTCGACGAAATTCATTATCTTGATATCGTTGATTGTAATGCAGGAGACCATGGGAAGCCGTTTGCCACCAATTTCAATCCGGAAATCAATATTCGTGAGGTTACCCAAAGAGGGAAATACTGGAAAGATGGAACATGGGTTGAAACAGAGCCCCATGAGATTCACCAACCGTTACGGTATCCGAATATCGGTCCCCGCGAATCTTATCTTATTTACCACGAAGAATTGGAATCGCTGGTGCAACATTTTCCTACTCTCAAACGGGCCCGATTTTGGATGACCTTTGGGCAGGAGTATTTAACCCATTTACGCGTGATCCAAAATATCGGGATGGCCGGCATTAAACCGGTCCTGTACGAAGGGAGAGAAATTGTACCTCTTCAATTTCTCAAAGCGGTATTGCCCAATCCGGGAGAACTCGGCGAGCATTATTCAGGCGAAACCTCCATCGGCTGCCGGATTAGAGGGATTAAGAATCATAAGGAGAAAACATATTATATCTATAATAATTGTAAGCATCAGGATGCCTACAGGGAGACAGGCGCCCAAGCGGTGAGTTATACCACGGGAGTGCCTGCCATGATCGGCGCTCTGATGTTTATGACTGGTAAATGGAAAAGGGCCGGCGTACATAACGTTGAAGAATTCGACCCGGATCCCTTTATGGAACAGCTCACTATCCAGGGGCTCCCCTGGCATGAACTGCATGACGTTGATTTAGAATTATAAATCCGCCATGTCTATTGACTTTAGCAAGATTCCAACACCCTGCTATGTCATCGACGAGCATCTGCTGCGGAATAACCTAAACTTGATACAACAGGTTAAAGAGGCCGCCTCGGTTGATGTCCTCGTTTCTTTAAAGGCCTTTTCTAATTGGGGCATATTCCCGATCTTTAAGGAATACGGTTTCGGAGCTGCTGCCAGCTCGCTCCATGAAGCGCGCTTAGCATCTGAGGAACTCGGGGTAAAGGCGCACACGTATGCGCCTGCTTATGAAGAAAAGCATATCGCGGATATTCTCAGATATAGCAGCCATATCTCCTTCAATTCCATAAACCAATTGCAAAGGTATATGAAGAGGGCCGGTCAACATGGCGTATCAATCGGCCTGCGCGTTAACCCGGAGTTTTCCGATAGTGCGTATGACATCTATAATTCTTGTAAGCCCGGTTCCCGCTTCGGCATCACGGCTGAGCAGCTTGGTGATGGCGTGCCCAAGGGGGTTAAGGGTTTTCATTTTCATGCGTTATTTGAGGCAGATTCCTTTGCGCTAGAAAGAATATTGGCTGTTTTTTTAAAGAAATTTGGTAAATTTCTGCCCCGGCTAAAATGGGTGAACATGGGCGGCGGTCATCTTATATCAGGAAAGGATTATGATATCGAGCATTTGATCAAAATCCTCATCGATTTTAAAAATAAGCATGATGTGGAAATTATCTTGGAACCCGGCAGCGCCTTTACTTATCAAACAGGTTACCTCGTTTCTACGATATTGGACATCGTTGAAAATAAGGGCATAAAAACGGCCATTCTCGACGTTTCCTTCACCTGCCACATGCCCGATTGTCTGGAAATGCCCTATAAGCCTGTTATCTTGGGCGCTATGGATGAAAGGGCAGGGAAACCAACATACAGGATGGGGGGTATCAGCTGTTTGGCAGGCGACTATATGGGGGATTGGTCGTTTGATACGGAATTAAAAGCCGGGGATAAAATCATATTCGACGATATGATCCATTACACTACGGTGAAGACAACCATGTTCAATGGCGTCAATCATCCTTCTATTGGAATATGGGGTGAAAGGTCGGGATTTAGATTAATTAAAGAATTTGATTATCAGGATTACAAGAATAGATTATCTTGATTTTCGGCTCGTCCGGACCATTCCCAAAGGTTATCTCCTAGAAAGGGCGGTTTCTGAGGAGGCTCTCCGTTGGCCTTTGCCCGCGCGGTTGGGTATGGGGACCGGGTGGGGCAGGGGAGGGAGCAATCGAAAAAATCAGCAAAATTTTCAAAAAAAATACTTGACAATTCTGGATTGGTCGTTATAATAAGTCGAGTTTAGTTTATTAAACTAATTTCTTCGTATAGTGTGCTCCTGGTTTTATGGATATGGGAGGACGCATTCGGGGTTTGAGACAGTAAAGCGGTTAACTCTGAAAAGAACGGAGAAAAACAGTGATCTTCAAAACGCCTACCCTATATTTTCTTGCTTCCGGGGTGTCGGAGGGCTATACGCCTCTCAATGCCTTTGATGGGGCCTTGCTTCAGGCTGGGATCGGCAATACGAACATCGTCAAGATGTCCAGCATTGTGCCGCCCCACTGCACGTTGGTCGATCCGATCGCTCTTCCACCCGGTGCGCTTGTCCCGGCTGCTTATGCTGCCATCACCAGCGAGGTGCCCGGAGAGGTCATCTCGGCCGGCGTCGCCATAGCCCTTCCAGAGGATGAGGAGCAGAACGGTTTGATCATGGAATATTCGGCCAAAGGGGGGCGGCGCCAGATCGAAGAAGTCGTCCGGAATATGGCCGTGGAGGGGATGATGCTTCGCGGCTGGGAGATCAAGGATCTCAAGTCGATCGCCATCGAGTGTGAGGTAGCCAACATCGGAGCAGCGCTGGCCGCAGTGGTCCTATGGTCTTCCGATTAAGAGATGGGTGCGTGAATAATTATGGAGCTACAGTTCACCTCGCGCACCTTCCTTGCCGCTGATTCCTCCTATGCCGAAAGCCTCGCCGTCATCATTGGTTGTCCTTTAGATATTACCTCCTCCTTTCGACCGGGAACAAGGTTTGCACCTCAGGCCATTCGCGATGTCTCCTGGGGTCTGGAGACCTACAGCCCTCGCTTGGATAGAGATCTGGAGGACCTGAAGATATGCGATGTCGGCGATATCAGCCTGCCCCAGGGCGATCCGGAGGGCGCCCTGGGGATCATTCAGGGCTATCTGGCCACCCTTATGGGAGACCGAAAGTTTCCCATCCTCCTCGGGGGAGAACATCTTATCTCGCTCGCCGTTGTCAGGGAGTTGGCCAGACACCACCAGAACCTGGCCGTGATCCAATTAGATGCCCATGCCGACTTTCGCCAGGATTACCTGGGAGATTCCTTATCACATGCCACCGTGATGAGGAGGATCGCCGATATCCTGGGAGGGGAGAACATCTTTCAGCTCGGTATCAGGTCGGGGACCAGAGAAGAGATGAATTCTGCACGGGCAATGGGGAGTCTTACGGAGGTGAAAGAAACGCTTCGTCGGGCAGCAGGGCGTCCGGTCTATCTCACCGTGGACCTCGATATCCTCGACCCGGGGGTCGCCCCCGGCGTCGGCGTCCCTGAGCCGGGTGGGCTCACCTTTGACGAATGCCTTTCCCTCATCTCCGAGCTGAGTTCTCTCGACGTGCAGGGGTTTGATGTGGTCGAGCTGTCCCCGCCCTATGATCCCACCCAGCAGTCCGCCATGGCGGCAGCCAAGCTCATCAGGGAGCTCATCCTCCAGTTCTGCCCGGATAAGAACCACCCGTAAGGACCATCGGACTTGCCATGATCGGAGAATTCAGGTAAGGAAGGGATATAATCGCTTCTTTATCGAGAGGGGAATGGACTACGATGCGATCATCATCGGTGCGGGATTGGGAGGACTGGTGTGCGGCCAGCTCCTCGCCCGCAAGGGGCTGCGGGTGGTCATCTTTGAGAAGAAGGCCCAGGTAGGGGGGTGCTGCACCTCTTTCCAGCGTAAAGGCTTTACCTTCGACCTCTCTGTCCAGTCCATCGGGGGCTGCCGGGAAGGGGGGAGGGTATGGAGATTATTGGATGATCTCGGCTTGAGGGACCGCATAGAGCTGCTCCCCCTGGATCCTGCCCGCGAGTACCATTTTCCCGATTGGAAGGTCATTCAGTACGCCGATCTAAACTCCCATATTGAATACCTCTCATCCCTCTTTCCCCGGGAGCGAGAGGGGATCAAAGAGGTGTACCAGATCTACCGCGCTCTTTCCGAGGAGATAGATCGCTTCCCTCACACCCTCGCCTGGTTTGACCCCTCGAAGTTTGAGCGGGAGTTCCCCTTTACCTTTCGATACCGGGAGGAAACCCTTGAGGGATTGCTGGATGCGCTCATCAAGGACCCCTTGCTCAAGGTAATTCTCGGGGTACGGAGTTCCTATGCCCTGCTCCCCCCGAGCAAGCTCTCTGTGATTGCCATGGCCTCTCTGGAGATGAGCTACCTGCAGGGCGGGGTGGCGGCCTTAAAGGGGCGGATGGAGGACTTGCCCCTTCTCCTGGCCGAGGGGTTGCTGAGGCAGGGGGGGCAGCTTCAGACGCGGCACGAGGTCAAGGGGATCACTGTAAAGGGGGGGAGGGCAATGGGGGTGCAGCTCAAA
>MGQS01000122.1:2094-2770 GCA_001797905.1 Deltaproteobacteria bacterium RBG_16_54_11 | reverse complement strand
GTGGTGATCTCCAACGCCGATGCCAGCACCACCTTCCTGCGGATGATCGGCGAGGATTCCCTGCCACCAGGGTGGTCCAAGAGGTTGAAGGGGATGCGGCCCTCTTTTTCCTATTTTATCATCTATCTCGGGGTCAAAGGGGACCTGGGCCTCTCGTGCTCCAACAACGAGATCTTCCCCCAGTATGATTTGGAGGAGGAGTACCGTTCCCTGGAAGAAGGGAAAATTCCTTCCACTCCCCCCTACTACCTCCTCGCACCTACTTTGGCAAATCCCTCCCACGCCCCCGAGGGACACAGCACCGTGTGTCTGAGCTACAAGGCCCCCTATCGTTTGCAGGGGGGTTGGAATGAAGGGTCAAAGAAGGATCTTGCCCAACAACTCATCTCTCAGGCCGAGGAGATGGTGCCCGATCTGCGCCGGAGGATCGCCCTGCAGGTAACTTCCACACCCGTAACCATCGAACGGATGACAGGAAACCGGTGGGGGGCGGCTTACGGATGGGCGCAGATTCCGCGACAGGCAGGGATCTATAGGCTGAACAGGGTTTCCCCTATCGAGGGGCTCTATTTAGCCGGCCATTGGACCGCCCCCGGGGGAGGGGTAGCAGCGGCCATGGCCTCAGGGCAGATCACCGCCAACCTGATAGGCGAACGGTTTAAGGAGGCAGGATGAG
>MGQS01000122.1:1742-1952 GCA_001797905.1 Deltaproteobacteria bacterium RBG_16_54_11 | reverse complement strand
AACCCCCTGCGGGCGCAGCTCTTCATTCAACTCGAACTGCGGGATGAGTACTACGTCCTCAGGGGGGTCCTTCTCTATGAGAGGCCAGACCGCCTGCGTTTGCAGCTCGCCTCGAGCCTTGGCGGGACCGTGGGGGAGGTGATCTACGACGGGGGCCTCGTCTTTATCCTCCTGCCCACCAAGGGAAGGATCTATCAGGGGAGGATAGAG
>MGQS01000122.1:305-1519 GCA_001797905.1 Deltaproteobacteria bacterium RBG_16_54_11 | reverse complement strand
TGAAAGATCTCCTCACCGGTATCGAGCGCTAGGAGGGATCGTGAAGATCAAGATCATCGTTCCTCGTTGGCCCAAGGACAGCTTTTGGGACGTCATCACCTTTAAGTTTCCCTCCCTGAGCACCACCCTCCTGGCTGCCCTCACCCCCCAGGGACACCAGGTCCATATCCACGATGAGGGGATTGCGCCCCTGGACCTTGATGAGGCGTGCGATCTTGCCGCCATCACCGCCATGACCCCCCTGGCCCCCCGGGGTTACGAGATCGCCGAGGCGTATCGGCGTAAAGGGGTGAAGGTGATCATGGGGGGGATACACCCCACCTGGCTGCCGAAGGAGGCCATTGCCCACTGCGATGCGGTGGTCATCGGAGAGGCAGATGAGGTCTGGGCCGAGGTCGTGAGGGATGCAGCGCACGGGCACTTGAAGCGATTCTACCAGCAACGAGAGCGGACCGACCTCTCCCTGCTCCCCCTGCCCCGGAGGGAACTCCTCCCCCCCAAAGGGTATTTCTTCGAGAACACCATCCAGACCACCCGGGGGTGTCCCTTTGATTGTGAATTCTGCTCGGTGACGGCCATCTATGGCGGAACCTACCGCACCCGCCCCATCGCGGAGGTGGAGCGGGAGATCAAAGCCCTGCGCCGGGCTCCTGCCTATATCTTCTTCGTCGACGACAATATCGTGGGGAATATGCGACACGCCCGCGAGCTCTTCTCCATGCTCTCTGAGTACCGCCTGCGGTGGGTCAGCCAATGTCCCATCAGCATCGCCCAGAACGAGAAACTGGTCCGCCTCATGGCCAAGGCTGGGTGCCATGGGATGTTCATCGGTTTTGAGAGCCTAAACCCCGAGAATCTGAAGCTGATGGGGAAGAAGACCAACAAGGTGGAGCGCTACGAGGCAGGGATCAAGCGGCTTCACGATCACGGGATCGGCGTCCACGCTTCCTTTGTATTTGGGTATGACTACGATGACCCCTCGGTCTTCGAGAGATTCATCTCCTTCGCGAATAGGAACCGAATCGACGGCGCCTTTCTCCCCCTTTTGACCCCCTTTCCCGGGACCAGGATCCATCAGCGTCTGAAGAAAGAAGGAAGGATCCTCACCGAGGACTGGAGCAAATACGACATGGCCACCGTGGTCTTTAAGCCCAAGGGGATGACGATTGAACAGCTCCAGGAGGGATTCTGGTGGGTCAACAAGGAGTTTTACT
>MGQS01000122.1:0-242 GCA_001797905.1 Deltaproteobacteria bacterium RBG_16_54_11 | reverse complement strand
ATCGGCCACTGGCCTGCCGTGCGCAAGGCCGAGCGGTATTTTTATCGCTGAATACTGAATTATTGTTTGCCTTCCATATTGCCGGGTATATAATTTACGGGTGGGAAGCTGAGGTTTTTTTATCTTTTGTAAGCCACGATAGCTGGCAGAGGAGGAGTCATGGCACGTATCGCTGTCATCGGTGCCGGCGCCATTGGGTGTACGCTCGGCGCCTTGCTCAGCCGCTCTGGTCAGGATGTAAC
>MGQS01000121.1:13721-20091 GCA_001797905.1 Deltaproteobacteria bacterium RBG_16_54_11 | reverse complement strand
GCAGAGGTGATCCGGCCATTGGGAAAACCGTATCACGCAACCGGCGGCCTTTCCGTACTCTTCGGCAACCTTGCCCCCGAGGGCGCGGTGGTTAAGGCCTCGGCAGTGGCCCCGGAGATGCTGAACAATAAGGGTCCGGCCCGTGTCTTTGAATCAGAAGAAGAGGCATTTCAGGCCATCCTGGCCAAAAAAATCAAAAAAGGCGAGGTAATCGTCATTCGCTATGAAGGTCCCAGAGGCGGGCCGGGGATGCGAGAGATGCTCGCCCCTACCTCGGCCATCGCCGGCATCGGCATGGACAAGGAAGTAGCGCTTATTACCGATGGCAGATTTTCCGGGGGAACCAGGGGTGCCGCCATCGGGCATTGCTCGCCCGAGGCTGCCGAAGGAGGGCCTATCGCTATTATTAGGGACGGCGACATCATCGAGATCGACATACCCGCCAAAAAGTTGCACCTGCTTCTGACGGATGAGGAGATCAAACGCCGTCTGGAAGCTTGGAAGCGACCAAAACCGAATATCACATCCGGCTACATGTACCGTTACGCGCAGATGGTCAGCTCGGCCAGCACCGGCGCGGTATTTCTCAAGAAATGAAGGGGCCCAGGGGTCAAGGGTTCAAGGGTTCGAGAGGTCAAGTGCAATGTCCTTTTTTTTGCACCCTAGAATCCTAGGACCCTCGAATCCTCGAACCCTTTTTTTGTATTAAAAAAGGGGGGAGGGAGGGGGCATTGGGTGCCCCGCTCCCTCCAGGGGGGGTGAGAAGGAGGGAAACGAAAAATTCCTATGTCAAGCGAGCTAGGGAACGCTCGTTACATCGCCGTCTTCGCCAACCAACTCAATCCTGACCTTGGCGCCCATCGCCTCCAACGCCCTCTGATACCGCTGCGCCTCCTGCAACTCAACCCCGTTTTTCACCGTCAGGGGGGCCAACCGCATCATCTTGGTAACCGCTTGGGTCGTGAGGTGGCACTGGTTCTGTAGATTCTTCGTCAACTGACCGACCACACCGAAGTCTTTGGTTGCCGCACCTTCAAAGACGACCTTATATCTCTCTGCCATCTGTTTCTTACTCCCTACCCTCTTACTTCCGTGATAATGGGCGTCGTATACTAATTTGCATATTGGATGCCAAATTTTATATTTTGCCCTTAATGGTAACCGTTTAATTTTATTAAAAAAATTTCATTGTCGTCGGTCAGAAAAAACTCTTGTTCTAAAGGGGTATGGGGTGTATTCCCCAATTTGTCTGCGATAGTGACAAAAATCGCCACTAGACCCCCTCCTCTTCCCCCCTTTTTAATACAAAAGAAGGGTTCGAGGGTTCAAGCGGCAAAGTGAAATACCCTTGAATCCTAGAATCCCCCCCTTTGGGGGATCCCGCTTTCCATAAATCTGAATTTAAGGAGCGGGACTTAACTTCCGAGTATTGGCCCCCTCCCCCTGCGCTCACCGTTACACAGCGATCCGCCCAGGTGTCTTTCCAGCTCACGCGGACGATTACGGACTGGTGCGGCATATCGTTGTTTTGCACGGACCATTCCCTTGTATAGGTCACCCCCTTTGCCTGATCAAGATAATGATCAGCACCTTGCGTAATACCGGAGGTGGCCCGTTGGCCAGGAGGAGTGGCCTTTTGCAGCTCGGCTAGCTTGGCCTTGGCCAAGGTAGTGGCCAGGGTTGCCTCATGCCCTATGGAGTCGCTTTGCAAGACCACGAGCTGTAAACCCGCGAGCCCCAAGAGACCGATTGCCAGTACGAACAAGGAGATGGCTACTTCCAGAAGGGTCATGCCTTTTTGCGCCTGCAACCCCTTCATTGCCTTATGGCTTTTGCCGTCGTCTTTGATTCTCCCTTGGCTCATATCGCGATCCCTTCTCTACCCATTAAATGCAATGCAAATGCCAACTATCTTCTATCTTATATGTTCTACCAGATTGATATTAAAAGAGAATTACCTCTTACCCTGCTTGGGGAAATACCTGGGGCGTAACGGAGTGTGCTTTTTGTCTCTTTCAAAACTGAAAAGCGACAAAAAATGTCCAGCTTAAATGTGGCCAAAAAAAATTTCCCCGTGTCCTTACAACAACACGGGAATATATATGGTAACCTACCACCGCTCAGATAATCGCCTTGCTTAGCTCGCTGGTTGCTCTCCTCGAAAAAAATGATAACGCCGTTTCTAATATCTTTAGATGTTTTTCACGCGAACCCTGCCGCCTCGCGGCATCCCGTTTCATTAAATTTATATTGAGGAGCGGGATTAAATCCTAGACCCCTGTACTTTATTACCTCCTCTCCTCCCAGAACAACGTCTGGCTTTTTGGTGAGAAGGCGGGTTCAACGGATATCTGCTTTATGACGCCGGTCCCCAACTGGATAAGACTCATTACCCCCCGCTCTTGACCAGAGTGAATGACTGCCTGCGTCGGCATGCCGGAACCAAGGGTAATCTTCTTTAAAACCTCGTAATAGTCTTTACTATCAATGGTGATCTTTGCCGTGGTGCTCGTGCCGATGACCGACTCATCATTGGCTGTGCCGGTTTCATAATAGAGGCCATAGAGATAGCTTGTTCCCCCATAACCGCAGAGGTCAGTTGTTGGCTTGAAGGTGGGGAATAAGACCATACCGCCCAAGACCGTGGGTTTGTGCAGTGCTCGCTCGCCACCGGTCATTGTCACGGTCCAGCCATTTTTACTCCCACTGTTGTATTCGCCTCTTTTCGCCGCAAGGTATTGATTAAAGGTGGAAACATACGATGTGCCGTTATAGACATAACCGTTTTCATAGACATGCATATTAGTGACATCATTAAGTCCCGTTGAAAGAGAAACGCTGCCAGTGCCTGGGTCCCAGACCCCGATGAGCCTCTGATCGCTGGTGTTGCTACGGTCCGCATCGTTAAAATAACGACCGGTTCCAAAATAAACCCAAAGCCGATTATATGAATCAACAGCAGCCGTGGGGGCAGCAGTCACCGGTTTATCTACCGACATCAGCGTCGAGAAGGTCCAATTATTCGGGTTTGTGTCTTCATTGATGTTAAAGCGAAACATTTTGGCAAGCCAACCGGCATTATAGTACGTTGCCCCGATATATCCCTTGTCCACCTGATAATCCACGCCGAGATCCACGGTGATGGGGTCGGCCATAAAGACCTTTTTGTTAGTAATGCCGGTGTCCACGGTAGCCATGTCCACTTTGCGCACCAGAGCGCCGGTCTTGGCATTGAGGACATAGACGTAGCGCGTCGCCGTCGAGCCGTCCCCAGCCGTCGTGCCGGTGCCGGTTGCGACACCGGAGCCGACAATGGCATGCCACGTCCCTGCCTGATCGCGGGGGCCGGTGCGCACCACCGCGGGATAGGTGGTCGTATATCCGAGATTGGTATTGGTCGTATCACCCTTGTCCCAAAATTCCCAGAGGAGCACGGGGTTCAGAGGGTCGGTAATGTCGAGCGCAAAGTAGGCCGAGCGGAAGACGCGCGTCTGGTTGCCGGAGCCGGTGAAGTCCTTGGTCAACGACAGCTTGCCGCCGCCGAGCCGCATGCCGCCGACAAGCACCGTTCCCCAACCGTAGGGATGGGTGCTGTCCGGGGTAAAGATGCGCGCGTCAAAAATCTTTGGTTTTAAGTCCACGTAATAGACATGACAGTAATTGGAAGCAGTCAGCCATTTCAGATGCGGCAGGAGGTTATAGGGGATATAGGCCCAGAGCTCCTTGCCGATATCGGCGTTGTTGGTCTTGCTGTCGATGGGATCGGAATACCAGCCGCGCTCTGTCTTGCTGGTCGTGCTCGTATCATCCCCCTCATGATAAAAACCGCTATTAAAGGCATGGAGCATACCGTCGTTGGCGCCGGCATAGACGACGACCCTCCTGTTTTTGTACTGGGTATAAAAAGCTTGATAGGTAGTGTCGCCATACGTGATATGGTATTTCATCATAGGCGCAGCCACGGAAACGGGGGTCGAATAGGTGATGTCGCCGAGTTTCCAGATCTGGTCAGCCTGGCTGTCGATGGTGAGCCGCCGCTCACGCATGGTGGAAACGTACCTGCCGCGAATAAATTTAATGATGTTTTGGGCCTCGGTGTCGCTGGCGCCGTTAAGATATGGTTTCAACGTCGTTGCTGCGGAACTGGTGTCGACAAACTTATTCGATGCATACTCACCGGAGTCGACCACACCGTCATTGTCTGCATCGACCCAGGCAAAGATCGTGCGCGGTGTGCTCGTGTCATCTCGCAGGGCAAGCTTTTTACCTCCCTCCCAAATCGGGGAAAGATCGCCTATGACGATCGTGTCTACATATTCACCGGTATCTTTCATGCTGTTGCCGTTAATATCATGATACCTCCTGACTTTCGTGGCGCCATCGGTGTCCACAAAGAACTCGATCATATGGTCTTCGGTAAGGACCAGTGCCTGGTCTTGCACCGTATCCTCCCGGATATTGCCGTATTGATCGATCCACAGGCCGTTGAGATACCCGACCCAATTGATTGTCCGCATCCCATCTTCAACCTTGTAGTTAAAATATGCCTGGAATAAGGAGCCTTCTCCCTCGGCAGAGGTGGAAAGGACCGAGACCGAGGTACCGGAAGAGGCCCGGCGCATCATATCAAAGATCGCCTCGGTGAGCTTATCTCGCAGGGTATTTCCCTCTGTTGCCTCGTAGTAGTTGTCAGGAATCCCATCCTGGCTGTCATCCCATTCCCGGCAGGTTTCATTCCACGTTCCGGAAGGGTCGCAGCTTGAGTTCGGCAACGTGGTGGTTCTGCTGTCAGTCGGATAGTCGGTATAGGGATAGGGCCAATAATTGCTGTCTTTATCGGTAAAGCCGCCATAGATGGCAGTCTGCTGCAAGGCATTGCGTCCTGCAGCAGAATCGGAAAAGGCATAGATTGTATAGGTTGTTACCACCTGCGTGCCGGAAAAATCTGTCCTCAAGTCATAGTTACTGCTGTCAAAGGTCCCTATCTGTCCCTGCCTGGCAGGTACCACCGGATCAATCGCTCCATTCCACTCACCGTCAGATACGAGGAGGATAAAGCTCTGCTGGCACTCTGCCTGCCAGGGGTCTTTAGAACTGGTCATATAGGCAGTGTTCGCTGCATACGTACCCGCAGACTTTGTATGCTTGTAATAATCCAGGGCATTAATGATGGCCTCACCCGTGGGAGTGCCCCAATACGGTTTATCAGTCTGCAAATCATTGAGAAAGCTTTCCATGGTCGAGTCAACACCGGCTATGATACGTCCGATATTATTTGCGCTGTCATCGCGATAGGTCATGATGCCGAAACGGGCCGCGCCGGTATCCCATGTGCCGTCTAAGTCGCGGTCGCCGATCTCCTGTACCACCCCTATCCTCTCTGCCTCAGGTACATCCACCTTTACATTATAGTATGAACTGGCAGTATTAACCGGGCACGTCCCGACGGAATCATTGGTGATCTTAACTGTGTGTTCCTGGTTGGTGCCGCCGGATACGTAAAACTTGCAGTGTAACGTGCTATCGGTGTAGTCCCACGTTCCACCCTCGCTTAACAGCGTATGCGCATTCGAGATGTGGCTTACAGACTTGCCGCCGATTAAGACCTTTCTCATGACATCCAACCGCGACATGGTGGCCCAATTCAGGAGATTGCCGGGGATATGGGTGCTATCCCAGACGCCGGGTATATTCCATTGCGCCTCGGTGCAATCGCCGTTTTCGATAAATTTATTGCTGCTATACTGATAAAATTTGTCGGTCTTAAAGTAGCCGTAATATTCCTTGGTGCCGTCATAACCGGCGCTCATTGATCCGCATTGAGCGACTTCATTGCTGTAGTACCCGAAGGCTTCAGGCCCATGAGCCGGAAACTGCATACTCCCCGACATATCGAGGACGAGCATAATATTCGGCGGGACTGCCTGCACCAAGAAGGGGGGCGTGGCGCAATAGGTTGTCATCTGCGGTCCGCTCGGCGGAGCGGTATATCCTCTCTGGGGCAACCCTGCGATACAGGTAACGATCATCACAACAATATAAATATAGGCAATCCGTTTCATCGCGGCACCTCCACGATCCAGATCGTATCCGGCACACCCCCATACGAAAGTATCTGAATCTTGGTGCCTTTTATCAGGTTGTCCTGTAAGACCTTCCAGGAACTGGAAACCGCAATATCCCTCCCCTGAACCCTGATATAGACCTTTACCGTCTGAGGAACGGAGAAGGTAGCGGTACCCCCGGTTGTCGTCTGTATGACCAATCTTCCGGCCTTCGCCTCAAAGCTCTTGGTAATGCCGGAGACAATCGGCTCTGCCCCATAGACCAGAGATATCGTTAACAAAACCGTGATAATACAGGCGGTAAA
>MGQS01000121.1:2509-13660 GCA_001797905.1 Deltaproteobacteria bacterium RBG_16_54_11 | reverse complement strand
ACGCCGGGTACATAGAGATATCCCAGGTACACGCGGGATTCAGCGCCCCTCAGGCCATACCGCCCCACCGAGTCTAAGCTATAGAGCACTCCTATATCACCCCCGCCCCCCATGCCGATGCTTTCATACCCTGCGGCAAACTCGATCCCGCCGCCGGGCATAAGTTGGGATTGCAGGCGATCAATATCAATAATGAGCTGGACATAGCCGGGAAGGCCAAACGCGGTGTTACCGCTTATGTTGATGTCCGGGGTGCTGCTGAAAAGCGTGTTCGTATTCCTGGTATAGCTGAACAACTCAGTAAAAAGGCTGCTTTGTACGACACCCTGCCAATCAGGGGGGAGATCGCTCGCCTGCTGGTAATTATTGTGCAGGATTAGGTTGGTCAGGTACAACCCAATAGGTTCCCCCGAGTCAGCGGTGTAAAATGCCTCTTGAAAACCGCGCTCTACGCCGGTTATATTCGTTTCAACCGTCGAGGTTGATACGGCGTAGACCCCGATGACTGACAATACCAAGAGAATTAACAAGGCCATGATTATTGCAGTCCCCTGCTCACAAGCTCGACCCGCACCATGTGTAAGTGTTCTCCTCTTCTTCATTTTACCCCTCCTAAAAATTTCTGAGCTTGACCACCGTAGTATAGACACGACGGCGGAATCCATCTTGGGTCGCTGAGCCGACGTGATCTTCCAAACCAGGCCTGGTATAGGTCTGGTCTTCGCTATCTTGTATCGTGGTTCTCATAACGAGGTTTATCCTGACGACCGTAATGTCCTCATTTGAGGCACCTGCTGCAGCCGGTGTATTATACCAACTCGTGGTGTCATTCTTTACCTGATACGCAATTTGCAAATCTTCTACCTGCGATTGATTGGTACCTCCGGCCAGAATTTGTGCGCCCTCGCCGTTGTTACGCTGCAGGGTGTTGTTGCTCACACTGTAAGTAATGGCCCGGACACGAAAGACCCGCGCACCGAACGTCCCTAAATTATCAGATGGGGCCGCCGTCAAAGTAAGATTACTGCCGCTGACACTGCTTATCTGATATACGCGCTGTTCCCCCTCAAAAGCCGCGTAACTTCTATTGGGTGTCCCGCCGCTATTGAAAAAAGTGCCGATCGTAGCGCTGAGAGTAACTACCGTACCATTGACTGCCGTAACAGTAACAGAAGAACCGCCGGACGAAAATTCCTCGGCAGCAAAAACTACCCTTATCTGATCCGGCGCGGAACTGCTGTTGGTTGGCGTGATGGCCTCGGCGGCGCCATAGACGTTGAACCCATTTATGCCGGTCAGCATACCCGCCATGCGGACGTCACGCGCCATGATCGTGAGAGCAGCTCGTCCATCCTGTTGCGCACCCACCACCTGGTCTTGAATCGCATAGGTCCGCTGTTGGGAAATAAAGATAGAATACGTCCCGCCCACAAGGATGGCGCAGATCACCAGGGCGATCATGAGCTCAATGAGGGTAAAACCCTTTTGTTCTTTCATCTATTCCCCCCTTACACCGGGTTACGAAGAATTTCTTACGATAGTTTTTAATTGTGCTGTTACGTTCTCGCTCGCTTGCCCTTGTCGCAAGCTCTGCCATTGCACGGAGATGTTTATAATCTTCATATCGGTAGCCGGGCTATTATCCGTCACCGTCCAACTGATCGCATATTGCACCCCCTTGCCGCTCCCCACGCCCGTATGCGGATTGGCCTCAGTTGCCGCCGTCAGATTCGCATCGGTAAAGGGAAGACTTTTGAGGATTTCCGCCTGTTGTTGGGCGATCATGGTGGCATACGTCATCTCGCTGCTGAAGGCGTTTGTCTTGATCGCTACGAGCTGTAAGGCGCCCAATCCCAAGAGTCCCACGGAGAGTATTACGAGGGCAATCATCACCTCCAAGAGGGTGAATCCTTCACTTTTCTTTACCAAAAGTCTCTGTAATGCCCTGTGCTTCATCTTTCTTGCCTTTACGTAGTTACATGTTTAATTATGGATATTCCGTGATGCTGACTGCGCCTGCGCTCGTAACATCAACTCTCCTGCCTTTTTCGATGGCAGGATTGATGATAAACACCGTGCCCGACTGGAAATTCCCGGTATCGTCTCGCGGCATCCCGCGGCTGTCAAACGCGACGGCATTGTTAATGAAATTTATGCCGTCATTGCCGCCGTCAGATTGCGCGGTGTCAAAGACCACGCGGCTTAAAGTCACTTGTTTATAGATATCCGTTGTCTCATTTTCTTGGTCGCCGTCCCCGTCGAGATCGCCGATATTTGCCGTGTCCAACACCAGATCATTATCGTAATCAGGAAAGATCACATAGCCCGTTGCCGTAAATGCAACGGTGCAGTACTTACGTGCGCTGATCGCCTTCATCCTGGCAAATTGCAGATCGGAGGCTATGTCTCGAGCCGCCTGCTTGATCCGGTAATTCTGCACCCAGTCCCCGATGCTGGGGGTCATAAAGAGGGCCATGATACCGATGATGGCCATCACGATGACCAATTCGATGAGCGTTACGCCCTTTTCAGTTCTTTTTACATTTTGACCCATCATCTCTTCCCTTCTCCCAAAATCGGATTCTTCCTTAAGATATCAATTGCAGGATGGATGCCAATTGCCGAGCTATAAAAAAATAGCTAACTAATTGTTTTGAAAAGAGAAACAAAAAAGGCTATGGGGCTCATCTAAGCGTGGAACAGAGCGGTAAAGAAAAAGGTCTTTTTGGGCTGGGGGAAACTGACAAAAAACGGCATTAAAAAAGGCCCACCATAATAGGTGGGCCCTCTAATAAACTAACTTCAAAAAATCATTACTCGCCGCAGGGGACTATCTTGTAGATCTTGCCGCCTTGTTCATAAATGCTTTTCATCTCGCTTGGTTCAAGGACGAGTTTGATATTTCTCTTGTCCTGCGTCTTCACTTTCAGCTTACTGATGGTAGACACATCAATAGTCCCTAAAACCACGTAAAACGTTGCCCATGTTTTTTGTCTTGCCGTAAACTCTACCGTACCGGTCTTACCCACTCCTAATCTCGCTGCAAACTCCTCGGCATCGAACTCATCTGCCAAGCTCCATTTGAATCCGCCGATGCGTGCCCACCTCTCATCTAGATTGAATGCCTGTAAACGTCCATCCATCTCATACAGGCCTGTTTTTGCGCTACTGCGGCGAGCATCTTGAGCATACCCTATACCCCAGCTCAAGAACAAACTGGTAATAATAAGGGCTATTATAATGGTCTTGTATTGATATCTTTTTTTCTGTAAGAGCTTCATCACTGCCACACCTCCCTCCATGAAGTTACCCCCGTGGAATACACTGAGCCCGCCGGCTTAAGAGGCAAGCCCTCTTCAGTTAAGGGGGTGTACCCCATGGTTGTAGTACCACCGCCCGTCAGCTCAAATTCTTTAATCTTGAGCCCTCCCCCGGCAAACCCCTTGTCAAGCTGCAAGATAGCTGCCCCCCGATCATTGCCGCTGGTGTCTCTTATCAAATCATCGCCATCTATGATTCTTGTATCTCCTGTGTTGGTCAAGTCGAAGAACGAGTTTGAGACAGAGGTGCCGCCCGTATAATTTACGCCATAGAGGTTCGAAAGCCCGCCGTTGTTGGTGCACGCGCCCGTGATATCAGGCTTAAAGGAGATGAAAAAGAGCGTTCCTTGGTAGAGCGTGTAGTCCCCTAAGGAGCGTTCCTTTTCATTTAACAGGCGGAAATACCAGCCCTTCTTCGCTGCCGATACATCGTAAGCTATTTCTCTTGTCGTGTAATCCACTATATAATAACCAGTCATCTCGGGGGTATGTCCAATAGTGCCTACCACCTTACCTGGCAAGATGACCCGGTGATCAAGGACAGCAGGATCAGCGGCAAAATTAATAGTGCTGCCTTGCAGGACGAACTTGTCAGTTTCCCAATGCCGATCATAGACCCCTACGGTCATGTATTTACTTCGTGTATAGTTAGTTCCTGATACCGTTTCTGTTTGCGTGCATGTATAGCCAGTAGCGCAATTGATACCCGATTTAGCGGGACAATTGATACCTAAACCGCAGCAGTCGTTGTCATTCGCGCAGTAGAATCTCCCAGAACCTAAAAAGAGCCATACCCTGCCTTTTTCGTCCATAGTGACGGATGGCTTCATCACGATGGGCTGATCAGGGCCGAGAGAGAGTAGTGGTTCGGGATTTACCTCGTCATTGCTGTTGACATCGATGCTCCAAAACGCCGGATCAGTCTGATAGGTCTTGGTGGGCCCGGGACCGGATTCCGTAAAGGTCTTGATCCGCCATAAATTACCTTTGGCATCGCCGATATAGATCATATCCACGCTGTAATCCATGTCATAGTCTATGGCAACCGGGGAACCGAAGAAATTACCTGTTTTCCAAGCTGTTCCCAGGTCGATCGTTCTGCTGATGGTGCCTGACTCGGGATCAACGACAAAGATATAACCATTCGTGGGGGTCGTATAGCCATCGCTTGTGTCTCCTCCTGCACCCTCCCTTGTCCTCGGGCCGGAGCCGAAAACCAGATACCACTTCATCGTCGCCCCCTCTTTTATCCTTACTGCTATGGGTTTGGAGGTAGTGTAGCCAAAATCATTGTTACTGATCTCCCAGAGGAAATTGACATTACCTGCCGTCGGGCTGGTGACATCGAGGGCATACATGGCGGATCGCAAAGTGGCCTCTAGCGTGCCGTTGTTGTCGGTATCCGTTGGGCACGGGGTGCCTCCGATCCTCATTCCTCCTACTAAAACGGATTTCCAGCCAGTGCTGAACTTCATGTCCCACACATTGGCGGTGAGATCCACGTAGTAGCTGTGACAGGAATAAGACTTGGCGAGCCATTGCAGATGGGGGAGGAGATTATAGGGGATATAGGCCCACTTCTCTTCCCCACTACCGGCGTCGAAGCAGTGGAGCATACCGTCGTTGGCAGCAGTATAGAGGACCTTTGTGCGAGAGGTATTGGCCCAGAAAAAATCCCAGTAGCTGCCGTCACCGTAAATAACATCATACCGCGCCGAAGGCTCGCCGACAAAAACGGGGTTGGCGTGCATGATATCCCCCAGATACATGTTCATTCTCCCTCTGAGGCCGGTCGTGAATCCAGATGGCGTATCATTGCCCCGGATGTAGGAGATCAACGCATTCACTTCTTGGTTTGTCCCAACCTCATCTACATTACTATCACCATCCAAATTTACGTCAAAATATTTTCCAATGTTACCGGCATTAGCAGTAGTGAATGGATAGGGGTTCGTCTGGCCGGGGATATAGGTATATATGGTCCGCGAATCGGCAACAGCCTTCGATCGCAGCAACAAGGCGGCATCCCATTTCGGGTTATCCAAGACCAGATCGTTATCCCTATCGAGGGCCACGACATTACCGCTCGCGCCTTCGAGCAGGAAGCCGTCATTGCGCATGCGGAAGGCCCTGATATTCCCCCACCACTGGTCGTCATAGGGGTGCACGTAATAGGGTATATAGATCAGATCAACACCCGATATCGGTTCTGAGGTGATGGCTGTCGAGGCAGCAGCAGCTGCATCAGTCGTAATAATATCAAAAATCGACATGAGACTATTTTGTAACTGGGTTGCATCCTCTGGGCGAAAATACTCTCCCCCTCCGTTATAAGCGGCCTTGCTCAGCAAGGTTTCGCCATATCCACCCTCTGTTCCGAACGCAAAGATGACATGCGTAACAAGGTGCTGCTCGCCTTGCATCGCTCTGAGGTCAGTGTGCCGGGCATAATAGGCCACATCGTCGAGATAGGCGGATCCATTGCCCCATCCACTCCCATTATTGGCAAAGGTGGTTGCAGAGCAAACACAGGAGTAACCGCAGCCTGCATTATCACAGGGGCAGTAATCAGTATAAGGGGAACTGCCATCACACGTATCGCCGTCGGCATTCCTAATTGAAGCTCCTGTAGGAAGCGTTCTATCATCGGTTGGCTCGCCATCGGTCAAATAGACCACATAGTTTTTCGCACACCCTATTGGTGACTCAGTTGGATAATCCTCATTATATAAAGGGTCGCGCGTGGGATCTGCGGTAGCGGCAGTTGCTAACTTGTAATCCTCGGTTGCATAAGAAGGAGAAGAAGGGGGAGTATAGTAGGGAGTAACCTGTTGAAAGTACCGCGTGGCCTCATACAAGGTCTCTGCCAGAGGAGTCCACGTATGAAATAAATAAGAGCCCGCGGGGAAATAGGTATCACTATCTTGCTCGGCCAAGGTTAAGCGCAGTGATGCAGTAATAGCAGCAAGCTGTGTAGAGTTTAACTTTTTGACATATTGCTTTATGAATCCTCCTTGTGCGTTAGTGCCGTTATCGGCGTTAAAATGCATAAGTCCTAATCGTACCTTTTCTTCCAAGCTCTTCAATACGCCTGTCGGCTGGTACAGGGGGTCAGTTGTTTCCACCTTGATCCGGAGGTAATAGAATTCCTTAGTACCAGTGCAGGCTCCACATAGTGCGCCATCTTCTCCTGATACTGAAGAATATGAGCCGGTGCACACTTCCAAATAAGGCCACTTCCTTTTATTAGTATCTTCATTGATGCTGCCTGCCCCGGTGCTATAATCATCGGCATAGTAATAGGGGACTGGCCGATATCCCCTTGTCAGCCCTGTGTAAGGGGTGACGCCGGCAGTATCATTATAAAAACGATTAGGGGCGATGAATGTTGCCCCTTTTTGATAACGGGGATCGGCATTCGAGACAAGAGTTCTTACCCCCGAGACATCCTTATAATTCTGCCCTATCAACACATAGACCTCTACGTCCCAGCGGGTAAGGGAAGCCCAATTAAGGAAGTTGCCACTCCAGGAGCCGCTTGCGTTTTCGACAAAATATTTGTTCGTGCTGTCGTAGTTATACCTTTTATCTTTATTGAAAAAACCAATATAGGATTTGGAATTATCGTAGGCAGCAGGAAAAGCAGCGCCGAGCATACTCCCCGAGTTATCGACAATGAGCAAGACATTCGGCATGACTGACAGCCCCCCTGACGCCGGTGATACGGCGCAGGGCTGGGTAGCCAGGGCAGCCATAGCCGGGGGGGTTGCGATGACCAGCGCAAGGAAGCAAACGATGGTTAAAGGCACCTTCAAACTATCAACTTTTAGAGTAAACATCGTATTCCTCCTTACTTAACTTTACTTTCATGCTTTAATAATGAATGACATGACGGTAAGTGGTGTCGATATCGGAACTGGCGCCTGCTATGCCTTGTGAGACCGAATCCATGGCATAATAGATACATGTTTGTTTTTCCGCTACCGGTGCCCCAAATTCGCCTGAGTATCCTGGCGGTTCTTCTGCCCTGACGCGATTGATATCGATCTTTACCGTCGACGTACTCGTACCGGTATAGTCATAGTCAAAGTTAACATATGGGAGCGGATCAATGGAGGCAAACCCGAGGACCTCCTTCCGGAAATTAGTTTCGTCATTTACGCTGGTGTCTGTAGGGAGCGTTGGATTTTGTTGGGTGATAAACAGTGCAATTACCATGCGACTGCAATCTATCCCTCCGTCGGCAGCATAAAAGGCGTCTTTCAGGACCCTCTCGTTACCGGCAATCTTTGTCTCCAACGTGGAGGTGGTTACGGCATAGATCCCTAAGATAGTCAGGAGCAAAAGGATCATGATGGCGACGATCAACGCCGCTCCCTGCTGAGATTGGAGCATAAGAATTCTCACTTTTTTCCGTTTGGCAACCATTTAAATCTCCTTAATAAATAATTAGTTGTGATCCTCATCACTACAGATTCCGCACGTTAACCTCGGTGGTATAGACTCTCCTCCTGAAACCATCCGGTCCGCTAAGACCGGCAGTATGATCTTCTAAGGCAGGTTGATTAAATTTGGCCGAAGTAGAGGCAGCGTCCTGCACCACGGCATCCTGGACGGCAGTCCTCACACTAATATTTATTCTGACCATCCTGATATCGGCTCGGGTCTTGCCCGCCGGGAAATCAGTTAATGGGTCGTGATACCAACCGGTATCCCCTGCAACCTGATATGCAAACTGAAGGTCTTCCACAAAGGTATTTATTCCATCACCGGCAAGGGGTTGATTACTGGAGGCACTAGTGTGTGTGTCACGTTTGAGGATGCCGTCTGCACCTACTGAGTACGTGATGGCCTGCACCCCAAATGCTTTTCCGCCCACCGTCGTCGTAACACCGGAAGGGAAGTTTGTGATGGTTATATCCGTATCAGAAACCGTATTCACTTGATAGAGCCTGCCTGGCTGCTGATCAAAGGCGATATAATTTTTTTTAGCATCTGTGAAATAATAATCGACGTCTTTGGGGTTGATGCCATCGTCGGTGACTTGGATCATGGTACCGGTAACAGACAGTACTCTACCCAACGCTTCGGCGCCCAAGACCACCGTAAGCGTATCAGGCGCATTGGCACCGTTGACAGGATTTACGGCATAGTAAAATCCGTTTACAAGAATGCTGCTTAATGTTCCATCGGTAAAACCGGTACCACTCCCTCGCCCGGCTGCCAGCCCCGCCATGCGAATGTCACGGGCCATTATGTTAAGGGCAACGCGGGCGTCCTGCTGCACCCCTGCCACCTGATCCTGGACACTATACGACCGGCTCTGGGTAATAAAAAGGGAATAAATTCCTGCTACCAGGATGGCTGCAATGACCAGGACGATCATCAATTCAATAAGGGTGACACCTGCTTCTTTTTTCTTCATCGCTATCATGGTAAGCATTACCTCGCTATCACGGTGATGAAGCTTGTCTCGAAATCAACGGTCTGGGCGCCGGTGGCAGAACCGGCGGGAGAGCCTGTCCATTTTATGGTAAGGGTTACAGTCTTCATGTCGGTAGCAGGGGTATTATTATCGACCTTCGTTTCTACGGTATACTTCATTCCCTTTGTTTTGTCAGAGGGGTCAACAGTATCAGTTACCGTACCAGGGGTAATACTGTCATACGCCGTATTTCGTATCTGCTCTAACCTGCGCTGGGCCAGCATACCGGCGTAGGTCATCTCGCTGCTGAAGGCATTGGCCCGAATGGAGACGATCTGCAAGGTCATTAAGGCCAACAATCCTGAAGCCAATATCACCAGGGCAATCATGACCTCGATAAGGGTAAATCCTTGAGATTGTCGGCGCAAAAATGCCATAATTCCTCCTTAAAAAATTATCTTATGTCCACCCCTCGCGCGTGCTTATATTGCCGGAAGGAGCTACTACGACACGGTACTGTTTGTCGTTCGCGTCTTTGATATAAATACTCGCGGTCAAAGAAGGGCTTGATGTGGTGCCGGTAGAGTAAAACTGAATAACATTGCCGGTAAAATCCGTATTGTTTATAGTTATCCCTCGGGCAATTTGCGAAACACTACCTCCGGGGGTGATTTGATAGGTACCGGCTGCAGGGGTAAATGTCACCACGTATATTTGATGGGTGGAAATGGCTTGCATCTTAGCGAGCTGTAACGTAGAGGCAATATCCCTAGCGCTCTGCCTGATGCGATAATTGGCTACCCACTCTCCGATAGAGGGCGCCATAAAGGCCCCCATGATGGCGACGATCGCCATCACCACAGCTAATTCTATGAGGGTAATCCCTTGTTGTTCTCTGTCCCTTCTAAAGGGTCGCAAATAATGCCTCCTTCTCACCCTTCTAAGGTTGATTAATCCAATATCCATGCCAGCATGGTTAATTTATAACCAATTGATTTAAAATGATTTTTACGATTTGTTCCGCCATCTATATCCAAATTGCTATGAAATTATTTCATATAAGGATGAAAAGTATTCATAGTCAAAAAACAACTTACTCTTCGATCCTTATTCTGCCGGTGTAGTAAATAACAACTTTATATGTTTTGCCTTGCCCATTCTCTAGCTTGATGTGTCCGCTGGATGATGTGCCATCGGGGTCAAATTTTACCCTGGGAGGATTGTATGTTACACTCGCTATATCAACACCTCTCGGCACATGAAATTTACTCCCCTCTTGCGTCCAGGCACCGTCATTTTTCTCAAGGTGATACGTTTTATGAGGCAAATCAAAACATATTCTATGTTCTACGCGGCTGGAAATCGCTTTCATTTTTGCATATTGAAGATTTGAGACTATCTCCCTGGCCGCCTGTCTGATGCGAAAATTATCCAGCCACTCGCCGATGGCCGGCGCCATACAGAGCCCGATGACGGCAATGATGGCCATTACGACAACCAATTCGATGAGGGTAACCCCATATTCCCCCCGCTTCCTCATGTAAGCACCCCTTTCCCCCTAAACAAAGCAGTGCCAGAGTAGAGATATCGTATGGCTTAACCGGCGCGCAGCTTTTTCTCGCCTCCGGGCGAGCGACTTATTAAGCGCTTCGTGGAACGCGTCAATTCCAAAAGTGATCGCAATGCCTCATTTACCGATGCGGAATCACGGAAGGTTTTAGCTAGATCGGGTGCAAGTATGACCACGTTGGATCCTTCATCAAGCAATCTTTTAGAATACTTTCCGCGAACGGCTTGCGAATAATCGAAGTCATACTCAGGACGTATCTCATCAAAATTCTTTTTCTTTTTATCATGCATGTTTTTCCGTCTCATAGTTAGTAGTAAGTCTTGCTTCTCGTATAGCACGGAAAATTCGCGGCCTACTCCTACCCCCCTCTTCCGTAGTCTTTCAGTCCATAGTCCTTGAGCTTATAGAGCAAGGCCTTGTGGCTGAGTTCCAAGATACGTGCGGCCCTGAGCCTGTTGCCCCCTGTCTTTTCCAGGGCCTGTTTGATCAGCCGGATCTCCATTGCCTTGGCATTTTTCTTGATGGAGAGCTCTGAGGGAAGTGGCCCTTGTTCGGCCTCTCTTTGCAGGGGAAGGGCCTCAACGCCAATTGCATCCCGTTCTGAAAGAATCATGGCCCGCTCGATGATGTTCTCGAGTTCCCGCACATTACCGGGCCAGGCGTAGTAGAGGAATTGCTCCATCGCCTCCGGTGAGGCGCCCTTGATGCGGAGGCCTAATTTTCTGTTATTTGCGGCAATGAAGTGCTCGACCAGCAGGGGGATATCCTTCGTGCGTTCTCGTAACGGCGGAAGATGGATCGGCAGGACATTGAGGCGATAAAAGAGGTCCTCCCGG
>MGQS01000121.1:2174-2480 GCA_001797905.1 Deltaproteobacteria bacterium RBG_16_54_11 | reverse complement strand
CTTTGGCAGTAGCAGCAATGATACTGACATCTACCTGCAGTGCAGATGTATCCCCTACCCTCCTGATCTCACCATCCTGCAGCACACGCAATAACTTTACCTGAAGGCCGTGCGGCAACTCGCCGATCTCGTCGAGAAACATCGTCCCCTGATTGGCCATCTCAAAGAGCCCCTTTTTAGACCGTATGGCATCGGTAAAGGCCCCCTTGACATGGCCGAAGAGCTCGCTTTCAAGTAAATTCTCAGGTATGGCCCCGCAATTTATTGAAATTAAAGGTTTATCTTTTCTGTCACTATTATAATGTA
>MGQS01000121.1:1722-2051 GCA_001797905.1 Deltaproteobacteria bacterium RBG_16_54_11 | reverse complement strand
TATTATCCAGGGTATAATCCTTGAATGCCTCTTCTTTGAGCCTAATATTCTCTTCCCGGAGCCTCTCGCGCTCCTCGGCCTTTTTTATCGTCAGGATGATCTCATCGGCATTAAATGGCTTGGAGATATAGTCGTAGGAGCCGATCTTCATCGCCTCTACCCCCGTGTCGACGGTGCCGTAGGCAGACATCATGATGACTGTCCCCTCCAAGCCCCTACTTTTTGCCTCTTTGAGAAAGGCCATGCCGTCCATCTTGGGCATCCTGATGTCACACAATATGATGTCCCAGGCCTGTTGCTGCAGCTTGTCCAGGGCCTCGGCGCCGTCG
>MGQS01000121.1:339-1692 GCA_001797905.1 Deltaproteobacteria bacterium RBG_16_54_11 | reverse complement strand
CGCCTCACCGAGCACCATCTGGAGATAGTGCCTCAGGTTTTCCTCATCATCGATAACCAGCACGCGCCTGTTTAACACACCAACGCCCCAATTGTGATAGAATTAGCGTCAAAATATCACAATAAGAAGCCATGGGCAAGTGGCTATCATCCTCATTTTCTTGACTTGTTTTAAATTTTGTGCTACTTTAATTTTGGTTATACAAATAATCTTGTTTAACAAAAGTGAGAGTATACCATGTTTGCAAGGGTTCTAAAAAAAGGGCAAGTTGTGATCCCCAAAGAGTTAAGAAAAAAGACCGGTATTTCGCCCGGTGATAAGGTAGAAATAACCGCCTCCGAAGATGGTCTTGTCATCATACCAATGAGAATAAATTATACCGAAAATACGAGAGGCATTGTCAGGGGCAGACTCTCTCTGGACGAGCTCGAGGATATATCAACACATGAGCAATAATCTCAGCAATTTCCCGGGAGAGCACCGTATTTTCGTCGACGCGAATATTTTTTTGCATCATGCCTTTGACAGCAATGAGATATCCGTAGCATTTCTTAAAAGAATAGAACAGGGTGCCGTCAAGGCTTGTACCTCGGTTTTGGTACTAGAGGAGGTCTTTTTAAAACTCATGCTCCAATATGCCTCTAATTTTATCGAAGCGATAACGGTAAAAAAACTTAAACGTTATTTACTGAATGATAAGAGAAGGTCCGAGATATTCGTTCCCCTCAGGCAGTACCAAAACTTCATTACCGTTTTAAAGAGTTCTGGACTGCTCATTATTGAGGTAAAAGGCCATGATATGGACACAGCCCTTCAACTGGCGGAACGATGGGGGATTGCTACTGCCGACGCCCTTCATCTGGCAGTGATGGAAAGAAGAAATGTGACGCACCTCGCATCGGACGATACCGACTTTGAACGGATACGAGAGATAACCTTGTGGAGACCTCAGCAATAAATCAGACGGCTTGGTGGTTGGATTGCGGCATCTTTCACCCGGCTTGACACCCGCTTCTTCAGCGTGTATTTTGAGTGCATCCAAGGCCGGCGTAGCTCAGTGGTAGAGCAACTGATTCGTAATCAGTAGGTCGAGAGTTCAACCCTCCCCGCCGGCTCCAATGATCTTACTATGCAGAGCATAAAATACTTTGCATCTTTATTATTGTGTACTGATTTAAAATCCTTTGGCCAGGGATTAAGGGGGATTTAGTCAATCTTCAAATCCCCCCTTACCCCCTGGCCAAGGGGTCACCTTCGGCTTTTCTAAAGGGGGGAAGTAAACTATTATATGCCCTGGGTAGTATGTTGACCCTCGACCTATTGAGGGTCTTTTTTCCATAGGTTTGCAAGACG
>MGQS01000121.1:0-322 GCA_001797905.1 Deltaproteobacteria bacterium RBG_16_54_11 | reverse complement strand
GAGTATCTGTCTAAAATAACGAGACAGGCACTCCCCAATTGCCACAGAAAGAGGATGTTAGCCCCTACCCTAAGTTACTGTCCCACGTTCGGTAGTTCCTTAAGGGCTGCCTGAAGCATTTCTTCGGAATATTCGGTATCTTCCAGCCGCTTGTTATGATAGTTATCGTAAGCACCCAGGTCAAAGTGTCCGTGCCCGCTGAAGTTAAAGACGATGACTTTTTTCTCTTTGGTCTTTTTGCACACGAGGGCCTCGTCGATCGCGGCCTTGATGGCGTGGGCCGTCTCCGGCGCCGGCAAAAAACCCTCGGTACGGGCAAAGG
>MGQS01000120.1:22151-28213 GCA_001797905.1 Deltaproteobacteria bacterium RBG_16_54_11 | reverse complement strand
TCATGCAGGTGGAAAGTGAATCGTGGCGTTTAAAGGATGAAGAATATAAAAAGTATGTTAAAGAGGTCGACTACAAGGATATAGACATCGCGGAAGGTGAAAAAGCCCTGGTGACCAGAAAGACGATTGATCAGGGCGGGCAGAAACTAGATGTCACTACGTTTGTCTCTGCGAGAAAAACCTACTTTTTTGAATGCACCCTCATGGGAAACTATAATGACAGCGAGGTGAGAAAACTTATCCTGCAAATCTGGAAGATAGTCGAATCCGAGGCAAAGAAAGGGATGCGTTAAGTTTTTTGGCATTACAGGGGCATGAATCCTTCATGCCGCTTATCAGTTTACTCAGAAAATATATTTATTTCCTCTCCCCTAAGGGGAGAGGAAAAAGGTGAGGGGGAAAAATTATATCCACCCTCACCCCAGCCCTCTCCCGCTGGCGGGAGAGGGGGACGATCATATTTTATCGCCCGAGGATAACGAAGCAATCAGGAGTCCATCACACTATCTTACGGTCAAGAACGTATCCGTCCTCATGAGGGCCCGGACAGTTTTATGATCAATCCCTCCAGCAGGAGTCTTCTCGACAGCGAACTCCTCTTGAGCTTCAAATCCGCCTGCCACAGGCTCATCAAGGCCTTTTGCAAAGCGGGGAGAGAGAAGCCTTTGGCTTGGGCAGATAGCTCCCTGAGATAGTAGGGGTTGGAGATCCCGAGCTGATTTTTGACCTCCTCTGCTCCACCCCCTTGTGCCAGAACCTCCTTCGTCATCAGGAGGTGACGGAACTGCCGGGAGATCATCCCCAAGATCTTCAACGGGGGTTCGCCTGTCTCCCATATTCGCTCGAGGGCTCGGAAGGCCCTCCTGAGATCCCTTTCGCCTATGGCCTTGGTGAGCTCAAAGATGGTGGCGACACGTACCTCGGACGCCACCCTTTCCACATCCTTTAATTCTATCCGCCCCCTATCACCGATATAGAGGGAGGCCTTGGAAAGCTCATGGTAGAGTCCTTGGAGGTTTCTGCCGACGGCCTCCTGAAGGTATACTGCAGCCTCAGAGGCGATCTCCTTGCCCAGTTCCCGGGCGATCGCCCGGATCCAAGGGATAATCTCCTTTTGCGGGGGGCGTTCGAGATGGAAGGCGCCATCTTTTGCCTCTTTCAGGAACTCCGTCGCCATCGCTTCGGCGATGAAGACCAGCGAGGTCGTGGGGGAGGGGGATTGCAAATATGGGCTGAAGGACCTCAGATCGTTTTTGCCGTATTGGTGAGCACCCTTGACTAGGACTATCCTGCGCTGGGCCATGCAGGGGAAGGTGTTACAGGCATTGATGACCTCCGATGGCCGAGCTTGGCCCGCATCATACGGGGTGAAATTGAGTTCTCTGCATTGGGGGAGGAGGGCATCCACTATTTTTCCTCGTGCCCTTTCTATGAGGTAACCCTCATCCCCGTACAGGAGATAGAACGGCCGGGCCTTGCCCTTGGCCAATTCCTCTTCTAACCGTGCAAAATCCGTCCTCAGATCTTAAAACCTCTCTTTGATCATGATATAGGTCTTTTCGGCCAGATCCGCGGCGATCTTGTTGATGGCGTTGTTTTTGTTTCCCTGATTGACCATCACGTCTAAGGAGGCCTTATAATGCCACGTGCCCTTGATCCCGTCACCCCGCCAGAGGATCTCATTGTTCCCCTGGCGGACAAGGCGTAAGTCCAGGGTAATGGTGATCTGATACTCCGTAGCCCGCCCTTCCTGGTCATAGGCGGTAGAGACGATGCTTATGGAGGTAAGGGACCCCTGTAGCAAGGCCTCCGCCTTTTTCTCCGCCACGATTTCCACCTCGCGCCGGAAGATAAACTCACGGCGGAGCGCCGAGGTGAAGATAGCGGTGAGGTTGGGTTCCTTGGTTTTGTTCTCCAAAGGGATGATGGCCAGTGAGGTAATCCCTTGAGGAAATTCTCCCCCTTTACCCATGAGATGGTACCCACAGCCGAGGGTCGCGGAGAAGAAGCTGATGATAGCAATCACGAGGGTTATATTTTTCATGCGCATACGATATTGACCAACTTCTTGGGCACGAAGATGGTCTTTGTTACCTCCTTTCCTTCAATATGTCGTCTCACCTTGGGGCTGGCCAGGGCCATTTCTTTGACCTTCTCCTCTTTGGCCGAGACAGGGATGAGGAGGCGGTCCCTGAGCTTGCCATTTACCTGAACGACGACGATGACCTCCTCCTCAGTGATGGCCTCCCGGTCATACCGAGGCCAGGGGGCCTTGATGACGCTATCTTTGTGCCCCAAGGCCTCCCAGAGCTCCTCGGCGATGTGGGGGACGAAGGGGGAGAGGAGCACGACGAGCGCTTCCACAACCTCTTGCCAGACTGCTTTGGTCCGGGGGGTTGCCTCGATGCTATCCTTGGTCTGGTAGAGGTGGTTTACCAGTTCCATGATAGCGGCGATGGCGGTGTTGAAATGGAAGCGGTCGATATCCTCTGTCACCTTTTTGATGGTCTTGTGAGCCTTGTGACGCATCTCTCCGAGTTCCGGGGGGAGATCCGCCGTGGCTATGGGGGAGGGCCCTTCCGAGAGGCTGCCTCTCAACTCATAGACCAGCCTCCAGACGCGATGAAGGAAGCGATAGCCACCCTCTACCCCTTCTTCCTGCCACTCCAGGTCCTTTTCCGGGGGAGCGGCGAAGAGACTGAAGAGGCGCGTGGTGTCGGCCCCGTATCGTTTGATCATATCTTCGGGGTCCACGATGTTCCCCTTTGACTTGGACATCTTTGCCCCATCCTTGATCACCATCCCCTGGGTCAGAAGGTTGATGAAGGGTTCATCAAAAGGGACCATGCCCAAATCCCTCAACACCTTGGTAAAAAATCGAGAGTAGAGGAGGTGGAGGATGGCATGTTCAATCCCCCCGATATACTGATCGACGGGCATCCAGTATTGTAAGCGCTCCCTATCAAGGGGCCCCTGGTCGTAATCCGGGCAGGTGTAGCGGTCAAAATACCAGGAAGACTCGACAAAGGTATCCATGGTATCCGTCTCCCTCCTGGCCGCTCCTCCGCAGACGGGGCAGGTGGTCTCGACAAAGGCGCGCAAATCCGGTAGCGGCGATGCGCCGTTCTCTTTCGGTCCTACATCCAGGGGGAGGACTATGGGCAGATCCTCTTCTCGAACGGCCCGGATGCCGCAGCGATCACAGTAGATGATGGGGATAGGGGCACCCCAATACCGCTGGCGGGAGATCCCCCAGTCCCGAAGACGGTAATTCACCGCTCTGGTGCCGATCCCCTTTTCCTCCAGATAGTCGGCGATGGCCTCCATGGCCTGACGGTTTTCCATGCCGTCGAAGGGGCCGGAGTTCACCAGGACCCCATCCTCTGTATAGGCCTCGGTCATGAGGGCCGGGTCGAGGGTTTCGCCAGGCGGCCGGATTACCACGATCATCGGTATTTCGTACTTTTTGGCGAACTCGAAATCCCTCTGATCGTGGGTGGGCACTGCCATGATGGCCCCGGTGCCATACTCCATCAGGACGAAGTTGGCGGTATAGAGGGGCATCCGCGCATTGGTCAAGGGATTGATGCAATAGGTCCCCAGGAAAACACCCTCCTTTTCCATATCCTCGGCAGTGCGGGCAATCAAATCCTGTCTTCTCACCCGCTCCACAAAGGCCCGCACCTCGGCCTCTTGCTCCTTTCCCGTACAGAGCTCCAAGACCAAGGGGTGTTCCGGGGCCAGGACCATGAAGGTGGCGCCGAAGAGGGTGTCCTGACGGGTGGTGAAGACGGTGATGGCCCCCGTGCCATCCTCCAAGGGGAATGCTACCTCCGCCCCGGTACTCTTGCCGATCCAGTTCTTCTGCATGGTGATGACCCGCTCGGGCCAACCGGGGAGTCTATCACAATACTCCAGCAATTCTTCGACATAGGCGGTAATCTTAAAGAACCAACCCGCGAGCTCCTTTTTTTTCACCTCACCGTGGCACCTCCAGCAGATCCCGCCTTCCACCTGTTCGTTGGCCAGGACCGTTTGGCACTCCGGGCACCAGTTGACGAGGGCCTTTTTCCGGTAGACCAACCCCCGCTCATACATGCGGATGAAGATCAACTGTTCCCATTTGTAGTAGTCCACATCGCAGGTGGCCAGCTCTCGATCCCAGTCGTAACTGAAGCCCATCCGTTTGAGCTGAGACCGCATGTGGGCGATGTTGTCGTAGGTCCATTGGGCGGGGTGGATCTTGTGTTCCAGGGCGGCATTTTCCGCGGGCATCCCGAAGGCATCCCACCCCATGGGGTGCAAGACGCTATACCCCTGCATCATCTTATATCGGGCCACCACGTCGCCGATGGAGTAATTCCGGATGTGTCCCATGTGGAGCTTGCCCGAGGGATAGGGGAACATTTCGAGGAGGTAATACTTCGCCCGCTTCGGATCCTCCACTGCCTGAAAGAGCTTCTGCTGCTCCCACGTGCGCTGCCATTGCTCTTCGATGTGGTGAGGGTCATACCGCTCCTTCATCGGCCCAACAACCTCCTTATCCTGAGCCTCAAGGCGTTGAGCTTGATAAAGCCTTCGGCGTCTTTTTGTCGATAGACCTCATCCTCCTCGAAGGTGGCAAACCCGCTGTGGTAGAGGGACTTGTCCGATTTCCTGCCGACCACCATACAATTCCCCTTGTAGAGTTTGAGCCTGACGGTCCCGGTGACGTCGCGCTGGGTTTCATCCACGAGCTTTCGCATCAGCTCCATCTCCGGCGAATACCAATATCCGTAGTAGATGAGCTCCGCTATCTTGGGGATGAGTGCGTCACGCAGGCGCATCACCTCACGGTCCATGGTGATGGATTCCAGTGCTTGATGGGCGCAGTGGAGGATCGTGCCCCCCGGGGTCTCATAGACCCCCCGGGACTTCATGCCGACATACCTATTCTCCACCATGTCCACCCTGCCGATGCCATGAGCCCCCCCCATCTCATTGAGCCGTGCCAGGAGTTGCGCGGGGGAGTACCTCTTCCCATCGACGCTGATCGGGACGCCTTCGGCAAAATCTATCTCGCAGTACTGGGGCTTGTCCGGGGCCTGCTCCGGGGCGGCCGTGAGGCAAAACATCGCCTCATCGGGCTCTTGCCACGGGTCCTCCAATATCCCCCCTTCGAAGCTGATGTGCAAGAGGTTTCTATCACTGCTGTAGGGTTTTGTGGGGGTGACGGTAACGGGAATACCCCGCTCCTTGGCATAGCGGATCAAGTCCTCTCGGGAGCGGAACGCCCACTCCCGCCAGGGGGCAATGACCCGTATATTGGGGTCGAAGTGGTAGTAGGTGAGTTCAAAGCGCACCTGATCGTTCCCTTTGCCTGTGGCGCCATGGGCCACGGCGTCTGCCTGTTCCTTGCGCGCCACCTCCATCTGTCCCTTGGCGATGAGGGGACGGGCAATAGCGGTGCCGAGCAGGTAGCCCCCCTCATAGATGGCGTTGGCCTTGATAATGGGAAAGACGAAGTCCCGGACGAACTCCTCCTGAAGATCCTCGACATATATCTCGCTTGCACCGGTGGTTTTGGCCTTCCGGCGGACCTCTTCGATCTCTCCTCCCTGGCCGATGTCGGCGCAAAAGGCGATTACCTCACAGGCATACTCTTCTTGCAGCCACTTCAGGATTACCGAGGTGTCCAATCCACCCGAATAGGCCAATACGATCTTTTTAACTGCCTTTTTCATCGTTCTGCCCTTTTCCCATCAAGAGGGTCAGGATGGCCTTTTGCACATGGAGACGGTTCTCCGCTTGATCGAAGACCACAGAATGAGGTCCATCCATCACCTCGTCGGTGATCTCCTCACCCCGGTGGGCGGGGAGACAGTGCATCACCACCACACCCTTTTCCCCTTGACGGACGAGATCCGCATTTACCTGATAGCCCTGAAAGGCCTTTATCCTCTCCGCGCGCTCCCCTTCCTGCCCCATGCTGGCCCAGACATCGGTATTGATCACGTGGGCACCCTTTACCGCCTCCCGCGGGTCATGGGTGAGGATTATTCGGGAGGATCCCTCCGCTTGCG
>MGQS01000120.1:0-22105 GCA_001797905.1 Deltaproteobacteria bacterium RBG_16_54_11 | reverse complement strand
GAGCCGCAACGCCCCATTGATCCAGGAGTTGGCCACATTGTTTCCATCCCCCACATACGCTACCTTCAACCCGCCATACTGATGCCCCAGTTTTTCTGTCATCGTGAAGATGTCACTCAAGATCTGGCAGGGGTGCAGCAAATCGCTCAGACCGTTGATCACCGGGATTGAGGCGTAGCGGGCCATCTCCTCGACCCGCTCTTGGGCAAAGGTCCTGATCATGATGCCATCGACATACCGGGATAGGACCCGGGCGGTATCCGCGATAGCCTCCCCCCGGCCCAACTGGGTATCCTGGGGGTTTAAGGAGAGGGCGTGCCCCCCTAGCTGAAACATCCCCTGCTCGAAGGATACCCTGGTCCTGGTAGATGGCTTCTCAAAGATCATGGCGAGCGTCTTTCCTTCGAGGGGGCGATGGGGTTTGCCCTTGCGAAGCATCTCCTTGAGCTCGGCCGCCTTGTGGAGGATGGCCTCTATCTCCTTCCGGGTTAAATCATATATGGTGAGCAGATCTTTTTTCATTGCTCTGCGAATACCTCGTCCAGGCATTTGAGCAGGTAATCGATCTCCCCCTTCGTGATGATGAGGGGGGGGATAAAACGCAGGACCTTGCCTGCGGTACAGTTGATGAGGACGCCCTTCTCCATGCAGCGTTCAACTATCTTCTTGCCCTCAAACTCCAGCTCGCAACCGATCATCAGCCCCTTGCCCCGCACTGCCTTAATAAAGGCATATCGCTCCTTGAGGTCAAGGAGACCCTGTAACAGGTATTGGCCCATCTCCTCACAGTTCGTAAGGATGCCGTCCTCCACGAGGGTGTCGATGACGCAGCATCCTACTGCGGTGGCCAGGGGGTTGCCGCCGAAGGTGGTGGCGTGGTCGCCGGGTACAAAGGCCTGCGCCACCATATCCGTGGCTACCAGGGCGCCGATGGGGACCCCATTGGCCAGGGACTTGGCCAATGTCATGATGTGGGGAGGGGTTGCATAGTGCTCATAGGCAAAGAGCCTGCCAGTCCTGCCCATCCCGACCTGGACCTCATCATAGATCAGCAAGATCCCTGTCTGATCGCACAGCTCCCTCAACTCTTTTAGATAGTTGGGGGCCGGGAGGATTATCCCGCCTTCGCCCTGAATGGGCTCCACCATCACGGCGCAGGTTTGGGCACCGATGGCCCGGGTGACGGCCTCGATGTCGTCGAAGGGGCAATAGGTAAAACCCGGCAGCAGGGGCTCAAACCCCTTGTGGAACCGCTCTTGTCCGGTAGCGCTCAAGGCCCCCATGGTCCTCCCGTGAAAGGAGTTTTCCATAGTAATGATCTGATAGCGCTCAGGGCCATATCGCGCTTTCGAGTACTTCCTGGCCAGCTTGATGGCTGCCTCAGTTGCCTCGGCCCCGCTGTTGCAGAAGAAGACCCGTTCCCCAAAGGAGTGCTCGCAGAGGCGCCTGGCCAGCTCCACCTGCGGCCCGTTGTAGTAGAGGTTAGAGCAGTGGATGAGCTGCCTTGCCTGCTCTTCCAGTGCCTGAACCACCTTGGGGTGGCAGTGCCCGAGGTTACATACCGCAATCCCCGCGACAAAGTCGAGGTATTCCCTGCCGTTGCTGTCCCATACCTGCGCCCCCTTACCCCGCACGAGGAGGATGGGATATCGGGCGTAGGTATTGGCCAGCACGTGTTGCCCCTCGCGGATCAATGCCTCTCCCTTTATGACCATAATTCCGTTCCCACCCCTGTAGCGGTGAACACCTCCAAGATCAGGGCGTGCCTGACCCTCCCATCGATGATGTGGGCCTTGCCCACACCGCCGGCCAGGGCCTCCAGGCAGCAGGTGATCTTGGGTATCATCCCCTCGGAGACGACCTCCCGGGCGATCAGGTCTTTGGCCTCTTTGGCCTTGAGGCTCGTGATGAGATTTCCCTTGCTGTCCAACACCCCCGGGACATCGGTGAGGAGGATCAGCTTTTCCGCCCCCAGGGCGGCTGCCACCTTTCCTGCCACGAGATCGGCGTTGATGTTGTAGGTCTTCCCGTCCGCTCCTACGCCGACCGGGGCGAGGACCGGAATGAAGTCACCGTCATCCAGGGTCTTGATGACATCGGAGTTGATCTCCTCTACCTCCCCCACCATCCCCAGATCGACGATCTCCGGCGGGGCATCCTTCTCTCCTTGGGGAGAGAGGTGCAACTTTTTTGCCCGGATGAGGCCGCCATCCTTCCCGCTGAGCCCCACGGCCTTTCCCCCGCAGCGGTTGATCAGCTCCACGATCTCCTTATTGACCTTGCCCACCAGGACCATCTCTACCACATCCATTGTCTCTTGATCGGTGACGCGCAGCCCCTGCACGAAGGTGGAGTTTTTGCCCATCCGTTGGAGGACCTGGCCGATCTGGGGGCCGCCGCCGTGGACCACCACCGGGTTCAAGCCGACGTACTTCATGAGGACGATATCCATGGCAAACCCCTCTTTGAGGCCCTCGTCCACCATGGCTGCCCCTCCAAGCTTGATCACCATGGTCTTGTGATAGAACTGCCTGATGTAGGGAAGGGCCTCGATCAGGACCTCCGCCTTTTCGATGAGCTTTTTCATTACAAGATATACCTGCTGAGATCCTCATCCTTGAGGAATTCTTCGAGCTTCCTTTTTACATAGCCGGCATCGATGGCAATCTTCCGGCCGGAGAGCTCAGGGGCGTCGAAGGATACCTCATCGAGGAGCCTCTCCATGATGGTGTAGAGCCTTCGGGCGCCGATATCCTCCATCTTGTCGTTGATCTTTGCGGCAGTCTCGGCGATCTCCTCAATGGCCTCCTGAGCAAAGGAGAGCTGCACGTTCTCGGTCTTCATCAACTCCACATACTGGGTGATGAGGGCGTTTTGGGGCTCGGTGAGGATCCTGATGAATTCCTCCTTGCCCAGCGGCTCCAACTCTACCCTGATGGGGAAGCGGCCTTGCAGCTCGGGGATGAGGTCGGAGGGCTTGGAGACATAGAAGGCGCCTGCGGCGATGAAGAGGATATGGTCGCTCTTCACCATCCCATATTTGGTCATCACGGTGGTACCCTCCACGATGGGCAGTATATCCCGCTGGACACCCTCGCGCGAGACGTCGGGGCCGTAGGTCTGCTCGCGGCTGGCAATCTTATCGAGCTCGTCAAAGAAGATGATCCCCGATTGCTCGACCCGCTGGATAGCTTGTTTGACCACCTTGTCCATATCGATGAGCTTTTGGGCCTCTTCCTCAATGAGGATCTCCAAGGCCTCCGGCACCTTGACCTTCCTCCTTTTGGTTTTCTTCGGAAAGAGACCCGAGAGCATATCCTTGATGTTTAAGTCCACCTCCTCGAGACCGGCGGTAGAGAAGATCTCGACGACGGGAAGGGCCCTGTCCGATACCTCTACCTCCACCAGCCGCTCGTTCAGCTTTCCCTCTCGCAAGAGCTTCCTCAGCCGTTCCCTGGTCTTTTGGGCGGTGTCGGACGCAGTTGGCTCTTCAGCCACCTCGACGGCCCCGGGCAAGGCGGGGGGAGGAGAAGGGGGTAGGAGGAGATCGAGCACCCGTTCCTCAGCCATGTCACGGGCCTTTTCCTTTACTTCCTCCTCCTCTTCTTTCCTCTCCATGTTTACGGCCAGCTCCGTCAGGTCCCTGATCATCGATTCCACATCCCGTCCGACGTAACCCACCTCGGTAAACTTGGAGGCCTCGATCTTTAAGAAAGGGGCCTGGGCGAGCTTGGCCAGGCGGCGAGAGATCTCCGTCTTCCCGACGCCGGTGGGACCGATCATGATGATGTTTTTCGGGGCGATCTCATCACGCAGTTCCTTCGGGACCTGCTGGCGGCGCCAGCGGTTCCTGAGGGCAATGGCCACGCACCGTTTTGCCTCGCCTTGACCGATGATGTACTTATCCAGCTCGGCCACGATCTCTTTGGGGGTCAAGGGCCGTTCCATCTCCGTTGCGTCTCTCGTTAGAGCTCCTCGATCGTTATCTGATCGTTCGTATAGATGCATATCTCCGCGGTTATCCGCATCGCCTCTTGGGCGATGGCCTTGGCATCCAGATTGGAATGCGCTACCAGGGCCCTGGCCGCTGCTTGGGCGTAGGGGCCACCGGAGCCGATGGCCACGATCCCATCGTCGGGCTCCACTACATCTCCGTTGCCGGAGATGATAAGGGAGTGCTCCTTGTCCGCCACGACCAGCAGGGCCTCGAGCCTTCTCAACAGTTTGTCGGTTCTCCAATCCTTGGCAAGCTCCACAGCCGCCCGCAGGATGTTTCCGTTATATTGCTCCAGCTTGGTCTCAAAGCGCTCAAAGAGCGTAAAGGCGTCGGCTGTGGCCCCGGCAAAACCGGCAAGCACATTATCGTTGTAGAGCCTGCGCACCTTTCTGGCCCGGTGTTTCATCACCGTCGCGTCCAGTGTTACCTGCCCGTCTCCGGCTATCACGATCTTTCCTTTGTGACGCACGGAGAGGATCGTCGTTGCCTTAAGCATCTTTTTGCCCTTTCCTGGCCCGCGGGTGGGTACGATCGTAGACCTCCATCAATTTGGCCGAGCTCACGTGGGTGTACTTTTGGGTGGTGGAAAGGCTGGCGTGTCCCAGCAATTCCTGTATACCACGCAGATCAGCTCCGGCATCCAGCAGGTGGGTGGCAAAGGAATGCCTGAAGGTATGAGGGGAGGTCTCCTTCACTATTCCTCCTTGGAGCAGGTATCTTTTGATCATCCTGCCCACGCTGCGGGCGGTGAGCCTTCCTCCTCGATGATTGAGGAAGAGGTAGGCGGGGGCGCTCTTGCCCTTTCCCATCAGCTCGCCCCTGCGTGCCAGGTATGATTTCAACGCCTCGATGGCCTTGGACCCGATGGGCACCATCCTCTCCTTGCCCCCCTTTCCCATCACCCGCACCATTCCTTCTCCCAGGTCCAGATCATGCAGGCTCAGTGAGGTGAGTTCTCCCACCCTGAGCCCGCTGGAGTAAAGGAATTCCAGGATGGCCCGATCCCTGATTCCCAAGGGACCGGTCGCATCGGGAACGTCCAGCAGCCTGAAGGCCTCATCGACGGTGAGGGCATGGGGGAGGTCTTTCCCCCCTTTGGGGATTGCCACCATCTTGGCGGGATTTTTTCCGACGATACCCTCCCGCTTCAGATACCTGAAAAACGTCCTCAAGGTGGCCAGCTTTCGCACCACCGAGGCGCGCTTGATCCGTTTTGCCTGGTAGAGGTGCCCCAGGTAGAGGCGGATCGTCAGGTAATCTATCTTGGTCACGTCAGAAGGCAGTTCCTGTTCCTCTAAAAAGACCGTAAAAAGCTCCAGGTCCTTGCGATAGGCCCGACAGGTATGGGGTGATGCCCCCCGCTCCAAGGCGATATAGTCGATGAATCGGTCTATGGTATCTGAGATATACACCCGTCCCCTCAACACAGAAAATGAACATTAATCGTACACTTAATTTATAGGATATTCAACACGAAAAGTCAATGAAGACGCCATCTTTATCCCTTTATCTCAGCGAAATAGTTTGACAATGTGCGGAAATTGTAGAAAATAAGACGAGGTGCTGCTGGTTGACAACCTGCTGTTCAATGAGTGGGGATAGGAGGGTTGGATGATGAAGAAAGCTTGGATGATGAAGAAAGCTTGGAGAAATGGTGTTATAGCTCTCGTTCTTATCGTGGTTTTCTCCTGTTTTGCCTGCGCGAGGGAAAGGCCGCAGCCGCGCCTCATCACCGTTACCGGCGCGGCCGAGGTACGAGTTGCCCCCGATGAGACAATCCTCACCTTAGGCGTGGAAACGGTGCATAAAGATCTTGGCCTAGCGAAGAGGCACAATGACGAACGCGTTAAGAAGGTCTTTGCCCTGGCCAAGAAGTACAACGTAGCACCGGGAAACGTTCATATAGAGGCAATCACCATTGAACCCCGGTACAGGGGAGGGGATGCGCGAGAAGAGCTCATCGGCTATTGTGTGCGCAAGACCATTGTTTTTGCCATGCGGGATGTATCGAGGCTTGATGATCTGCTCACCAGTGCCCTTGAGGCCGGCGCCAACTATGTCTATGGGGTGCAGTTCCGGACGACGAAACTGCGCGATTACCGTGATCAGGCCCGTGCCCTGGCCTTGAAGGCTGCCAAGGAAAAGGCAAAGGATATGGCCAAGGAGCTCGGTCAAAAGGTAGGGAAGCCTTACTCCATTGTCGAAGAACAGTATGAAAGGGGTATGGCCCCCTACGTGATACCGGCCGGCGGGGTCACCCCCGGGGAGGCTGACAAGAGCATTGCCCTCGGCCAGATCAGCGTCAGCGCGAGGGTCACGGTAAGCTTTGAGCTGCGATAGAGCAAAGCTACAAGGGCGGATTAAGGGGAGGCAAACAGCGTCGACGCCTTGGCGCAAGGAGGTCGTGGCATGACAGCACTGAGCGAGAAGGATGCGAGGACATGGGCAATGCTCTGCCATATCGGAACCTTTGCCGGATATATCATTCCCTTCGGCCACATCATCGCCCCCCTGATTATCTGGTTGATCAAAAAGGATGAATCCCCCTTTATTGACGATCAGGGGAAGGAATCCCTTAACTTTCAGATATCCATAAGCATCTATGCCATTATTGCGGCGTTGCTCACTCTCGTTGTCATTGGTGTTGTTCTTTTGATCGCCCTATTGACCTTCGACATGGTCATGGTGATTATTGCAGCGGTAAAGGCCAACAGCGGAGAGAAGTATCGTTATCCTCTGTGCATGAGATTCGTCAAGTAGAAGATCAACGACATCTAGCATTGAGCCCCAGGTTCGCTGCGGAATAGGGGATGCATGTACGGCATGTCCATCTTGCCTCCGAAACCGTACTAAGCGATGCAGCCTTTTTCCGGGTTCACTATCACATAGATCATAGAGGACCGCTCTATATCGATCCCACAAAATTTTTAGTCAGGCGGATCATCAGGGCAAGGAATCCGTAGTGCTCATAGGTATATCGGTTTTTAGTGCATTTGCGTTTTTTGTCTTGAAAACAATCGGGCGAATGGTTATTAATAGATATAAGGATGGTGTTAGAAGGGGGGGGAATATTCTATAATTCGAGACAAGGAGGGAAGAGGATGAAGCTGAGATCAATTTTTTTAGTGATGTTGTTTGCGAGTGTCCTTTTTGCCCTGACGGCTGCATGGGGTCAGGAGAAGAATCTTGAGCTTAATAAAGACGTGACGGCAAAGTTCAGGGCCTTTGATAAAGGCTTGTTCAAGGGCTTTGATGTATACTCGGCCGGGGTAAAGGAGTTCCCCACGGCGTTGCTCTTTGATCGGAAGGATAGTTATAGCATTCCAGGCCGGTTTTGGGGAAAACCACTCACGGAGGAGGAGATCGTCTATGCGATTAAGCGCCTGGATGAGCAATACAAGGACCAGCGATGGAATACCCCTTTTCATCCTCGGGCACTTAATGTCGTCAACTTAAAGGGTGCGGTTGTGGGGTATGTCTATACCGGCATTAGGACTCTCCTCATTGATCGCAAGGAGGATGGCCGGGTGATTGTGTTCCTCCCTGGCAAGCAGCAAATTGGGGCAAATGCACAGTGTCCGTGTGATCCACTGATGCCTAATACTGATAACTAATTTTCCACGGTCCTTTGTTAATCGCGAATCGCGAGCATTCCCCCCTCCCCAGATAAAAAGGGGAGGGGGGTGATATTTAGTTGACCAGAGGCTGTAGCCCCGGCATTGCAGTGCTCTGTCTCACGCTTTTGCCGAGAGGGGCGGCAAGAGGGGAAATGATCCGTTATAAAAAAACAGAGTTGATAAATCAACGTTATATCTAGTATTGTATGATTAACCAATAAGGAGGGAGGGAGCGCAATGAGAAATTTAATGAGAGCTTTTTCTGTCCTGTTGATGGTTGGTGTTGTTCTGGCCTCGCTGCCTGCGTGGGGCGGAGAAAAAAACCTCGATGTAAATAAGGCGGTGACGGCCAAGATCAGGGCCTTTGATAAGACGTTCTTCAAGCGTTTCGACGTTTACACGGCAGGGGTGAAGGAGGCGCCTACGGCGTTGCTCTTCGATAAGAAAGATGATTACCCAATCACAAGCCGGTACTGGGGAGCACCCCTGAGTGAAGAGCAGATCGTCTATGCTATTTATCGCCTCGATGATCAATACAACGACAATAAGAATATCCCTTTCCAGCCTCGGGCCCTCAACGTCGTCAACTTAAAGGGTGCGGTCTTGGGGTATGTCTATACGGGCATTAACTCCGTGCTCATGGATCGCAAGAAGGATGGCAGCGTAACCGTGTTTCCTCCCGATCCCCTACCACGCATACCGGCAAGAGGTCGATGAGGGAATTTCCTGATGGTTACTAGATTCTCGGTACTATGATGAAGCGAGTCTTGGTTACGGGCGGGGCTGGTTTCATCGGCTCGCACCTCTGTCAGCGCCTCCTGCAGGAGGGAGATGAGATTTTATGTCTGGACAACCTCGATGCGTACTATGACCCGGCGATCAAGCGGAGGAACCTCGAGGAGATCAGGGCATCCCGTGGGGGCAAGGGATTTCAGCTGGTGGAGGGTGATATCAGGGACAAGGGGCTTCTGGATGATTTGTTCAGGAGGTCATCTTTTGATCTGGTAATCCACCTGGCGGCCAGGGCCGGGGTGCGGCCTTCTATCGAGCAGCCTCTGCTCTATGAGGAGGTGAATGTCGCGGGAACGCTGAACCTCCTGGAGGCCTGCCGGGAGTTCGGCGTCAGGGACCTTATCTTCGGCTCCTCCTCATCCGTCTATGGCAAAAACCGCAAGGTCCCTTTTGCCGAAGAGGACAGGCTGGAGGCGATGATCTCCCCCTATGCCGTGACCAAGAGGGCGGGAGAGCTTTTCTGCTATGCCTACCATCACCTCTACGGCCTGAACATCTCCTGCCTGAGGTTTTTCACCGTCTATGGGCCCCGCCAGCGCCCTGAGATGGCCATCCATAAGTTCGCCAGACTCATCCACGGAGGCGAAAGAGTACCTCTGTACGGTGACGGCACGTCGCGCCGGGATTATACTTACATCGATGACATCATTGAGGGGATCATCGGAGCCATGCGGAACCTCCAAGGTTATGACATATTTAACTTGGGGGAGTCGCAAACCGTCCCCTTGCGCGAACTCATCTCCCTTCTGGAACAGGCCCTCGGGAAGAAGGCCGAGGTTGAGGCGATGCCCGAGCAGCCCGGTGATGTCCCCATCACCTATGCAGAAATATCCAAGGCCCGCCGCCTCATCGGTTATGCCCCCCACGTGGGTATCGAGGAGGGGGTTCAACGGTTTGTGCGCTGGTTTCTGGACAAGGGGTGATAGGATCGTCCCAGAAGTTTCAGCATTGAGTCGTTATGAGAAGGCGTCTGTCTTTCCCCACGGTATATGTTTTCACACAGCTGCATCAGAGATCATCGTGTCAACAGGATAGGGCACAGCGATGAATCCTTGACAAGGCGGAGAAAGGACATTATATTTTCAAAAACCAACAGGGAGGGAAGGAATTGCCCATCTACGAGTATCAGTGTACCAAGTGTGGTTGCAGAGTAGAGATGATGCAGAAGATTACCGATGAATCCCTGCAAACGTGTCCCTCCTGTAAGGGGCAGCTGAGGCGACTTATGTCCCTCACCTCTTTTCAATTGAAGGGGACCGGCTGGTACGCCACCGATTACAAGGATAAGAAAGAGAAAAAGAAGACGAAAGCGGAAAAGGGGGAGGAAAAAGCGGATAAGAAGTCGGAAAAAACAAGCACGGCCTGACCCTTATTTATCGTGTGGTCACTTTCTGATCTGAGCAACAGCCCGTCAAGACGCCATTCGAGATCTTCCACCTAGAACACAATAAAAATTTTACAGAGAAGCGTTGGTCTCCAAACAACCTCTTACGGTTACTTTGGTCCGACTTGTCAACCACAGTGATAATTATTGGCGAATAAACGCTTCGTCTGACGAGTGATTACGATCAAACCTTCCCCGTGCTGGGGAGCGGGATGGGCACGAGGAAATAATATTGACTAACGGACAATAAATAGTTATACTAAATGCCGATTAGTTCAACTATTTATCGGAGGTTTTACAATGGCAACTGCGAGGACATCGGCAAAGGGGCAGGTCGTCATTCCCAAGAAGGAAAGGGAGCAGATCGGCATAAAGCCGGGTTCAAACGTAATCGTTGAAGCCATCAATGACCACATCGAGATCCGTCCTTTACCGGAAGACCCTGTAGAATACTTTTGCGGTATCTTTAAAGAGGGCGCTTCCCTGACCCGGGCGCTGTTAAGAGGGCGGAAGGAGGACCTCAGACGTGAAAAAGAAAAAGGTTCTTGATTCCTTTGCCCTTCTGGCATATTTAAAGATGGAAGGCAAATTTGAAAAAGTAAAAGGCCTTCTTTCCTCTGAAGATACCCTTCTTCTGATGAATGAAATAAATCTTGGTGAAACCTACTATATCCTTGCCAGAGAGCGGGGGGTGGAAAAAGCAGAATATTTTATCACTACAATACTTCCTAGTCTTTCTATTCAAGGTGTGAGTAATGATTTTCAGGATGCACTTGCAGCAGCACGAATCAAAGCCGACTATTCCATCGCTTATGCTGATTGTTTTGCAGTTTCAACTGCCAAAAAGGAAGGAGCCTCTCTGGTAACAGGAGATCCTGAGTTTAAAAAAATACGGAAAATCGTTGCAATCGATTGGATGTAGCTGGAGAGAAAAAAAGGGGACAGACTTTTTTTGACATTCTCTATACTTTTGTACCTTTAAAAAATAGTATCCTCTTTTTTGCTCCTTATTTGATTGACTTTCCAGGGGTTTGCGGGATACATAATAAAAAGCTATTTACCTGTCGATGAGGCGGGCAGAAGGAACACGGTGGCAAAGAAGCAAGCGAAGGGCACATTGGTCTCGGTTTCCGTCATGGGGGATGACCGGCCCGGCATCGTCGCCGGCGTTTCCAAGGTCCTCTACGAGAACGCCTGCAACATCGAGGCATTATCACAGACCGTGATCATGGGGCAGTTTGCCATGATCGTGGTTGTCGCTCCTTTGAAGGGATCAAAGGCCGAGGCGCTGAAAAAAGCCCTCGACGAACTGGGGCGAGAGGTGAGCCTGGAGATCCAGGTGCGTTTGCTCAACCCGGAAGAACGGCTTGGATTTGATCCGGGGGAGGCAGAACCCTTCGTGATCACGGTTCGCGGTCAAGACCGTCCCGGGCTCGTCTATGCCATCACGGCGATCCTGGCCGAGCAGGGGATCAATATTACCCGGTTGGGGGCGGAGGTGGTCCCTGTGGATCGGCAACTGGAGTACATCCAGATCTATGAGGTGGATATCCCGCGCCATCTGGATTGCGCCCTCATCCAGAGGGCCCTGCGCGACCGGGGGGAGGAAATAGGCGTGACGGTCGATATGCAGCACCGGGACATCTTCCGCGCCATCAACCAGATATAGATTCTTATGCTCAGTTCAGAAGAGATTATCCGCACGATCGAGATGCTCAAGAATGAGAATCTCGACGTCCGCACCGTCACCCTCGGCATTAGCCTGAGGGATTGCGTCAGCTCCTCAGCCACGGAGCTGTGCACACGGATTCGCTCCAAGATCAAACGGATTGCCGGAGGGATGGTTGCCGTCTGCGATACCATCTCGAACAAATACGGGATCCCTATCGTCAATAAGCGTCTTGCCGTGACCCCCATCGCCGCAGTTGCGGAGGCACTGCAACGGGAGGAGTACGTGGTTGTTGCCAGGACGCTCGATGAGGCGGCTCAAGAGGTCGGGGTCAATTTCATCGGAGGATATTCGGCCCTGGTGCAAAAGGGGTTTACCCGGGGCGACCGGCATCTGATTGCCACCCTTCCTGAAGTCCTCTCAGCCACCCGCCATATCTGCGCCTCGATCAACGTGGCCTCCACCAAGGCAGGGATCAATATGGATGCGGTGCTGCTCATGGGGCAAGCGGTCAAGGAGATCTCCCTTGCTACGGCCCGTGAGGACGGGTTCGGCTGCGCCAAGCTTTGCGTCTTTGCAAATATGCCGGAAGATAATCCTTTTATGGCCGGGGCCTATCTGGGGTACGGGGAGCCGGAGTCCGTCATCAATGTCGGGGTAAGCGGACCCGGGGTGGTCAAGAAGGAGCTGGAACGGGCGCTCCAATCCGGAAAGAGGCTGACCCTAGGCGATCTCTCGGAGATCATCAAGAAGACGAGCTTCCGCGTGACCCGCGTGGGGGAGCTCATTGCGAGAGAGGTTGCCGAGCGGCTCGGGGTGAGCTTCGGCATCGTCGATCTCTCTCTTGCGCCCACCCCGACGGTGGGGGACAGTGTCGGGGAGATCCTCCAGTGCCTGGGGCTCACATCGATCGGCGTGCCAGGCTCGACTGCCGCGCTCGCCCTGCTCAATGACGCCGTCAAGAAGGGTGGGGCCTTTGCCTCTTCTTCCGTGGGCGGGCTCTCCGGCGCCTTTATCCCGGTGAGCGAGGATTTAAACCTTTCCGAGGCAGTCGGAAGCGGCCATCTTTCTCTGGAAAAGCTGGAGGCGATGACCGCTGTCTGCTCCGTGGGGCTCGACATGATCGCCATACCCGGAAAGGTGGACGCCAGCACCATTGCCGCCATTATCGCCGATGAGATGGCGATCGGCGTCTTTAACCATAAGACCACGGCCGTGCGCCTGATCCCGGTTCCGGGCAAGGACGTGGGAGACAAGGCAGTCTTCGGCGGCCTTTTCGGCGAGGCCCATATCGTGGAGGTGAGGAATATCGCGTGCTCATCCGCCTTTATGGGTTTCGGCGGGAGGATTCCGGCCCCGATCACCAGCATCCGGAATTGACGGGGACTCCGTCAACACACTACCTGTACACGCCGTTCCCGTGTCACGACGCAACCCTCGTTGAGTTCCTTACCTAAAACCTGTTTTCTCAAGCCATGCCATCGCCAAAGAGCCGCAGCATATCGTCGTCCGTATAGCACCGTTCGCTGTCATCCGGATGCATGGCATCATCTTCCAGCTTCCGGCTATCATAGGATGGATCAAGCACCTGATTGTAATATTCGTGTTGGATCATGAGGTTCATGATCTCACTGGTGCCGGTCCACAACATTCCGAGCCGGATGTCGCGCAAAGCACGCTCGATGGGGTACACGTCGGTATAGCCGATCCCCCCCATGATCTGCATGGCCTTATTGACGATATCCCACGCGGCCTCCGTGGTAAATCGTTTGGCCTCACTGACGAGCCGGCGGACATGAGGATAGTTTTCATCAACCGCGCGAGCAGCCATGTAGGTGAGGGCACGGGAGGCATCCAGGCTTGTTATAGCATCAGCCACCTTAAAACCGACTGCCTGGTATTCCCTGATAACCTTGCCAAATGTCCGGCGTCTGTTGGAGTACCGGACCGCCAGATCGAGTGCGCCCCAAACCCCCAGACAGCCGGCGGCAGAGGTGAGGCGCTCCGGGATCATCATCTGGTTAAAGCATGCCGCGCCGTCGTGCAGCTCGCCTACCAAATTTTCTTTCGGTACTCTTACATCTCGAAAGACCAACCGCCCGGTGCCCCCGCCACGGCACCCCATGAGCCCGTAAAGGTACTCGGTTTTTACGCCGGGACTTCGGTCCACGATGAGGAGGCTGAGGCGGTTATACTTGTGTGCGTTCGGATCGAAATTGGTCTTACAGTAGACGAGAAAGAAGTCCGCGCCTTCAGCGCCGACGACGAACCGTTTCATGCCGTTGAGTATGAAATGGTCCCCCTGCAGCTCGGCCCTGGTCATAGCGCCAAAAAAATCGGAGCCGCCGCGCGGCTCGGTCAAGGCCTCGGCAGCCACTAATTTCCCCTCGATGTAGGGTTTAAGGTATTTTTCCTTTTGCTCCTCCGTGCCGAAGACATTCAGCGCCTCTCCCACGATGGACGGCATGACAAAGGCGCAGCCTAAGGCCATGCCCAGGCAGCCGATCTCTTCGGTTGCCGCAACATCGGCAACCCAGCTCATTGCCCGGCCGCCATATTTTTTGGGAAATCGTATGCCGCGCAACCCCCGCTCGGCAAGCTTCTCTACAAATTCTCGGGGGTAGGGAATCTCATCCTTGTCCATTTTCCGCAGGAAATCACCCGTGATCTCTTCGCGGACAAACTGGCGGACCTCCTCTTTGAGCTTACGTTCTTCCGGGGTTAGCATAAAATCGTACATAGCCCTCTCTCCTTTCCCATCGTGCCTGCGTGGCAGATTCCACCATTTGCAAGGCCCAGCGGCATCTTTGCACGCTCCTCTGGCGCTTGAACGGTTTCAGTGCGGTGGACTCGGCATACAATAAAGCTACCGGAAGCGGCGCCAAAAAGCAAGGGCTACCCTCCTTTCCTTATATGTAACTAACGTCTCCGTGTAACAATACCCTTCCTTTTCGTCTCCTCTGGGTCACCCACCCACCGGTAACTATATCTATACCCATCTCCTTGTGAGGTGAAAAATCTTTTGACACATCTGGGTTTTACCAGTACCATATGGTCTGCTATTTTCACGGGCGGTTTATTGCATGAAAGTCACGGCTAAGGCATATATCATATCGGCGAATATGGGATACGGTCATCAACGGGCGGCTTATGCCCTGAAAGGCCTCGTACAGGACCGCATTATCACCGCCAACAACGATCCCATTGTGCCGGACTCCGATAATGCCCTGTGGGAGCGTGCCCGCATATTCTACGAAACGGTCACTCGGCTCAAAGAGGTGCCTGTCGTGGGTCGCTTTACGTTCGATATATACGATAAACTCCAACATATATCCCCCTTCTTCCCGTTCCGCGACCTTTCCCGCCCCACCTACAGCGTCAGGAGGCTGCGGAGACTCATCAAGGCAAAGGGCTTCGGTCGAAGCCTGGTGGAATACGTCGGCGACTCGCAGTTGCCGGTGATCACGACCCATTTCATCCCGGCGCTGGTATTCAACTACCATGGCCGAGAGGTTTACTGTGTCGTCACGGATACGGATATCCACCGGGTTTGGGCGTCGCGGTATCCGCGGAAGGGCTGTATCACCTATCTTTCGCCCTGCCGTCATGCATCGTTGCGGTTACGAGCGTATGGTGTCCCGCACCATCGGATCATCGAGACCGGATTCCCGTTACCCAAAGAAAATATCGGCGAACGGCGTTCGATACTTCACCGCGATCTCGTCGCCCGGTTGGTGAACCTGGACCCTAACGGCGTTTTTTTTGAAAACTATCGGGGGGTTATCCGCGAAAAGCTGTTTGCCGACGACTCAGCGCCACCCACGTCGTTCAATGATTTAAAGCGGCACGCCACCCATCCCCTCACCATTACCTACGCCATCGGCGGGGCAGGCGCTCAGGGCGATATCGTCCTTCGCATGATCAAGGCCTTGGAGCGCCGTCTGAGAGAAGAGCGGATCAAAATCAATATTGCCGTCGGCACAAAACCGGAAGTAAAGGAATGGCTGGAGCGAGAAGTGGAACGGATTGGCCTGGACAATCACGTAGGCAGGGGCATTACGATTCTTTATGGAGATATCTATGAAGAATACTACGCAGCCGTGAACCGCGCGCTGCGCGCCACGGACATATTATGGAGCAAACCGAGCGAGGTGTCATTTTATACCGGCCTGGGCCTGCCGATCGTCATGGCGCCGTACATCGGTGCGCACGAAAAATACAACCGGGACTGGCTGTCTCATCTGGGGTCCGGATACATTCAGGAGGACCCGGATCAAGCGGATGCATGGCTGACCTATTGGTTGGAAGATGGACGGCTGGCGCGCGCCGCGCTGCAAGGATACCTCTATGCGCCCTGTATGGGGACCTACAATATAGAAAAGTTGATACAGGAAAGGCCAAGGCCTGCCGCTGTCCGGGCAGGCACCAGGGCTTGAACCGAAAAAGTCGGCTGCCCGCACTGCGGATTGTTGTGCCCCTCCAGAAAACCGGCCAATCCATTGCTTTGCCTTGAAGGTTGAGGTGCTTACAAGCGCCACGATGGCATCCCGCGCGTATCTCTCTTCAGACCCTCATCATCGTTTGCAGGTGAACAAACTCGTAAGGGGCAGGGATATATCCCTGCCCCTTTGCAGGCCTTTCCTATTGCTCCGGCTTTTCTTTCGGCGCAGGGGCAAGCGGGGCCTCCGTGCGTTTCAAGATGTCCCTCTTTTGAAGCACGATCTCGATACGCCGGTTTTTCTGCTTGTTCGCCGGGGTGTCGTTCGGGGCGATGGGGCGGTATTCTCCGAACGCGCCCGCCATAAGCATTTCAGGCGGGACCCCAGTGAATTCTTGTAAAAACCGCACCACCGTGGTGGCCCTGGCAGCGGAGAGCTCCCAGTTGGTGGGGTAGGTGGCGCGCAGGGACTTGGAGATCGGCACATTGTCGGTATGGCCTTCCACGCGGATTACCTTATCGTTCAGGCCCTTGACGATATGCCCAACCTTGCCCAGCATCTCTTTGCCGCCGGACTTTAGTTCCGCGCTGCCGGAATCAAAGAAGATCTTTTCCGCCACATTGACGGTGAGCTTATCTTCGTATTGGCTGATGGTCACCTGGCCCTCGCTCACCTCTTTTTGCAGCTGGCTCATGAGTTGCTCATAGGTGGCCTTGTTCTGTTGTTCCCTGGCGAGGAGATCCGCCTTTTCCTTTTCTGCCTGCGCGGCCTGTTCTCTGCAGGCGCTGTACCCTGCCTGAAGGCCGTTGTACCGCTCCTGAAGGCTGTTATAATCTGTCTCGAGCTTTTTATATTTTCCCGAAGAAGCACAGCTTACGAGCAGAGCGCTCATGATCCCTACACCGACCCATACGATAATCTTTTTCATGTCATCCCTCCTTTCTGCGTGCCCTCTGGTGAATAGCACATTTTTTCTTCCATGGCAATATGTCGCGCGTCCCCTCCAAAAACGCACGCGCGATGAGGATAACCCTCTTATTCATGTCGAACCCTGAAGAGAGAGGTAGCGGCAGCTGTCCCGGCCAAGATTGCCCCCACGAGGTATGCCTGTCGTAATCCAAACAGAAACTCGGCAGCTTCCTTACCTATCGGTGAAGGTTGTTGTAAGACGCCGGGCGAAACCAGCGCATAGAGCACGGCCCCTCCCGTGGCAATGCCGAAAACCATGCCCACATTTCGCACTGTTGCCACTATACCCGAGGCCATGCCCAGGTGGGGCCTGGGAGCGCTTCCCATGACGGCGCTATTGTTTGGAGATTGAAAGACGCCCGCGCCCAGACCAAATACAGCCAATCGCCACACGATGTCGAAAGAGGTAGCGGAAGAGGTTAATTGACTCATAAGGAAGAGGGCGACGGCGCTTATGGCAGCGCCGAGACATGCCAAGATACCAGTGCCGATGCGGTCCGAAAGGGAGCCACTGAAGGGTGCGACCACCATGACGGCCAAGGGGAAGACGGTCATGGTCAGACCTACGGTATTCGGCGCGTAGTGTAGGAGTCTTTGCAGGTAAAAGGGGGTAAGGAATACCAGCACGAACTGGGACATAAAATTCAAGAGGGCGCTGATATTGGCAAAGGAGAAGGTGAGGTTGCGAAAAAGGTCCAGGTTGAGCATTGGTTGATCAGTCCTTCGTTCTATCCACAAGAAGCCGAGCGTAGCCAGCATCGCCACCCCGAGCATAATGCCTGCCGCAATGCTAAAACCTCCATGTTGTGAATAGTTAACAAAGAGAAGGAGAGAGGATAGGGCGATAAAGGAGGTCAGTGCCCCGCCAATGTCTATCGTCCCGGGCTGCCCTTTCAATTCAGGGAGGATATGGCGGGCCCAGAAGAACCCTGCGATGCCGATGGGAAGATTGATCATGAAAACAAAAGGCCAGCCCCATGCGTAGGTGATGAAGCCGCCTAAAGAGGGGCCTATCGCCAGACCAACGGCGATGCTGATGGCATAAATACCCAGGCCCTTGCCCAGCTCAGATGGCGGGAAGGAAGCAGTCATAATGGCAAAGGATACGGCCATCATCATCCCGGCAGCGAGCCCTTGAACGGCCCGAAAGGCGACGAGCCAATAAATCGTGGGGAGAAAATAGGAAAGGCCGCAGAGAGCAGAGGCGATGACGAAGCCGGCAAGACCTGTCAGATATACCCTTCTATAGCCGAGGATATCACCCAGACGACCATAGAATAGGAGGAGACTGCTGATAACGAGGAGATATGTCATCGGGACCCATTGTGCCGCTGAAAGCCCCGCATCAAAGTATTGAGCGATCGTGGGCAGGGTAACGTTGACTATGCTGGCATCAATAGGCCCCATAATATTGGTGAGCATAACCGTAGCCAGGATGACATAGCGGTTGGCATACTGCGATTTGAGAGATGTACCCCTCATTCTTTACCAGCTCCCTTTTTTTGCTATGGCAGCCGGGCCTAAGTTTTTTTATAGAGCCCGTCCTTGCCCGCCTTTACCTATATACCATAGTATCGATTTTAAAGTCTAATCCTCATCCTGGCCTTGTTTGGCATGAACATCCCTCTTGACTAATTGGTTTTGCCTCGCCGTGTGATATAGTAGGTTCGTTATCAATGAGATGAAGATCCTCCTTATCCAACCGCCCATCCGGGATTTTTATCGAACATCACTGCGGACGCAGCCGATCGGCCTGGCCTATCTTGCCGCTTCCCTGAGTACGCATGGCCATTCGGTAGAGATCCTCGACTGCCAGACGGATAAGAAGAGGTCGATCCCTCTACCCCCTGAGCTTGCATACCTTCAGGCATATTATCCCTTTGATGACCGAAGTCCTTTCAAGCTCTATTCCGGCTATTACCATTTCGGCATGGGCTGGGATGAGATCGGCAAGAGGGTTGAGGCTTCGCGGGCCGATGTCTTTGGGATCTCTTCTTCCTTTACGCCGTATCATGGTGAGGCGCTGGAGGTCGCCGGGATCATCAAGCACGGTGATGGAAGAAGGATCGTCGTTATGGGAGGGGCCCATGTCAGCTGCGATGCTCACGGGGTTCTAGAAAGCCCTCTGGTAGATTATGCCGTATTGGGCGAGGGAGAACTCCGTTTCCCCATGCTTTTAGAGCAGCTTGAGAACGGATGGATAAAAGGGATTGAAGGGATCGACGGGATCGGATATCGAGTAGATGGAAGGGTGAGGATCAACCCGCTCAATACCTTCGTCCGGGACCTTGACGATCTCCCCCATCCTGCCAGAGGGCTTCTCGATCTCGATCGATACCGCATCAAGAAGAAGAGGGCCACCATGATCATTACGAGCAGGGGGTGCCCGCATGGGTGCGCTTACTGCTCAGCCCGTCTCGTCATGGGGGCTTCTTTTCGGGGGCGGTCTCCGGAAGGCATCATCCAGGAGATGCTGGAGTGCCGACAGAGGTATGGTATTAATGTCTTTGATATAGAGGATGATAATTTCACCTTTGACAAAGGACGGGCAAAGAGGCTGCTGAGTCTTATCATTGAGACCTTTGGCCAAGGGGGTCTTCAGCTTTCCGCCAGGAACGGCATCTCGTTTGCTTCTTTGGACGGGGAGCTTCTCGGATCGATGAAGCAGGCGGGCTTCAAAGAGATCAATCTCTCCTTTGTCAGCGTCGATCCCTCAACCAAAGAGGGCATGCAGAGACCCGAAGGGATGGCCGGTTTTGATGAAATCGCAGCAGAGGCGACACTGGCCGGCCTCAACGTGATCGCCTACGCCATCCTGGGGATGCCCGGCCAGACCATTGCAGAGATGGTCGGCACGCTGATCTATCTCATGGGGAGGAGGGTCCTGATCGGCCCCAGCGTCTATTATCCCACCCCGGGAACGGCCCTGTTCGAGCTCTGTAAGAGAGAGCGCCTGCTGCCGGCCGCCATCTCCCAATGGCGTTCCAGCGCCATGCCCATCGAGACAACGGATTTTAACCGCCTCGATTGCGCCACCCTCTTTCGTCTGGCACGGGTGATCAATTTCATCAAGGGGAGGATGGACACGGGTGAGCTGGATGAGGGGATGACGTTGAGAGAGCTGCGTCAGGTGTTAAGAGAAAATGCTAAAGAGAAAGCCCCTGCATGGGGCGAGCTCTTATTACTACTTATGAACGAGAGTTCCTTTTTTAGCCTGCGCGCTGATCCTGCGGCAAGGCAATCTATGACGAAAGTGGCGACTTCGAGCAGGGTCTTGGACCATTTCTTTAACAATGCCTGGGACGAACCTATCCTCAAGAGCCGCGCAGATTAAAGCAGGCTTACTTTTCCCCTATCTCCCTGTGTTATACAGAAAGACAGGGAATTCCCTTTCGCGGATTGCCTGCGGCGGTCTGCTATTTCGCCGGAGCTCCCTGAGGCGCAGGAGCAGCAGGGGCCTCTGTTTTCGCCGGTGCCTCTTTGGGAACAGGGGCGCTCGGGGCCTCGGTCTTTGCCGGAGCCGTCTTCGGCGCCGGAGCGACTGGGGCCTCCGTGCGTTTCAAGACGTCTCTCTGTTGAAGCACGATCTCGATACGGCGGTTTTTCTGCTTGTTTTCCGGTGTGTTGTTAGGGGCAATGGGCTGGTATTGTCCAAACCCCGCTGCCAAAAGCATCTTGGGCGGGACCCCTCCATGCTCCTGTAAAAACCGCACGACCGTGATGGCCCTGGCTGCGGAGAGCTCCCAGTTGGTAGGGTAGGTGGGCTGCAAGGGCTTGGCAATAGGGACATTGTCCGTATGGCCTTCCACGCGGATTACTTTGCCAGTCAGCCCCTTGACGATGCGCCCGAATTTTTTCAGCAATTCCCTGCCGCCGGGCTTTAGCTCAGCGCTGCCGGAGTCAAAGAATATCTTTTCCGCCACATTTACGGTGAGCTTATCTTCGTATTGCCGGATCGCCACCTGCCCCTCGCTCACCTCTTGTTGCAGCTGGTTCATGAGCTGATCATAGGTGGCCTTGTTTTGTTGTTCCCGCGCCAGAAGATCCGCCTTTTCCTTTTCTGTCATCCCGATCTTGCCCTGGCAAGCGTTGTATTTTTCCTCAAGCTTTTTGTATCTGTCTTCAGTAACAAAATAGACTATTAACGCGGTGATCAAGACCGCCGGTACCACCCAGACAATAACTTTATTCATATCATTGCTCCTTTCCTTATATACTGTATGACGTACAAAGAAATATCATATTTCTTCCCCGATATCAATATCTTAGGATTTTTTCCTAAGATCCTCAGATATGCTTGTATCCCTGGTAAACAACGTGCCCCTGGTTTATTCCGCCTCTCTTTTTTTCTATACTCACGGCTGAAAATAGTATATAGTACCGAACGATATATGAAGTCCGCTTCCGATAGGGACGGTGATGGCAAATACGTTTGCTATCCCGGGCAACAGCTTACCCACTACTAATTTAGAAAAGGAGGAAAACAGTATGGCAAAGAGTAAAAAAGGTTTTGTACCGACGCTCTTATTTTGCATTTTTCTGGGGGCCCTGGGGGTTCATCGGTTCTACGTCGGCAAGATCGGTACGGGTATAGTAATGCTGGTTACGTTAGGCGGGCTGGGTATTTGGGTGATCATTGATTTTATTCTCATAGTTAGCAGCAAATTCAAGGATAAAGATGGTCTTTATATACAGCCGTAGGGGATAAAGCTTACGGATAGGGGGCTGGTCTCTCTTTGAGGACCAGCCCTCCTATCCGTATCTTGACAGGTCTTGTGTTTCTATCTTTACCAATTCCTCCCTCGCTCTTCAGCCAATCAAAGGCTTTTCCCCTAATTCTATGGGGCACGTGTAGCACTTCTTTCTCCTTCGTTTCAAGAAAGCTTCCAAATCGTCCGGGGAAGATAAGAGAGTGTCATACCATTGCCCAATCATCTCGCAGCCATCGGGCAGATGGGCCCTGCATATCTTCGGTCTCTTGTCGTATATGGTACACAGGTTCTTTTTCGAGAGGTAGATGCACTTCCCCTGAATCAACATATTCCAGCGCCGATTTCTTATATAGATCCGGACGGTGTCGAAGTGCAGATACCACTTCAAGGTCTCGATGTCATGGCGGCATTTGGGGCTGGTTATAGAGAACGCCAGATCACGGCAACAAGGCGCCTTGCATTCCTTGCATATACGATCTTTCTTATTTCTTGATTTTTGCCTTGCCACGTGCTGCCGGAGAGCCCT
>MGQS01000119.1 GCA_001797905.1 Deltaproteobacteria bacterium RBG_16_54_11 | reverse complement strand
CCCGTGAAGCAACTCCCGCGATATCCTTAAAATTGGTCTTGCCCTTGTTTAAGGCATCCATGAGCTCGTTAAAGGTAAACTCTCCTTCACCCATAACGACAAAGTCTATCGCCGGATTAAGTTGGAGACTTTCCCTGCTTAAATACGAATACCATAAGCCGCCGACAACGATCTTTACCTTGGGAAGGGCCTCCTTGATTACCTTGGCCGCTTCATTGAAATACCACTGGACGGCAAAACCGCCGTACGAATGGAGCATGTCTCCCAATACGACGACGTCGGGGTTTTTCTCTTTAATGAGCTGAACCATCTTATCCATGGGAATATCCCAAGCCTTACAATCCAACACCTCGGGTTCGATCGTCCCTTGCTCGCGTGCATACGCTGCCCAGTGGGCGTGCATTTGATTGGCCGCCACATGATGGCCGTGCGTTGCCCACGAACCCGCTTTGGGAGTAACAAACAGAACTTTCATACTGTGCCTCCTTTTAGTCTTATTTGTGTTCTTGGGACTCTATGATCCTCCGCATCATCTCGTGCTCATAGAGGGCCTTTATTTCCTTTAATCCCCTGTGTCCGAGTTCTTCAACAATAGATTTTCCAATAGCCTCAAGTTTCAGCGAGAGATGGTAATATTCCGGCTTTAACTTTCGTCCTTCAAATTTTAATTCCAGCCCCTCCTTTTCTTTTTTATTAATATATTCTTTAAGGCCCTTAAGTAACTTTCTTGCCTCATTCTTTCTTTTGAGATTTCTAGAATCAAAATGTTCTCCCATATAACGCATTATTTTTTTGTCTATGCCTACCTGGGTGAATTTCCTTTCGATTCGATCAAATTCTTCTTTTGTCGTTTTATATAACCATAAGAGGTAGCGAAACTTAAGATTCTTTATGTCGCGCCTTTTCATCTTATTTTGGATGCGATTGCTCAAAGGGGATGACCGGTTTCGCCCAGGGGGTCTGTTGATTAATCACCGCCAATTCCAGGGGACACACATTGTGGGGAACCGTCAAGGCAAACAGAACGGCGTCTTCTATAGATCGGGTCCCTATCAATCGCTCTTTCTGCTCCGCCGTTATTTCGGAGAGCTCACCGGTCAAATCGGTATCGGTGACACCGGGCATGATGGCCGTGACCTTTATGCCGTGGTCGCGCATCTCCCAGAAAAGACCCTTGGAAAAGGCACGCAATCCGACTTTTAAAGAACTATAAACTAAAAAATTGCGCGGCACGGGTTCTACTAAAACCGATCCCGAAACCATATTTATAATAGAACCTGATTTGTTCCGTAACATATGAGGAATGACAAGACGGGTGAGCCTTACATACCCTAAATAATTGGTGTGCGCCAGTCCTTCTATGTCTTCTAAGGGTTGCCGGTCAAATGGATATTGGCTGGATACACCCGCATTGTTGATCAAGATATCAATTCGGCTGAAGGTATCCATGGCAACCGAAACCACCCGTTGTAAGTCGGATAGACGCGACACATCACATGAAACTCCTATCACGTTGATCGCGTTCTCTTTTTTTAATTCCTGAACGGTCTCATCTAAAGTCGATTGTGTGCGGGCGGCCAACACCAGATTGACGCCATGGCGGGCCAGCTTTGCGGCAATAGCTTTGCCAATGCCCTTACTGGCCCCGGTTATGATGGCATTTTTACCTTTGAGCGTATCCATTTACAGCCTCCGAGAGTAATAAATTCAATATGGGACAATAAAAAATGATCGTCCTATGAGCCGGCTTCCTGCTCGATGATGCGTTTAAAAATTTTTAAATTGTCCTGGGAGTGTTTATTAATAAGTTCTTCAACTTGCTTATCATCGAGCGTTGCCTTCCTATCCATCTTAAAATCTTGTATCCACGTCATTAATACGCCGTCGGCCTCCAGGGTATACAGCCAGATGATCTTCATGTACCGAAAAGGAAATTCAGGCGGCAGTTTCTGGGCATAGGCAAAATAGTTGTCCTTGAAAAGCAGACGGAAAGATTGCCAGGAACGGCCCTCATTATCGGTTAAACTAAAAGTAAGTTTGTTCCCCTCGCGTTTTAAAATCTTTGCCTCCTTGTATTCGTCGCCGAATAATTTTGTCCATCGTTCGATGTCATTCGAGATGTCGAAGACCATCTCATAGGGGGCGTTAATGACAATGGAATTGTTCGTATGACCCATGGTAGTACCTCCTCGTATTCAATCAAGTATCGCGACCACGCGGGTAAAGCTGGCACCCGCATCCCGTATATTTACCGGAAAGCACGCAACTTTAAAGCCAAACGCCCGTGGTAACCTGTCTAAATTGGCCAGGCGTTCTATATGCGCATATTCCTTCTTCCTGCCGCAAAAATGTGCCGGCCAAAGGGCGGCCTTGTCTCTGGTGGATAAAAAATCTTTCAGCATCGCCGGATATGGTCGATCAAAACCCAGGGCATCTATGCCTATTACCTTGATCCCCTGCCCCCACAACCACTCAATGGCCTCGGCGCTTACCCCGGGAAATTTTTCCATATAGGCACGTGTGCCGAAATATTGATCGGCTCCGGTATGCAGCAGCACGATGTCTTTCGGCTTTAATTGATACTTGATTTTCTTTAAAGCGCTTATTAAGTCTTCGCTGGTAATTGTCTCTGCAGGTTTTTTATGTGTTAGATCTAAGACGACGCCGTCTTGGTAAAACCAATCCAAAGGTAACTCGGCGATCTTTTTAGATTCCTGTCCGCCACAGTGGGTGCCGAAATGAAACGGAGCATCCACATGTGTTCCCGTGTGGACGCTGCAATACACCATTTCCAAAGAGAGAAATTCTTTATCGGGCAAATCATCGGGCTTGATAATCCGCTTGCCCGCCAGATAGGAGATGATACCGGTAATCGTCTTGCGCATCATAACCCAATTCAGACGCTCCACACCTTTCTTGTGCGCAAGCCTTTCTATCCTGATCGGATGTGCCTCGGGATTGCGCTCGTCTATAGGTATGCTTAAATCAATACAGCGCATATTACGCAGTACCTGTCTTGCTCAACATGATCGTAATGATCTCCCGAGGAGAGCTAAATTTCGTGATTAGCTTCTCCTCGATAACGACGCCAAATTTTTTCTCCAAGGCGATGACGAGCTCTACCATCTCCGTCGAATCCACTCCGAGGGAATCATAGAGCGGTTCTTCTATTTTTAGTTCTGCCGGTAGTATTTTTAAGGTTTTAATAATGGTCTCTCTCACCTCCTGCTCAACTGACATAGTCCCCCCCCTGCGCCTTGTGCATTGCCATATGGCCATTGTTAAACCTTTCCAGGGCCATTACCGCATTAATACCGCCACGACCGCGTGATATAACCAATGCCCGCTTTATCGCCTTCTGTTGCGCCGTATTGGGCACATAATCCAAGTCACACGCGGGATCGGGATCTCGGTAGTTGATTGTCGGACAAATCGTGCCATGCATCATGCTCAATACCGTCGTGATAACATCCACACTTCCCTGGGCCCCGAGTAGACTGCCGAACATCGATTTCGGGGCGCTCGCCGGAATATCCTTTGCCCGCCTGCCAAAAACCCTTTTTATCGCCCGCGTCTCGCTGATGTCACCGGAGGCAGTCGCTGCTCCATCAAGGCAGATATAATCAATACTGTCCTTATCAAACCCCGCCTCCTTCAGCGCTTCTTCCATGGCGAACGCCAGGCCAATCCCCTCCGGATTAAACCCCACCCGGTCATGGCCGTCGCAGTTGGTGTAAAAACCGCACACGCTGGCATAGACCGGCGCCTTTCTTCTCTGCGCGTCGTTTAATCGCTCCAAGGTTACGATGCCGGCCCCCTCGGCTATAACAAGGCCGTCACGGTTTTTATCAAAGGGCGCATAGGCCGTTGCCGGGGTATGGTTTCTCCTGGAAAGGAGATCGTAGGTATTACAGCATAAGAGGGCATACGGCGTGACCGGCGCCTCCGTCCCTCCGGCTAAGACCAAATCTAATTTTCCCCGTTCTAAGGTCCTTGCCCCATACGCCAGAGCCATCAGCGAGCCGGCGCGATCGGAAATCACGGTCTTTGAATAGCCCTTGATACCATAAAATATGGAGATTTGCCCCTGCGGAGCAGCCGGGAACCAGGCGGAAGCCATATAGGGGCTGACCCCTTCACGCCCTTCTAAGTAAAGATCCCTCAATTCCGTTTCAGCAAAAAGCCAGCCACCGAGCGTATTGCCCATAAAAATACCCGTACGGCTCAGATTAAAATTTCGTAGGTCGATGCGCGCATCCGTGAGTGCCAACTCCGATGTTACCAATGCCATGTGCGAAAACAGGTCGATCTTTTTCAGCAGTCTGGGCGAGAATCTATCACTATAAGGTTCAAGCCCGCTAATCTGTCCGGCAATACGCGATGGATACAGTGCGGCATCAAAGCGCGTAATAGGACTAATAAAAGATCTGCCTTCCTGGAGATTATTCCAGAAATTTTCCGTGCCGATGCCGGGCGGTGCAGCAACTCCCATTCCGGTAATTACGATGTCTTTCATGATGCTTCCTCCCAACGTTTGAGAACTAATGAAGAGTGGAGTCCGGAAAATCCCGAACTCGTCTTGAGGATATAATCCACCTTCTTTTTCCTGCCGGTATTAGGGATATAATCCAAGTCACACAAGGGGTCAGAGACCTCCTGATTAATCGTGGGCGGTAAAAAGTCATTCCTGAATATCAAAGCGCACGCCACGAGTTCTACTGCATTCGCCGCTGCCAGGGGATGGCCGAACATGGATTTTAAGGAACTAATGGGAATGGTATAGGCACGATCTTGAAATACCTGTTTGTAGGCGGCGGTCTCAAAGATATCATTCTGCTTTGTTGATGAGCCGTGAGCGTTGATATATCCGATTTTATCCGGGGTGATATGGGCATCTTCCAACGCCAACGTTATACACTCGGCCATGGCGTCACCATCGGCGGGGAGATCGGTCATATGAAAGGCGTTATTGCACGTTCCGTATCCCATGACCTCCGCATAAATTTGCGCCCTGCGCCGTAACGCATGTTCTAATTCCTCCAGGATTAAAATGCCGCAGCCCTCCGAAATGACAAAGCCGTTTCGCTTGCCGTCAAAGGGACGCGAGGCCCGAGCCGGTGTATCACGGTGAACCGCAAGGACGTTGATCACGTCGAACGCGCCAAACGTGATCGGCGTGATAGGAGCTTCGGAGGCCCCGGTGATGATGATATCCTGACGCCCATCCTGGATCATTTCAAAAGATAAACCCACGGAATCGGTCCCTGCCGTGCATCCGGTAGAAACGGTGGTACAGACACCCTGTAACTTCCAAAGATTGCTGATCTCGCTCGATGGTGTATTAAACATCGAGGCATCATAGAGGTCGGGGCTGACAAGGCGCGGATCGATCGGCTCCTTCCCATTATTGGTAACGCGCAGGAATTCCTCTTCCATGTATTTTGTTCCGCTGATGGCGTTGGCCAAGATGACGCCAACACGCCGTCTGTCCACTTTGTTGAAATCAAGCATGGCATGTTCAACGGCCATGCGTGCCGCCGCCACGGCAAATTGTACGTAGCGATCCATCCGTTGAGCGGTTTTTTCACTGAGGCCGAATTCTTCGGGGGAAAAATCCTCAACCTGTGCGGCAACTTGTGAATTAAATTTGGAAACATCAAAATTGGTTACCTTTTTTACCGCTGATACACCCCCGGAGATATTCCGCCAGAACTCCTCCAGCCCTATGCCGCTGGGGGCAATCACCCCTAACCCCGTGACGACGACTCTTTTTTTCATTCCTCTTCCCTCGTTACCTTAAATACAATTTTGCCCTTGTCAGGGCAAGTTACCGTATCTATCGAATCGGGATTCTGCATGAAAAAAAACTTGGCCCCGAAGTTAAGCCCAAAGAGCGCGGGAAACAGGAGATGGTACGCCGCGCCGCAGAATCCCTCCTTGCACTTCAATCCCTCAAACGCAAACTGATCTCCCACCTTGTACCCATAGGTGCAGCCGCCTTTATCCTGAACCACCTCCACGAGGAGCTTTTTCGGCCGGGGTCCCCCATATGTCGGGTCTTTCGGTATCACGGCGACATTGCCGTCATGATCCAGCACCTCGGCCAGAAACTCCAGTTTACCGCCGTCCGGACAGGTCACGTGCAGGGAGCGCTGATTCTCCATAAATGGCAAGCACGCCGCGAAACTCAACGAATAGATGACAGGAAAGACGGCGTGCGCCAGCCCCAGGCAAAAGTACTCCGGGGGATGCGTGAAATCCTCCAGGATAAGCACATCACCCATCTCGTAATCGTGATAACATCTTCCTTCTACCTTGGTAACGGTAAGCTTTAATTTTGGAAACGGCGTGTCTACCATAGCTAATTGATCCACTCCCGGGTTTGATCGAGCAATGCATCCTCGCTGAGAAATTTGCCGCTCTTTTCTACGTCGTGTACCATATGGACAAGCGTTGCATTAAGAGGGGCCCTTTGGCCAATCGATTCGGCAAGTCTCACGAACTCTCCGTTAATATAATCGATCTCTGAAGGGCGCCTCCTTTGAATGCTCTGCAATATTGAGCCATAGAGTGGCTCCTTGCTTAAACTAAGCATTATGGAGGAGAATATCTTGGCTGACTCATCAAGGGGCATAGAGGCAAGCTGTGTAAGCCGTTCTACGGGAAACGTAGGCAGAGATGACAGAGTAACCCCAGCCTTTTTTACTACATCCAAACCCTCCTGCCAAATGCGCAGACTAATTTTGCAGACGGGGATATTTCCGAATGTCTCTTGCATGCTTTTCCCCAAGATCGCCGGCAGGCAATTGTTGGCATTGATAAATAATTTAAGCCGCTTCATTCCCATGATGTCATTGCTTAAGGGCGACGGAAAAATTTTGGAGGTCACCGTACCGATCTCTTTCAATGCGTCTTCTCCCCCTGAGTTTATTCGCCCCAGAATCCAATCACCTTCAAAGTTGTGAACAATGTTGCCTGGGGCGCGATATGTAGCCCCAAACATAACTATGCTGGCGCACAAGCTACTTGTACCGAGCCTTTCAGCAATGAGATCTTCCGCCCGCACGCCATTCTGAACACTCAAGAGGGGTACTCCCTTGAGATACGTCAGATTTCCCGAAATGGCCTCCTCTAAATCCTGGGTCTTGGTAGCTAAAATGACCAAATCTACCTTTTCATCTAACTGACTTTTAACAGGGAGTCTGACACACACCCTTCCCCGGACACCCTCTATGGTTAGGCCGTTTTGCGAAATAGGTGCTACGTGATCAACAGGGGTCACTAACAATACCTGTTCCCCCTTATCCGCGAGATACCCTGCTACTACCCCCCCAATGGCCCCTGCCCCAATAACTG
>MGQS01000118.1:14390-14698 GCA_001797905.1 Deltaproteobacteria bacterium RBG_16_54_11 | reverse complement strand
GATCTTTACCGTCTGCTGAGAAAGGCTGTAACGCTTATTCTCCGTGAAATCGAGCTTCCCGTTATGCTGCACGGAAAGGATGCCGATAAAGATCAGTATCCCGAGGACAAGGAGCGTGACCACAAAAACATTTGTCCCATATTCGATTGAGCGCGGGAACAAGGACCGCAACTGCTTCCCTTTGATAAATGCCTTGAGTCTCACGGTATCAACCCCTCCATCTCTTTGATTCTAAAGATCGTAAGGTCAAAAAGAGGAAAAAGAACGTAACGCTCAGGTAATAGACGACCCCCTTGACCTCGATGATT
>MGQS01000118.1:11054-14229 GCA_001797905.1 Deltaproteobacteria bacterium RBG_16_54_11 | reverse complement strand
ACGAGGCAAAGATGCCGAATGAGATAAAGGCCGCGCCCATCAAGATGAGCCCGGTATAACCGGCGATCAAGGGAACGAGCTCGGGATTGCCGTTGAAGAGGATAACAATAAGGATATGGAATACGGTCAGCGCGACGATCATGAGATAAACGCCGAAGCACGCCCCGAACTTCCCGAGCAGGGCCTCCACGTCTCGGAGGGGATAGGTCAAGAGGAGTTCGATCGTGCCGGTCTTTTTTTCCTCCGCAAAGAGGCGCATGGTCAAAAGCGGCACAAAAAAGATAAAGACGATGCTGGCATTGCTGAACAGGGGGGATATCAAGAGCTCGTTAATGCTGAGATAGCCGAGCATGGCGGGATTGCTCTGCGTTTGCCAGCTGGCTATGCTATAGCGTATCATTTGGAGAGACGCGAGAAACCCAAAAATGACCAAAAAAGAAGTACCGAACACATAGACGATGGGGGAGACAAAATAACTCCTGAGCTCCTTTTTTAAAACTGCCCAGCTACGCTTCATCTTTTTTCCTCCGTCACCAATTGCATAAAGACATCCTCCAGGCTTACCCGCTCCGGCCGGAGTTCTAAGAGTCCCCACCCTTTATGAACCACCTTTTTCGCCAACTCCTGTCGGATGTCCTCTGTGCTTTCGACGATATACGACACTGCGGTTGTCCCTTTCCCGTGCGCGGTGATCGACGCTGCCCCCGGGATCCCCTTGATGCTCGCCATCACCTCTTTCTTCGGCCCTTGCACCTGCACGGAGATCCGGAAGGCGCCCTGGCGTTGGGCAATGAGATTTTCCGGCTTGTCCTCGGCAATGACCCGCCCTTCATTGATGATCACCACCCGGTCACACGTCATGGCCACCTCGGGGAGGATATGGGTGCTCAAGATCACCGTCTTTGCACCTGCCAGGCCCTTGATCATCTGACGGATCTCCACGATCTGCTTCGGATCAAGCCCGATCGTCGGCTCATCCAAAATCAAGACCTGCGGGTTGCCGACTAAGGCCTGGGCTATCCCGACCCGCTGCCGATACCCCTTGGAGAGATTACCGATATAGCGACGGGCAACGTCGGTCAGCCCGCATTGTTTCATGACCTCTTTGATCTTCTTCCCCCTCCCTTTTACAGCAACCCCCTTTACCTCGGCCACAAAAGAAAGGTAGGTCTCTACCGGCATATCGGTATAAAGGGGGACATTTTCAGGGAGATAACCGATCCGCTGTTTGACCTCGAGCGGCTCTTCCCACACGTCATACCCTGCCACCGTGGCCGTGCCGGCCGAGGCAGGGAGAAAACAGGTGAGGATCCGCATGGTCGTCGTCTTCCCCGCCCCATTGGGCCCTAAAAAACCGAGTATTTCACCTTTTTTTACCCGGAAGGTGACATCCCGCAACGCGGGTACGGCGCCATAGCTCTTGCTCAGACCTTTTACCTCGATCATCGGTTCACCTCCAGCACCCACAGCAAACGCATCTCTTTCCTACCCCTCAATCCACGAAACACCGAAGCCCCCAACCAGCGGCACGCACTCAATCCGCCTCTGGTAGTTGGCATCCGGCTCATGTTTTCATAATAGGTGGGGAAAATACATGCGATCACGTAAGGATCTTGTGCCCTCTTCATCCGATTTCCCTTGCGCTCTCCGCATGGGCAAGGTCAATAGAAACCACCTCCGCTCGCGAAGAAATAATTGAAATATAAAAAAGAATACCTCCGACGGAGGCCATATCACGATAATCCACACCTTTTCTGTTGTCAAGTTCAAACTTTTCAAACTTTTCCTCGATAAAGTTGCCGTAGCACCGTCCTGTTTGCCTTTTTACTCGCTCATCTCCTCTTTGCCCCATACGAGACGCATTACGGGTAGACAAATGTAATCATACACCACAAAGAAAAAAAGTTGTATGGTTATGATCGTGTCATGTTAGCATAAATTTAATATTGACAGGTACTTATTATTATGTTAGCGATCGTCTAAGAAAAAATACTGGGGGGAGGACAATCGTGACCAAAGATGAACTTCTGCAACGCATAACGGCGCGAAAGCTCAAATCGGACGACCTTGATGCCATCGTCGAAATTGACTACAAGGTTCTCGGCAATAGACGGCCGCCGTATTGGAAACAAAAGATCGAAGAGATGGGGAATGAAAAATTGTCGAAGTCCCTGGTCGTCGAAATCGACAATGCGGTGCAGGGATTTATTATGGGCACCGTGAGCGGTTGGGAATTCGGCGTCCCGAATACCATCGGCTGGATCGACACGATCGGCGTCAATCCCGAGTATCAACACAAGGGGGTAGCCACATTTTTGTTTACCTCGATTATCGAAGAGTTCAAAAAAGACGGGGTGGAAAATATCTATACGCTGGTTAAATGGGAAGCTTGGGACCTTATGTCCTTTTTTAAGACGATTGGATTCACCCGGGGGGATATGATCAATTTGGAATATAAGCTGAAATAAATCCTTATTTCTTCTTTTTTAAATATTCAAGATATTCAGCCATACTCTTAAAGTGATGGGGTCCTTTTTCTTCTTCCTCAGGCAACGCAGGCGCTCTTGCGGGCGCCTTTTTACCCTTCGGTAAGCTGACTTTTTTGTTATCCTTGGCGGCCTCCCGCTGGATCCGCGTGTGCCTTCCCACGGCCTCAGCCCGAATGTTCTCCTGGCAGGCCTCGCAGATATCACCCCCTCCTTCCATCGGTTTTCCGCATATGTGGCAATATGTCGGCATCTTCGCTTCCTCAATCATACATCATAGTACAGCAGGTATTGAAAGAAACGGTGCCTCACGACGTTGTCCTCGGTGGTCGAGGTCGAAGAAAATGGGTGATCACCTCTGTTTGTCACCTCTGATCTTGGTCGCCCCCTCGAGAGATCTGGTCAACTCCCGTGCAATGGAGAACGTCGCGATGACCGCTATCACCACAGACACGACAAATGCGACGAGCAGAATAATAACCGCTGCTCGTGTCCGCGCCGCTGCATCCTCCATGTCCTTTAAGGCCTTCGCACGCAATGATCTCACCAGCTCAACGAGATGATCACCTGCCTTCCGCCCCTTGCCTTTTAGGATCGCGTCCGCGGCATCTCGACCCTTAGCCTTGTAGACTGGCTGGGCCTGTTGCCAGGCAGTAAGGAAGGCAGTGTATTCCTTCTTGAAATCATCA
>MGQS01000118.1:9922-10984 GCA_001797905.1 Deltaproteobacteria bacterium RBG_16_54_11 | reverse complement strand
AGCCGGTTCTTTTTATAGTTGAATCTCTCGATCTCCTTGTAGAAGATCTCCCGATCCGTGCCGCGCAAGAGTATATTTTTCGTAGCCCACACCATCTCGTCGAAATTGGCCCGGATACCAAAGGCAGCAAGGGCAGCGGTCATCTCGTGCTCTGACACGTTCCGATAAGCAGCTACAGACTTATTCAGCTGGTATAGGGCAAAGCCGCCAGCTAAAACCATTATCAACACAACCACTCCAAAGCCCAACGCCAGTTTCTTCCCAATGTTTGGTTTCATTGTGCTCTCCTCCTTAATAATTCTTATCTTTACTATACAGGATGGGTCATATATGACTACTTCACCACATGCCGCTTCTTAAATTTATTAAACATTCTGAAGAAGAACCACGTGTAATACCCCCCCTTTCGAAATAGAATTATACCCTTTCTATCGCAAAGATGTCTATCTGGGGGGATAACTCTTCTGATCTCACCTTATCCCCTCCCGCATTCATTCTTCAGTTGCCCATGCAGGCGGCTTTCGAAGGATGGGCATACGGGTTACAATCCACCTGAAGACCCATATCTCTGCAAAGACAATGGCTAAGGTTGTCTCAATCTCCATCCAGTGGGGAACATAGTGTGCCGGTAATGGTATATACCATTTATACGCAATGACAGAATAGTTAAGCCTGTTGATGATGATCCCAGCCATGGTCATGATAGCAGCAACACGGATGACCGTAAGGTTTTTGTACATGGCACCGCGGAGGAAGAGATAGCAGGGAATAAGCACCAAGCCGATTATTTCCAAGAGATACCACAGACCCCATCCGGTAAATACATATTCCCAGTGACGACCGTGCATGAATATAAGAATTTTTAAAAAGAAATAGGCAAACATTGCGCCTGCACATCCCTTTGCAAGCCCTACGAGGATCTTGTTATGAGATGTCCGATGCTCATCGTCTAGTTGATCGCTGAAGACCTTGTGACTAATCGTTCCTTCAAAGATGACCAAGGAGAGCCCCGCAAAGATGCTGGAAATAAGAAAGAGTACCGGGATAAACTGTGTATACCAG
>MGQS01000118.1:8401-9903 GCA_001797905.1 Deltaproteobacteria bacterium RBG_16_54_11 | reverse complement strand
TTGCCATCATAAAGAGCGCCCCGAGGCCTGATTGGTGCAATGTTGAAAGCGTGATACCAAAGACCACTGCTCCAAGGGTAAGTGAACCGAGAATTTTCCTGGCCCTCTTCAACCCCAGCCATTCTGCAAACGCCGGGGATATTTCGATAAATTCTGCCGTCATATAGAGCATAAAGTGCCAGGCGACGAGGAATAGCACGGAGCTCAGCCCGAATTGATTTCCGATGACCGGGTTGAAGATGTGCCAGGGGCGACCGAGGTCAACCACCAGCGCACCGGCGTAAAAGACATAGGCGAGAAAGCCGTTGAGGACGGTTGCTCGTATGATGGGATGATATTTTTCAACGTGGAGTATATAGACGACAAAGGTAAGGACATAGGCCCCTCCTGCAAAAGCAACACCTGTCATGACGTCGAATCCGATCCACATACCCCACGGAAAATCCTGAGAGAGGTTGGTTATGGATCCTAATCCTTTTATCATGCGGTACGCAATAAGAATGACGCCGAGAAGGATCACCGGCACAGATATGATATTAAAGGGGGTAAAGATTTTCCCTCTCGGCTTTAACTCGCTGATAATAAAGGGTAGAAAATCTCTCAAACTCTTTATTTCGCGTGGTGCGGCATTTGCGCTCATCTCTTTTTCTCCTTATTTTTCCTGCTCCTCTTCTCGTCTGGTGAGATAACTCAAACCCATGAGGAATGCCGGCCAGAGGATCAGCACGATGGGGACAGAATAGAGGAAGCCTGCGCTATACTCGGGATAGGCGGTAGTCCCAACATCCGTCTTAAAACCAATGTGAGCAAAGGGTACCGCGGAAAGATAGATCCATGATGTACCACCCACGTCATTCTCTCCATAAATATAATCGACGTATTTTTTAGGCTCCGCATACATACGTCTTCTTGCCTCTGTAACGAGTTCTCTCTTTTTCCCAAAGAGCAACGTCTTTGTCGGACAGGCATCAACGCAGGCTGGGGTCTCTCCCTTGGCAAACCCTTGCTCCCAACAGAGATTGCATTTCTGTATCTTGGGATTCCAGCTATTGTATTCAAACTTGGGGATATCGAATGGACACGAGACCATGCAGTACCGGCAACCCATACAATTGGTATCCCAGGTGACGGCTCCGTCATTATGTTTTTTCATTGCCTTTACGAGACATGCGGCAACGCAACCCGGTTGACCGCAGTGCATACACTGCTTCTTTACAAAGACAGTCCCCTTATCGGTTTGATAGCGGTTGACCACGGTCAATTGCGTTACGGAGGTATCCCGCTTCTCTTTAAATACGGATTCATCCGCTGTATCCGGAACCGGCAGATCGTGTGCTGCCGCACATGCCTCCTCACAACTTCGGCAACCGATGCAGCGGGCTGTATCGACAAGAACCCCCTTGAACTCTTCTCCACCTTCGCTACTATATTCTGCGGCATGAGGTCTACGGGCCGCGAGCGCCGTTCCCGCTGCTCCCAGCATACCGGCTCCTAAAGACTTT
>MGQS01000118.1:1849-8347 GCA_001797905.1 Deltaproteobacteria bacterium RBG_16_54_11 | reverse complement strand
CCCTTGCCTTGCTCCCGCGCATCTCCTACGCCATCTGGTTTGACACCAATCGTCCTGACTGCCCCCGTGACAGCGACATTGCCTCATAAGTCTGGCCCTGACCTCGGCAGTGGGCTGTCAATCCTATTCTAAACAGAGTTCTCTAGACGGCACGTTTCTTACGTCTGATGGGTCGTCGCGGCAATTTTTCCAACTTTTCTATCGGCGTAGTCAGCGCCTTCCAGAATAAAATGAATATAAGAAGAAAATCAATAACAAGCACATATTCAATCCCTTTCGTCAGGAAGATATCTACGTATGAAAAAGGTGCCATGGTAAAACCTCCTTATTGAGCGGCTTTATGCCCTCTCTTCTGCGTGTCCTGAGATCCCCCCCCCTTACGGGCCGGCCGTATCTGTTCAGCGGGGGTGCGGGCATATGGCTTCTCGACAACTTCTTTGTCCCCCTCTCCTTCATCGTGCTCTTTCATGGCTTCAATACCACCTTTAAAGGTTTTGCTCAAGGGGTAAAAGGTGATGTAGAGACCATAAACCAAGACTGCAATGATTAACACGGCCCCGACGATAACCAGTATTAATGTCGCCATTGTTTCTAACATTGCTTATCCCTCCGCTCTGTTTTTGTCCTTCTCTTGGACCATTGCGCCGTTAATTATGCTCGTTTAAAAAAGCTCATCGTGGAAGTGAGTGGGTAAAATGAGCCATCGCTGATTTGTAACATAGCATAAACAATAGGGAAAAAGGCATTTTTTTATTAGGTAGAAAAACCAGTGTGATAATAAGATGGGAAAAACGAGATGCTTGCTGGACGAATATCGGTGCCCCGGATATCCTTCGATGGCAGCTATTAAGGGGGCATTTGGAGATCCGTGGGTAAGGGTTATTCGACTTGATCGGGTGCAAAAAAACGGTTTGTGGCTGTTGTGGTACGGGACATCGGAGTTATTACGACAAGAAGGTGCGGCGGATACGGGATTTATCCCGTGGGGATGCACGGATATATTTGGAGGTAGAGGTTCGGCGGGTATATTGCCGCAGATCTGGGAAGGTGAAGAGGGAGCGATTTGATTGGCTTTCAAACAATCCCTATTTACACGAAGCGGTTTGCCTTTTATGTGAGGCGGAAGTGTCGGGTTATGACGGTTCCGGATGTGGGGAGGGAGCTCAAGCTGGACTGATTCAACAAAAAGTCCACGGAGGAGTCCTCCGTATCTCCCCCTTCCGTCATGTACTATGGCATATCCGATATTGAAGAGAAAAAATAGTACGATGGGTAAAGACGATACGACGTGAGGCGCTTTGTTTGGTCTCATCGTATCATGAGGCATAACCGCGGTATACATAGCCCCTCATACGAGCAATGCCGCCATCGCACGACTTTCCGGACCTCGTTTCGAACCAACGCTCGGCGCCGAGCAATATACCGACATAAACTACGGGAGACCGTATAAGATTCCGTTCTGCCGTTCCGGTAGCAGTTCAGGGAACGGCATCTTTCTCATCGTCGCCATCTGAAGCCGGCGATGGAGAGCAAGAACACCTGTTCCGGTCCCTCAATCTCCATCCCCGACCTCATGGTAAAGAATCGATACCTCTACTGTCTCCCTTTGACCAGGGCGTCGACCACAGACGGGTCCGCGAGCGTCGAGGTGTCGCCCAACTGATCAATAGCGCCCTCGGCGATCTTGCGCAGGATACGCCGCATAATCTTACCGCTGCGGGTCTTGGGGAGCCCATCCGCGAATTGCAATTTATCCGGCGTTGCTATGGGTCCGATGACGGTGCGCACGTGATCACGAAGTTCCTTGAGCAGGGCATCGCTCTTTTCAACGCCTGTTTTTAAGGTCACAAAGGCGTAGATACCTTGTCCCTTGATATCATGGGGGTAACCGATAACGGCAGCCTCCGCTACCTTCGGATGGGAAACCAAAGCGCTTTCGACTTCGGCGGTACCGATCCGGTGACCCGAGACATTAATAACGTCATCAATGCGGCCCAGGAGCCAATAGTAGCCATCGGCATCCCTGCGGCACCCGTCACCGGTGAAATAATGGTTTTTGAACATCGCAAAGTAGGTGTCTTTGAAGCGCTGTTTGTCGGGATCGTTCCAGAACCCGCGCAGCATCCCCGGCCACGGCCTCGCGATGCATAAGGACCCGCCCTCGTCGGCCTCGCACTCGGAGCCATCTTCCCTGAAGATCTTCGGCTCCATGCCGAAGAAGGGGAAGGTGGCCGACCCGGGCTTCAGCGGCGTGACGGGGAGCGGAGTGATGAGAAAGCCGCCGGTCTCGGTCTGCCACCACGTATCCATAATTGGGCATTTTTCTTTTCCGACATTAATATAGTACCACATCCAGGCCTCGGGGTTGATGGGCTCGCCCACGGAGCCGAGGATCCTCAAGCTCGACGTATTTCTCGTCTGCGTCCACTTCTCTCCTTCTTTCATCAGGGCCCGGATGGCCGTGGGCGCCGTGTAGAACTGGCTGACCTTCCACTGCTCGACGATCTGCCAAAACCGGTCGGGCTCGGGATAGGTGGGAACGCTCTCATACATCAGGCTCGTCGCACCCAATCCAAGCGGTCCATAGACGATGTAGCTGTGCCCAGTGACCCACCCGATGTCGGCGGTGCAGTACCAAACATCTTCTTCATGGATATCAAAGCAATACTTGAGGGTTATCATGGTGTAGAGAAAATAGCCCGCGGTCGTGTGCAATACCCCCTTGGGTTTACCCGTGCTCCCGCTGGTGTAGAGAATGAACAGGGGGTCTTCGGCATCCATCACCTCCGGTTCACAAACGGGCTTGATATCCTTCTGTGCCATCTCCTCATGCCACCAGACATCCCTCCCCTGCTTCATGGGGGTATCCATCCCCATCCGCTTGACGATAATCGCCTTCTTCACCTTCGGGCACTCGGCCATGGCCTTGTCGGCGCTTGCCTTGCTGCTGACGGTCTTGCCGCTGCGCCAGTACCCGTCACAGGTAATAAGGACGGCCGCCTCACAATCCTGCGTCCGGTCTCTCAGGGCCTCGGCGCTGAATCCGCCGAAGACCACACTGTGGATCGCGCCGATCCGGGCGCAGGCCAGCATGGCAATGGGGAGCTCCGCGATCATGGGGAGATAGATGGAGACCCGATCGCCTTTCTTAACGCCATGCTTCTTGAGGACATTGGCGAACTTGCAGACTTCCGCATGGAGCTGCTTATAGGTATAGGTCTTGTGGTCGTCGTAGGGTTCGCCCTGAAAGATCAGCGCAACCTTGTCACCGCGCTCCTTCAGATGTCGGTCTAGGCAGTTATAGCTGATATTGAGCTTACCCCCGAGGAACCACTTGATATCGAGGTTCGAAAAACTCCACTGCCACACCTTATCCCATTTCTTGTTCCATTCGATAAATGCCTCTGCCTGCTCCGCCCAAAACCCTTCAGGATCGTCAAGGGAACGTTTGTACATCTTCTTATACTCATCCATGCTCTTGATATACGCCCGCTTGACGATCTCGTTTGATGGAGAAAATACTCGCTTCTCATCCATCATAGTGGTCATACCCTTACTTTTTTCACCCGCCATCAGGAAACCTCCTTTTTTTTAAGTTGACATCATTTCTACAAAATATAGTAGTTTGTGATCTAACCCATTATTATTGTGAAAGATATCACATTAATAAAATTTGTCAACACTTAATTTATAAACGCTTCCTGATGGTATTAAAAAATTGACAATAAAAAACTTTTTTTAGTATACATGGCAGCCAGATATACTTGTGAAAAATCAGCGATCATCCCGTAGCTGGAATTGTAGATTATAAGACAATCATCGGTAAGGCAGGATTTAAATCCCTTTTATGGGCGAAAAGGCCTCTATCTGCTGCAAAAAAGGCAAAAAATCTCTTCGCCAATAGACCTCTCTCCGAATAATAACGACGATCATCAGCCCAACACAAAAAAAGAATACACTAAAAATTGTAAGCGCTATACCTTTTGGCATAACAAGTTCACAATCACTATTATTCGCGGCATGCGACGTATGCCCCGACCGGAATCCAATACCACGACCGATAACCGCGCCGAGGTCGTTTTCCCGACGCTCACTTTTGAGACAAGCATCTCCGTAACCATCCCGCCGTATCATCACGCATATTCGGAGCGGGAAATCACGAAGGCCTCATGAACAGTTCAAATCTCGTAATAGCCTAGTGCCCCTTACGTGCCTTGCGTCGTACCGCCTTTTGCACGGCCTCAACAATCTCGCTGGGGGTGAAGGGCTTGGCTACATAATCCATCGCCCCGCGTTTCATCGCCTCGTTCACCCGGTCATCAGAAGGGTATCCGCTGATCATCACTATCGCCGAGTCCGGCGAACGCTGTCCCAATTCCTCCACAACGTCCATCCCATCAAACCCCGGCATCTTCCAATCGCACAGAATTACGTCGAAGGAAGAACCAGTAATAAGCCTCAACCCTTCTGAGGGGCTGGTGGTACAAGATACTTCAAATCCCGCAGTGGAAAATATCCTGCGGCACGATTCCAGGACTACCTCATCATCGTCGATGACAAGCATCTTTTCAGTCATGTCCTACCTCATCTCTCTCAAAGCGCAGGCGCTCAAATACTGAATCCTTTTTCGGGCTTTTGAACCGGATCTTATCGAGAGGTCCTGTTGTTATAGTGTTTTTCTGCCCTCACAACGAGAAAAAATTAAAAGCCCCATCCGAAATTCGACTAAAAATAGGTAATCATCATCAATTGGAATCTTTCGTTTCCCCGCTTTCATCCTCAATCGGCAGCCAGACAGTAAAGGTACTGCCTGTGCCGACCCCACTCTGAACATAAATACTCCCTCTATGGCCCTGGACGATTCCCTGGGAAACCGCCAGCCCGAGCCCGGTACCCTGCCCCACGTCCTTAGTCGTAAAGAAAGGATCAAACAGTTTATCAAGATATTCGGGCGGTATCCCGCACCCCGTATCTCTGACCGTTATCGCTACTCCCTTCCGGCCTGCGGCGGCGGGAATGCCGCTTTCAGTGGCCACCATAATACTGTCACCTCTTATGGTAGCGTCAAGGGCATTGAGAAGCAAATTGAACAATACGCTCTGTATTTGATTGGCATCAAGAGTAAGTAACGGAATTCCCTCCTCTACTCTGCATTGTAAGGTTACCCCCTTAATAAGTGTCTGATTGTTCATCATGGAAACAACCGATTTTACAAGGCGATTAATGTCAATCGGCGCAGGATTGAGTCGCGTCTGCCTTGAAAAATCCAGCAAGTTTTTTACTATTATACGCGCTCGCTCCGTTTGTTGGGCAATAGTCTCGAGATCGGTGCGAATATCGTCTGGTAAGTCTTTACGCTGCAGCAGCAAATGGGTAAATGCCAACACCCCAGTGAGCGGGTTGTTTATCTCGTGGGCTACCCCCGCGGCCAGTCTACCAATACTGGCTTGTTTTTCTGATTGTACGAGCTTGAGTTCGCTCTCAGCCTTAATGCGCCTATCGCGCTCCTGGAGCGAGGTGAGCATGTCGGTAAAGGTCTTCTGGAGAACTCCTATCTCACCCTTTGAAATAGGTCCAAACCTTGGCGAGAAGTTTCCGCGTGAAACTTCATTACTCGCCTTGATCAACTGGTGCACCGGGCGCAAGATTATGCTTTCTAAAAAGTATCCCAGCCCAATTGCCAAGGCTATGCCGGCTATAGTCAAAAGGATAAAAACAGAAAGGACCTTCGCCCGGATATCAGCATATTTTGCCTCTAAGACGCCTACATAGAGCATACCCACTCTTTCGCCGGAAATGTCTTCGATAGGCTCATAGGCAGTGATGTACCAGTCATTCACGACAAAGGCACGCCCCGTCCATTTTTCTCCCGCTGTGAGAACGCGATCTTTGACTTCTTTCGATACACGCGTTCCGATAGCTCGCTCCCCGGCTGAGGTGAGGACATTGGTAGAGATACGCAGGTCGTTGGAAAAGATAGTCGCCGTACCGATGTTACGGCCCTTGTAAATTTCTTTTTGAAAAACCGTATCGCGCACCTGGTCAACGATTGAAAAATTTCGATTAAGAAGAACCCCCCCATAGAGGACGCCAAGCAGCCGAGTACCTTGAAAAACGGGAATGGCGGCTGCAAGCGCCATCCCTGCTGTTTCCTCCTCTTCGGCACTCGGTGCAGCCCGCGGGGTAGGAAGTACTCGAATGATAGCTTGATCGGCGAGTCTGGAATCCTCAGCAAAAAGAAACTCTTTACTCAGAACCTCAGTTCCTGAAACAGGGGTCCTACGCTCTATCGCTAGGTTTGCTATAGGATTAGAAACCTGTTTTTTTTGCCTGGAAACAGCATGATTTCCAATGCGGCAGAGCGTCTTACCTTCACTCGTAACAATACCAGCGAAATCCATTTCGGTTTGACGGGCTAAACGCGTGAGTCGATTGACAAGCGCGGGAGCGTCTCGCATCTTAAGGTCGGAGCGGAATCCAGATCCCAGCGTGGTAGTG
>MGQS01000118.1:0-1825 GCA_001797905.1 Deltaproteobacteria bacterium RBG_16_54_11 | reverse complement strand
ACTCGATTAAGGTAAATCTCACGGGCGGCGTTCAGATCTAACCGGACGCGGTTTTCCGCCTCGTTGAGGACTGTTTTGTAAAGGAGTTGGCCGCCAACCAAGAGCGAAACGGCTCCCACAAGAAAGGACACACCGAGAAAACTGGCGATGAGCTTTGATCGAATTGAAGAAAACATGATTACCGTTATAAACTAACTGTACTCTCTGTGAACCAGAAACTTCGTGCAACCTATCCGGAGATCAAAACCCGGATGAATATCATGTTTGCGATCTCACTGCTATTCGGGCTTCAGGAGGATCTTATGCCCTACGAGGTTGATCTCCTGAATGGAGGCCTGTACCTCTTTTTCCTCGCCAAAAAGGCTGACCAAGCGCAGTTTTTTGCCCGCGGGAATGATGCTCGCAACCTCCGCCATGATCTCTTCCTCTTTACCATCCTTGATCAGATACGCCGTAGACTCGCACATGATCGGCCTCCTTCCTTTAAGTCGGATGCATTGTAGGTCAGATCGAACAATTTTACTGTAGCCCTGTTAAGGATAAAAAGCAAACCCCTTCCCCTCGTTTTCTGCCTAGTATTATAACCGAAGAAGGGCCGAACAACAATATGTGCCAAGTTTAGGCCCTGTTGACATCAAACGTATGAATATGTATATTGTTATTGGTGATGGAGTTCGCCATAACCGCCCTCAAGAGGGCTGATGACTCCTATCTTGAATTCACCTCTTGCAGGGCAGCCGACCACGAAAGATGATGCCCCTGCAGGGTGAGTGGAAGGGGCATCATGCAACAGAAGGCTAATCAATCTTACCCCATTCAATCAACAACGTCGTTAATCCTTCACCAGGTCAGTGAAATCACGCGTCGCTTTGACATCGTCACCCTTAACCGTCAAATAGAGGTTGCCGAGAATCTGCTGGGAAAAAGCGAGGTCATTGATGTCGCTATTTTGGGACAGTTCAAGGCAGGGAAGAGCTCGTTCATCAATAATCTCATTGGGGAAAAGGTCTTGCCAATCGGGGTTATCCCGGTGACCACGGTCATTACTCGTCTGCATTACGAAAAGGAACCAAGGGCCATCGTGACTTATTTGGACGGGAATAAAGTTGAGGCCCACATCAACGATGCCGAGCAGTTTATCTCGGAGGAGAAAAACCCGGGGAACGAAAAAAACGTCGAGGTGGTCGATGTGGGACATCCTGCCTTTGAACATTTTCCGGGGCTGCGCTTCGTTGACACACCTGGTTTGGGAAGCGCGTTTAAGTACAACACCGAGACATCCCAGGGGTGGCTGCCTGAGGTGGGGGCCGCAATCGTGACAATCAGCGCCGAACGGCCAATCTCCGAAAACGACCTCACCCTCATTAAAGACCTTTCAAGGCATACTCCAAAAATCATCCTTCTCCTCACCAAGGTTGACCTTCTCTCGTCCGAGCAGCAGAAAGAGGTGATCCGGTTTTCCCAAAACACGCTGAAGCGGGAAATCAACAGTGATATACCTATCTACCCTTATTCGACGAAGTTGCAGACCGATTTATTTAGGGGGTCGATCAATGACCTTTTGCTCGGCCTTTCTCTGAATCGTGATGCGGAATTCACAAACATTTTGCGGCATAAAATCAGATCCCTTGTCAAAAGCTGCCTCGGATACCTTGAGCTTGCCCTGAAGTCCTCCCTCAAGACCGATGCCGAGCGCGAGGATCTGAAGAAACTCATCCTCACGGAAAGGCTGAACTATGACATCATCAAAACAGAGCTGTTCCTCATTACCAGGGAAAACACGCAGAAGACCAGGACGCTGATAGCATCTCACCTGGAAACCAAG
>MGQS01000117.1:2925-5809 GCA_001797905.1 Deltaproteobacteria bacterium RBG_16_54_11 | reverse complement strand
TCGGGGTCAAGATAAAGCTCAGCGCCGTCAAAGAGGCCCTCAAGGATAAACGGATAGTGGTCGTGGACGACTCCATCGTGCGCGGCACCACGGCGAGGAAGAACATGCGGATGATCAAGAACTCCGGCGCCAAGGAGGTGCATGCGCGCATCAGCTGCCCCCCGATCATCGGCTCCTGCTTTTACGGGATAGATACCCCTACCAGAGAGGAGCTCATCGCCTCCTCCCATTCGGTGGAGGAGGTCAGGAAGTTCATGCATGTTGATTCCCTGGGGTACCTCAGTTTGGAAGGGCTCAAGCAATGCGTTGCCCCCCAGGAGGATGAGTTTTGTTACGCCTGTTTTACCGGAGAGTACCCCTGCGAGCCTCCCCTCGACAATGCGCAACTCGATTTCTTCATCAAAGAGGTCTGAGATGGAGGAGCGGGCGCGCCTCCTGGAGATCATCAGGCAGCGATCGTATGAGGAGCGGGAAATCACCCTGACCTCAGGCCGCAAGAGTACCTTTTATATCGACGGCAAGCAGACCACCCTCGACCCTGAAGGGGCATACCTGGCGGGAAGGGTCTTCTTTCGAATGATCAAGGGGCGGGCCGAGGCTGTGGGCGGCCCCACCCTGGGGGCGGACCCCATTGTAACTGCCGTGGCCCTGACCAGCTATCAGGAGAATCACCCTATTGCCGCCTTCATCATCAGAAAGGAGCCCAAGGGGCATGGGAAGGGGCTCTGGATCGAGGGGGACAAGGCCCTGAAAAAGGGCGCTAAGGTCGCTATCATAGAGGATGTGGTCACCACCGGAGGCTCCCTGTTGAAGGCCATCAAGGTTGCCGAGGATCACGGCCTCAAGGTGGTCCAGACGTTGGCCCTGGTGGACAGGGAGGAGGGCGGCAAGGAGCAGCTGGCTGAGGCGGGATACACCCTGGAGGCCGTATTCACGCGGGGGGAAATCACCGGGAAATGAGATGGACTTCCTCTCAGGAGGAGGTCCTGCAGGGGATCAGGCAGGATTCGCGCTCAGGGGCTGCCCAACTGGCCCAAAGGGGGGCCAAACTCGTCCTCGATGCGCTCAAACAGGGGAAGGGCGAGGAGATCAGGGCTTTAGGAAAGGCCCTGGTAGATGCCCAGCCTGCCATGGCACCCATAATAAACCTGGTCAATCACCTCTTTCAAGCCATCGAATCTTTAGAAGATCCCCAAGAGATACGAGAAAAGGGTAGGGCAGCGGTCCAAGGGTTTTTGGATAGCCTTATCACGGCACTGGAAAGGATCAAGGTCCATGCCCTTGCCCTTTTGCAAGGGAAAAAGGTTATTATGACCCTTTCCTACAGCTCCACTGTCGTGGGGGTATTGGTGCTTGCCCAAGGGATCGAGGTCATCTGCCCGGAGTCGCGCCCTTTGTGCGAGGGTCTGCGCACTGCCAAAGAGCTGGGTGCGAAGGGGATCAGGACGAGGCTGGTGGCGGACCTTGCCGCCCTCTCCCTGGTGAAGGAAAGCGATCTTGTTCTGGTTGGGGCCGACGCCATTACCCCTGAGGGTGCCGTGAACAAGATCGGCACCTATGGCCTTGCCCTGGCAGCCAGGGAGGGAAAAATTCCTTTTTATGTGCTGGCCGGCACGGAGAAGTTTCTCCCGTCTCCCTTCTCTAAGACTTTACGGATAGAAAAGAAGGATCCAACAGAGATTACTTGCGAGACCATCCCCCATGGGAAAGTAGAGAACGTTTATTTCGATCTCACCCCCCTTGACCTCATCACCGGTGTGGTGACGCAGGAGGGGGCGATTGCCGGAGGCGAGGTGCGAAAGCAGTTGGAAGGGATGAGGATCAATAAGGGGTTGCAGAAGCTATGACCACGCTGTTTTTGGCGCCTTAGTCGATTTCCAACGTTAATCTCTTGACAAAGGTCCAAAAAGGAACTATCCTTATATCAGGATTGGTTCCTATTTAGGCATATTGATTATGACGGATCGCAAACAGATAAAACATCATATTATGGAGGTCTTGAAGTCAAAGGGCATCAAACTGACCACCCAAAGAATGGAGATTATCGACATCCTTGCCGATGAGGTGAACCACCCCAGTGCAAGGATACTGCTGAAGAAAGTCCGGAAAAAAATGCCTCGTGTGAGTGCGTCGACCGTCTACTACACGTTGGGGTTGCTGAAAAAGGAAGGCTTGATCAGGGAGCTGGAGTTTTATAACATGGACAACCGGTATGAAAGCCGGATGACGGATCATATTGACCTCATCTGTGAGAAATGCGGAGCCATCGAGAACTATGAGCGTGATTTGTCGGGGATACCGGCGAAGATAGAGGGCGAGACGGGCTTCAAGGCCTATAAGTTGCGCTACGAGTATTATGGGATCTGCGGGAAGTGCAGACAGAAGAAGGGGTAAATTTTTTTTAAGGTGATATAGGAATGATTCCTGAATAATCTAACATAAGGAGGTATTTATGAAAGAGTCAAAGAAACTGACCACTAGAAATGGCGCCCCTGTCGTGGACAACCAGAATACCATGACCGCCGGACCTCGCGGCCCGGTACTGCTTCAGGATGTCTGGTATCTGGAAAAGCTTGCCCACTTTGACCGGGAGGTGATCCCCGAACGCCGCATGCACGCGAAGGGCTCCGGCGCCTACGGCACATTTACCGTCACCCACGACATCACCCGTTACACCAAGGCGAATATCTTTTCTAAAATCGGCAAGAAGACCGACTGCTTCCTGCGCTTCTCTACCGTCGCAGGCGAGCGCGGCGCCGCAGATGCCGAGCGGGATATCAGGGGCTTTGCCATGAAGTTCTACACCGAGGAGGGCAACTGGGACTTGGTGGGGAACAACACGCCGGTCTTCTTCCTGCGCGATCCCCTCAAATTCCCCGATCTC
>MGQS01000117.1:0-2746 GCA_001797905.1 Deltaproteobacteria bacterium RBG_16_54_11 | reverse complement strand
GAACGTTGCTGGGTCAAATTTCACCTTAAAACACAGCAGGGCATCAAGAACATTACCGATGAAGAGGCCGAGGCAATCGTTGCCAAGGACCGGGAGAGCAACCAGCGTGACCTGTATGAGAGCATCGAAAAGGGAGACTTCCCCCGCTGGACCTTCTACATCCAGATAATGCCGGAGAAGGATGCCGCGAAATACCACTTTCATCCCTTTGATCTCACCAAGGTCTGGCTGCACAAGGATTATCCGCTTATAGAGGTTGGCGTCCTCGAACTGAATCGTAACCCGGAAAACTACTTTGCAGAGGTCGAACAAGCGGCCTTCAACCCGGCCAACGTGGTGCCTGGTATCGGCTTCTCACCCGACAAGATGCTCCAGGGACGGCTCTTTTCCTACGGCGACGCCCAGCGTTACCGTCTTGGCGTGAACCACCACCAGATTCCTGTCAATGCGCCCCGCTGCCCATACCATAGCTATCACCGCGACGGCTCCATGCGGGTTGACGGCAATTACGGAAGCACCCTGGGCTATGAGCCAAACAGCTACGGCGAATGGCAAGAGCAGCCTGCATTCGCCGAACCGCCGCTCAAACTTGAGGGGGCAGCCGACCACTGGAATTTCCGCGAGGACGATAGTGACTATTATACCCAGCCGGGTCTGCTGTTCCGCTTGATGAGCCCTGAGCAAAAAAAGGCCCTCTTCGGGAACACGGCCCGGGCCATCGCTGATGCGCCCCGCGAAGTGAAGATCCGCCATATCGGCAACTGCATGAAGGCTGATCCCGCTTATGGAAAGGGGGTCGCAGACGCTTTGGGTATTCCGTTGAATGAACTGCCTGCCAAGGCATGAAGAGAAGCCCTGATGAGATTTGTCAGGGCCGCCGGGAAGTAAAGCAAGCAAGCCGGCCCGCTTAAGCAGGAGGGGGTGATGCCGGGGAACGAAGTGAAGGAGCGTTTGGAGGGGATGAGGATCACTAAGGGGTTGGAAGGGCTATGACCACGCTGTTTTTGGCGCGGCATGGCCGCACCGGCTGGAACAAGGAACAGATATTCAGGGGCACCAAGGATGTCCCTCTGGATGCGGTTGGCAGAGAAGAGGCCTTGCTGGTTGGTGAGCGGCTGAAAGGGGAAAGGCTTAGGGCCGTCTATTCCAGCCCGCTTTCCCGGGCTAAGGAGACTGCTGAGGCCATTGCCCGATTTCATAACGTAGAGGTACAGGTGCTGGCAGGGTTGATTGACCTCAATTTTGGCGAGTGGGAAGGGCAATCGCTCGAAGAGGTCAAGAAGCAATACCCCGATCTTTACCAGCAATGGCTGCAAGAGCCCCATCAGGTTGTTTTCCCCAATGGGGAGGGGTTGGATGCAGTCAGCTCCCGGGCCATGAAGGTTGTGGAGGGGATCATCGAACGCCATCCCCAGGGGGCGGTGGCTCTGGTCTCCCATCGGGTGGTGCTTAAGGTCTTGATCTGCGCTTTGCTGGGTTTAGACAATTCCCACTTCTGGAACATCGGCCAGGATACCACCGCCGTCAATTGCTTCCATCATCGGGCAGGCAGATGGATCGCGGCGTTGCTCAACGACACCTGTCACCTGAAGGGGGTAGGGGAGAAGGGGGGAAAGGTGGATTTTTAAGGGCGCTGCAATATGTGAAATGCCGGATGAGTTTAAGTATAGTTATGTTGTTTTAGCCCCCCAACTCTTCGTTTTAACTATGACCCGTCGCAATTTTCGGCCTGATTTTGGAAGATCATATCTGTAATTGGTGCCTAAGCCAAAATAAGAAATGCTTGCATCACTATCACTTATATGCTATAATTCTTCTACGGTGTGGCAGATCGAATTTTATAGAGACAAAAACGGCAGAGAGCCGTTGACGGCGTTCTTGAATGGTTTTCCGTTTAAGACAAGGGCAAGGGTTGTTAAGCTGATTGATCTGCTGGCCGCATATGGAGTTCTTCTCAAGGAGCCGTACACCAGGCAGATCAAGGGCAAGATCAGGGAACTCAGGATAAAGGACAATCTGGGGCAGGTTCGGGTTCTCTACTTCACGTTTACCGGAAGGCGCATTGTTCTGTTGCACGGCTTCTTGAAGAAGACGGACAAGACTCCCGGAAGAGAAATCGCGCTTGCGGAAAAGAGGATGAAGGATTTTATAGAGCGTTACGGAGGTAAGTCATGAGAGGAAGGACACTGAAAGAGTATATCGCCGAACAGATGAAGAACCCGGGGTTCAGGAAGGCATGGAAAGACCTTGAGCCGGAGTTTCAGGTACTCAAGGCCATGATTAAGGCACGGGAGAAAACCGGCATCTCCCAGGCGGAGCTTGCCCGGAGAGTAGGGACAAAGCAGAGCGTAATTTCGAGGCTCGAACGCGGCGCCTTCAGCAAGGCGACACTGGAGACGATCAAGAAAGTGGCGGATGCGCTCGGCATGCGCCTTGAAATACGACTCCATCATAAAAAGGCGTAAACGGGAGAGAACTAGGAACTTAGGGGACTCATAAATAATGCGATAACTTGACATTGCAGGTGCTTGTAACTTGGGGACTTGTTGCTTTAGGTAAAGACATCAATCAACGATGATGGTTTTTCGTTACATTTTTTGCTCGATTACTATTGCTTGTTTTCCTTTAATTTAATATACTTGTAAAATCTACTAGAACGATTGTTTGAGGAGATAAGCCTATGGATCCGACATTGAGCATTATCTTGGTAATCTGTGCCGTCATCATAACGGTGGGGCACATCTTT
>MGQS01000116.1:28798-29653 GCA_001797905.1 Deltaproteobacteria bacterium RBG_16_54_11 | reverse complement strand
ATCTCCCGCTTGCGGGACCCCGCATTCTGCCCAAAGGGGCACCTCCGGCTTGTTCTGTGCTGTGGAGCGGGGCCGTAGTCTATGATTTATTTATGCAAAGAGGCGCGGGACTCAACCTTCTCCCCTTACTAAAAGGGGAGAAGGGATGTTTGGTGGTAAGCAGGAGAGGGGATTATTTACGATATCATAAAGCCGATGCCCAGCAGAAGGGGCGTGGCCAGGGTATAGATCACGTTCTTGCCCAGATAGGGGACCAGGCGCTTGATCTGGTCGGCGTTTTGGATCACCCCCCGGACGGTGCCCAGGGCCAAGGGGAGGAACAAGAGGGCGATGAGGGCGCCGGGGGGGAAGTAGCCGAGGATCGAGGCCAGGGCAACCCAGAGAAATGCCCCCACGGCGAAGGCGGCATAGAGCCAGGCGCTGGCAGCCCGCCCGAAGATGATGGGGATGTGGCGGCGGTTGACCGAGGCATCGGCCTCCACATCGGGGAATTGATTGAGCAAGAGGAGGTTGCTCACCAAGAGGCCGGGGATCAACGAGGCAAGCAGGGCGACGCCGTCATACCTGCCGACGAGCACATAGTGGGTCCCCATGACCATGAGGGGGCCAAACCCCAGGCCGGGGGCAAGGAGGCAGAGGATGGGGCGCTTGGTGACCCACGGGCTATAGAAGATCACGAGGAGGATGCCGACGAGCCCCAGGGGGAGGATGCCCCACCCCCGCACGGCCCAAAAGAAGATGCCGATAGCCGCTGTCAGGCCGAGGGCGGCGAGGCCGAGGATGAGGGCCTTGTTGGAGCTCATGAGCCCCCGGGGTAAGATTCCGCTGCCGCCGCTGAAGGGGGTCGGCCGGGTC
>MGQS01000116.1:25718-28772 GCA_001797905.1 Deltaproteobacteria bacterium RBG_16_54_11 | reverse complement strand
GCGTGGCGGAAAAAATCCCCCTAGATCCCCCTTTTACTAAAGGGGGAAAAACCCCTCTGGCTAAACCGAAGCCGAAGCCGAAGCCGGAGCCGAAGCCGAAGGTGGCTCTTTAGCCAGTGGCTCTTTAGCCAGTGACCCTTTTGGCCAAAGGGCCACCTTCGGGGTCAGGGAGGTTGGGGAGGGATTTGGTTGGTCTATTCTCAAGCCAACGACGATGCTCCGCGCCGAAGCGCAGGATGGTTCACTTGAAAAAAAGAAGGCCAGTTCTTCCGGTAAAGAGCCTTAGTAAAGAGCCTTAGCAGGGAAGGTCTTAGGCGCGGGCAGCTTCCTTCTCTGTCTCCTGCGCTGCCGGGGGCTCGATCCGGAAGGATATCTGCCCCTTCTTGAGCTCGGCGACTACCCTGCTGCCGTCCAGCACCGTGCCCTCCACGATCTTTTTGGCCAGGGGGGTCTCCAAATCGCGCTGGATAACCCGCTTTAAGGGCCGCGCCCCGAAGACCGGGTCGTAACCAGTCTTGGCTATATATTCCGCCGCCTCATCGGTCAGCTCCAGGGTGATACGCCGTTCCCCGAGGCGGGCTTGGAGATGGCCGGCCTGGATCCGGACGATGGCCCGCAGCTGCTCCTCCGTGAGGGAACGGAAGACAACGATCTCATCCACCCTGTTGAGGAACTCGGGCCGGAAGTGTTGGCGCATGGCCGCCAGGACCTGCGCCTTCATCCGCTCATAGGTCTCCTCGTCAACGACGCGTCCCTCAAGGATATAGCTGCTCCCGATATTGGAGGTCATGATGATGACCGTGTTCTTGAAGTCCACCGTCCTGCCGTGGGAGTCGGTGAGCCTGCCGTCGTCGAGGATCTGCAGCAGGATGTTGAAGACGTCGTGGTGGGCCTTCTCGATCTCGTCGAAGAGGATCACCGAATAGGGCTTTCTGCGCACCGCCTCGGTGAGCTGACCGCCCTCTTCGTACCCCACGTACCCCGGGGGTGCTCCGATGAGTCTCGCCACGGTGTGCTTCTCCATGTATTCCGACATGTCGATGCGGACCATGTTGTTCTCATCATCGAACAGGGCCTCGGCCAGGGCGCGGCCGAGCTCGGTCTTGCCCACGCCGGTGGGCCCGAGGAAGATGAAACTCCCGATGGGGCGCTTGGGGTCCTTGATCCCCGACCGGGCTCGAATGACGGCGTCGGCCACCGCCTGCACCGCCTCATCCTGACCCACGACCCGGCGGTGAAGCTCATCCCCCAGGCGCAGCAGCTTCTCCTTCTCCCCCTCCAGGAGCCTGCTCACCGGGACACCTGTCCAGCGGCTTACCACCAGGGCTATGTCCTCCTCATCGACCTCCTCCTTCAGGAGTGTCGCGGCGCCGTGCTTCTTGTGGAGCCGCTCTTCCTCGGCGTGAAGCCGCTTTTCCAGGTCAATCAGCTTCCCGTACTTGAGCTCGGCTGCCCGGTTCAAATCGTAATCCCGCTCGGCCTGCTCGGCCTTGATCCGGACCTCCTCTATCTCCCGCTTGAGGGCCCGCACCTTGGCGATGGCCTCCTTCTCCGCCTCCCACTGGGCCCGGAGGGTTTGGGCCTCACCCTTGAGATCGGCGAGCTCCTTCTCCAGCCGCTTGAGCCGCTCCTTGGAAGCGGTGTCCTTCTCCTTCTTGAGCGCCTCCCGCTCTATCTCCAGCTGCATCACGCGCCTGGTGATCTCGTCCAGCTGCGTGGGCATGCTGTCGATCTCCGTGCGGATCTTGGCGGCGGCCTCATCCACAAGATCGATGGCCTTATCGGGCAGGAACCGGTCGGAGATGTACCGATGGCTCAGGACCGCGGCTGCCACGAGGGCCGAGTCCTTGATCCTGGCCCCGTGGTGGATCTCATACCGCTCCTTGAGCCCCCGCAGGATGGAGATGGTCTCCTCCACCGACGGCTCATCCACCACGACGGGCTGAAACCGCCTCTCCAAAGCGGCGTCTTTCTCGATGTGTTTGCGGTACTCATCCAGGGTGGTGGCCCCCACGCAGTGCAGCTCCCCCCGGGCGAGCATGGGCTTGAGAAGGTTGCTGGCATCGACGGCCCCTTCGGCAGCCCCGGCCCCGACCACCGTGTGGAGCTCATCGATGAAGAGGATGACCTCACCCTCCGATTCCTGGATCTCTTTTAGGACCGCCTTGAGGCGCTCCTCGAATTCCCCCCGATACTTGGCCCCGGCGATGAGGGCCCCCATATCGAGGGCGACGATCCGCTTGTTCTTCAACCCCTCGGGGACATCCCCCCGCACGATCCGCTGGGCGAGCCCCTCGACGATGGCGGTCTTTCCCACCCCCGGTTCGCCGATGAGGACGGGGTTGTTCTTGGTACGGCGGGAGAGTATCTGAATCACCCGCCTGATCTCCTCATCCCTCCCGATGACCGGGTCAAGCTTCCCTTGGCGGGAGAGCTGGGTGAGGTCCCTGCCGTAGCGCTCCAGGGCCTGGTAGGTATCCTCCGGGTTCTGACTGGTCACCCGCTGGTTGCCACGGACGGCCTGCAGGGCCTTCATCAACCCATCCCTCGTGACGCCGGCCTCCTTCAGGATACGGCCGCAGGCCCCGGAATCCTCCACCATGGCCAGCAGGATATGCTCCACGCTGGTGTAGTCGTCTTTGAATTGTTTGGCCTCTTCCTCGGCGCTGGTCAGGATTCGGTTCAAGCTCTGAGAAACGTAGACCTGCCCGGTCCCGGCGCCGGAGACCCGGGGGATGGTCTTTAGGTGTGCCTCGACCTTCGCCCGCAGGTTCTGGAAGGAGACATCCATCCCCTTCAAGAGGGGGGGGATGAGGCCGTCGGTCTGGTTGAGCAGGGCCGCAAGCAGATGCTCGGGCTCAATCTGCTGATGGTTGTGTTGCGCGGCAATGGACTGTGCATTGGCAAGGGCCTCCCGGGCCTTTTGGGTAAACCGCTCTATGTTCATAATGCTCGATCCTCTTCAGATGCGTTTTAGAAACTTAGTCCCTCTCCCCTTGGCAGACTGTGTCGTAATTCAAATATTTCCCTCGCCCCACGTCCCCGCCGAGGATG
>MGQS01000116.1:23204-25692 GCA_001797905.1 Deltaproteobacteria bacterium RBG_16_54_11 | reverse complement strand
GTGGGGGTGAGGGGCTCAACTAACAAGCATTTAAAATATTGTTTTTATTGTAACCCCTCATCTGCCGCCCTGCGGCATCTCCCGCTTGCGGGACCCCGCATTCTGCCCAAAGGGGCACCTCCGGCTTGTTCTGTGCTGTGGAGCGGGGCCGTAGTCCCTGATTTATGCAAAGCGGCGCGGGACTGCACCTTCTCCCCTTACTAAAGGGGAGAAGGGATATTTAGTGCTAAAATATAATTGCGACACAGGCTCTTTGGGGGAGAGGGAAGATATTTATCTGTACACCATCCTCCGGCGTCTTGCCCTCCGCAAGGATGTGTTATTTCTTCTCTTCAAACTCGGCGTCGATCACGTCCTCACCCTTGTCCCCTGTTGCCGCCCCCTGGGCAGCCCCTTGGGCACCGGGGGCCTGGCCGGCTTGCTGGTAAGCGGCAGTGCTCAGGGCGTGGGCGGCCTGCTGGAGGTCGCTGGTCAGGCCCCTGAGCTTGCTCACATCGGCATTGTCCTTGATCGCCTGGCGGATGTCGTTGATGATCTGCTCGCAGCGGCTCTTCTCATGGGCCGGCACCTTGTCGCCGAGGTCCTTCAACTGGCGCTCGACCTGGTAGGCGAGGCCGTCTGCCTGGTTGCGAACCTCCACCTCCTCTCGGCGGGACTTGTCATCGGTGGCATGGGCCTCGGCATCCTTGACCATCTTGTCGATCTCATCCTTCGCGAGGCTCGTGGAGCCGGAAATAGTAATCCGCTGTTCCTTGCCCGTGGCCCGATCCTTGGCGTTTACGTTGAGGATTCCGTTGGCGTCGATATCGAAGGTCACCTCGACCTGGGGGACGCCCCGCGGCGCCGGCGGTATTCCTTCGAGGCGGAAATTGCCGAGGGTCCGGTTGTCCCTGGCCATCTCCCGCTCCCCTTGCAGCACGTGGATATCCACCGCCGTCTGACCCTCCTCGGCGGTGCTGAAGATCTCGCTCTTTTTCACCGGGATAGTGGTATTGCGCTCGATGAGCTTGGTCATGACCCCGCCGAGCGTTTCCACGCCGAGCGAGAGGGGCGTGACATCGAGCAGCAGGACATCCTTTACCTCACCGGCAAGAATCCCGGCCTGAACAGCCGCCCCTGCGGCAACCACCTCGTCGGGATTGACACTCTGATTGGGCTCCTTGCCGCCGGTGAGCTTCCTGACCAGGTTTTGCACGGCAGGGATTCGGGTGGAGCCGCCCACCAGGATTACCTCATCGATATCGCCGGCCTTGAGCTTGGCGTCGGCCAGCGCCTGCTTTACCGGCCCTTCCAGACGTGCGAAGATCTCGTGGGACAATTCCTCAAACTTGGCCCTCGTGAGCTTCATGTTGAGATGCTTGGGACCGCCGGCATCGGCCGTGATAAAGGGGAGATTGATGGTAGCCTCAATCGTGGTCGAGAGCTCGCACTTGGCCTTCTCCGCCGCCTCATAGAGGCGCTGCAAGGCCTGCTGATCCTTCCTGAGGTCTATGCCGTAGTCCTTTTTAAATTCGTCTGCCAGGAAGTCGACGACCCTCTTGTCAAGGTCATCGCCGCCAAGATGGGTGTCACCGCTCGTGGACCGGACCTCCACCACCCCTTGCCCCACCTCCAGGATGGAGACGTCGAAGGTCCCGCCGCCGAAATCGAAGACAAGGATCTTCTCATCCTTTTTTTTATCCAATCCGTAGGCCAGAGAGGCGGCTGTGGGCTCGTTGATGATCCTCAGCACATTGAGCCCGGCAATGGTGCCGGCGTCCTTGGTAGCCTGGCGCTGGGAGTCGTTGAAATACGCGGGGACGGTGATGACCACATCCTTGATCTTCTCCCCGAGATACTTGGAGGCGTCGTCCACCAGCTTGCGCAGCACCTGGGCGGAGATCTCCTCAGGAGCGACCTGCTTGCCGCCCACGTCGAAACGCACGGCATTGTCCTTCCCCGCGGCCACCTTGTAGGGGACGATCTTGATCTCTTCCGAGACCTCGTTGGATTTGCGCCCGATAAATCGCTTAGCGGAAAAAACGGTGTTTGTCGGGTTCAGCACCGCCTGACGTTTGGCGATCTGACCCACCAGGCGTTCCCCATCCTTAGTAAACGCCACGACCGAGGGGGTCGTCCTCGACCCTTCCGCATTAACGATGACAAATGGCTTGCCGCCTTCTATCGTCGCGATAACCGAGTTGGTCGTTCCCAAATCAATTCCTATTGCCTTGGACATTGTCTCTACCTCCCTGTTTTTTCCTCATCACACCTAGAACTGATGGAAATTTAAGCATTATCCCGACCTTTTCAAGAAGGCTTGGACGGATGGGCACGCTTTTACGGGAATGCCATAAACAAATATATGACATTATGAATAATAAAAAGGGTATATTTTACAGAGGCCAGGGCAGTAAGGGGAGTTACGTACGGCAGAGGGGAAATTTTTTTGGGGCAGGTGGCGCTGGTCTTATCTCGGACCCGGAAAAATCTGGGGGCGCTCTTCCTT
>MGQS01000116.1:16489-23136 GCA_001797905.1 Deltaproteobacteria bacterium RBG_16_54_11 | reverse complement strand
AAGTTTTTGTAACCGAGTATTCACAGGGGCCACAAAGACTTTCAGCTTTGTGGTCTTTTTTAGTCAAGGTGATTCTGGGGCTTTAATCTGCAGGAAAGGAGGTATGCGATATGGCCAATGGTACAGTGAAGTGGTTTAACAACGCCAAAGGTTACGGCTTTATCACGCTCGAAGACGGCAAGGATGTATTTGTTCACCATTCTGCCATCCAGAGCAAGGATTTTGGGTTTAAGTCCCTTGCCGAGGGTGAGAAGGTCAGCTTTGATGTCGAGCAAGGTCCGAAAGGCCCCAGTGCCATCAACGTTGTGAAACTGTAATCAACTACCGCCGAATCTCCTTGTTTTTATCTAGAAGGGGGTTCGGCGGTATCTTTTTACCAAACCATCCACAGACAATTTTAAACCATCCCTCTTTTCCCCTTGATACCACATTACGGCTGTGCTATGACCTGTTTAAGGATCTCTTCAAAACATGAGGGAGATTAAGGCATGAAAAAGACGATTATATTTTTTCTCTCGCTCTTCATAAGCGCCGTTCTAATCGTCCTGCCGTACAAGGAATATCCGACGCTTTTGCCCGGTTCCAATGTCAAAATAGTGATTTATAGACATATAGTAAGCATATTCACCGAAGGCCTGTGGGCGTACGCGGCCTTTTTATTCGTCTTGCTGCCGTCGGTCCTGCTCATCCAGATTGGGAGATCGCCATTGACAGCGTATAAAAAGGCCCTCTTCCTCGTAGAAGGAATTCTTGCCTTATTAGCAGCTTTTCTGATGTTAGTCATGATGTCGATTAACCCTCGGACCCTTGCAGAACTCGTGATAATAAAACCCATGTTCTATCTGTCCTTATGTTGGGTACTATTGGGGGCAATTACTTCGATTTTATTAATGAACAAGAAGATCTACGATAAAGCTGCCAGGTTATGTAACTGACAAGGCTATGCGTTCGGCCCGTTTACGGGTGCCCCGCATCGCTATTCCGGGGACATGGTACCCATTTTTCAGGCACGCCTCAACACCATCTCTTCTCTTGATCGCGAGCACAAAGCGCGGGTGCGATGGTATTGGGGTATGTCGTCCGTCAGGAGCAGATGCCGATACCCCGGGCTTTACTGTAAAAAGTGCTAAAAACAAGGAGGTACGAGGATGAAAAGAAACATTTTGATCCTGTCATGCCTTTGTATCCTTTTGGTTTTTCCAAACCTGGCTTTAGCGGAGTGCGCAGAGTTCGGGGGGTTTACCGATTTTTACTTGGCAGGGGGCAATACAGTCATTCTCTATGGGGGGGAGCACCTATCGCGCAATTTGATGTTCCGAGGTGTCTCGTGCTGCCGACATCCCACATTCAACTCCTTAAAGGGTATATGTGTGACGGGGATCAGCTTCTGATAGACAATCAAAGGTGCATTATTATAGCGGTAAGAGCGCTGTATTGAGGAAGGGGTATATTTGAATCATATATCTTAAGTTCGCAGTCGCCTAGGGAATACGATGACTGTCCCTGCTGCTTCACAATCACATTTGTCAATTATTGAGAGACCGGCCCCTGCCTATTTTGAGGGCGGATAATAATTATCCGCCCTCAAAGATGGTCATCGTAACCCTGTCGATTTTACGCCTCTCGCCTGCCGATTTCTTCGGTATCCCAGCCTCTTAGGGCTGATTATGATAAATCAATGGTGTTTCCCCCCGCCGAGTGATCGGGGTTGTTGGGTCTCCTGACGGGGCTGAGGCATGGTTTCCTGCCCGATGTTTGCCGGCCTCTGAACCGTCTGTTCTTGCCTTGTCCCGTAATCACGGGGTGCGTGCGCAGGCGCCGGCGTTTGAACGGCCCCTTGCGGCGTTGGGTTGGATTGAGGTTGCGGCGCTGCTGTTCGGGTCTGCACGCTTTTTTCCTCATTGTGTGATCGTGGCTGCTGGGTTTCTTGACGGGGCTGAGGCGTAGCTGCCTGTCCTATGTTGGCAGGGCCCTGAGCTCGCTGTTCTTGTCTTGTTCCGCTATCGCGGGGTGTGTGCGCAGGCGCCGGCGTTTGAACGGCCCCTTGCGGCGTTGGGTTGGATCGCGGTTGCGGCGCTGCTGTTCGGGGCTGCATTTGGCCCTTTTGTATGCGCCGCGGTGCAGTATGCGAAGAGGATGCCGGGCGATGATCAGGTTCGTTAACCACCGGATGACGTTCCACCGTTTTAGTCTGTGGATTCACCATAATCCTGGCGCGCCGTTCATCCTTCCGTGAAGGCTGCTCTTTCTGGCGCCTCTGGTTTGGATTTTGATTGATTGCGGGTTCAGATGCAGGGGGGTTTTTAACCTCCTTTTTTAATCGTATCTCTTGGTTCTGACGTGGGTTAGTTTGTATAGGGCTATGGCCTGTTTTTTTAATCACGGGTGTCGAGTGGGTCACGGGGGTTGCGTGCTCGTGCCGCTCGTGGAGCCGCTGGTGAAGCAGGCGTCTTCTCTCGATCGGCCGGTGTTTCGCGTCATCGCGATAGATAACCGTGTATCGTCTCGGTTCCCACCACGGCCGGTGATGGTGCACTCGAATAAGATTGACGAAGAACCATGGCCGCCAGGTAACCCAATAAAACCGCGTAGGAATATCCCAGCATTCGTAGGCGATATAGGTCTTTGGCCAGAAAAGCGGACCCCAGTAATAATAGTGGTACACATATCGATAGCGAGGCCACCGATCCCAGTAGTCGTCACAGGCACGATGGACTACCGTAATCTGAGGCCGTGTGTCGAGATATTCGACTCGAATATCTCGTACGTCGATGCTGTCATTGCCATCGACCACGATGTGCATTTCTATGGTACCGTTTTCCACGTGCCTATTGGAGGGGACCGTAATGGTTTCGGATAATTGCTCGGAGCGAAGGACAAACGTGTCACCGTAAAACAGGGCTTCTTCATCGGCCCCTGTCTTGCCGCGCATATCATTCTCCGTGCTTTTTATCCACAAACGACCGGCTATCTTGTCGTCTTGAGCCGCATCTTTGTATCGTATGCTGATTTTAAGGTATTGAGCCCAGCGAGGGACGGAGAAATAATAGATGGCGCTCGCCAGCCCGGGCTCATATGTTCCCTCTTTTTCTGATGCCCACGCAGTCAATCTGATGCCTTCAGAAAATAGTAGGCTCTCTGTTACCGAGGCGTGGCCTCGTTCCAGCCAATCGTCCATATCCACGGCATCTCGGTATCCTGCATCTCGATTGCCGGAGCCATAGGCAAGTGCGTAATCATACCGGGCCTGGGCTCCCACCTGTTGTTCGAATACCAGAAGCCCGAGAATCATACAACCGATAAAAATAAGGTTTCTCTTCATTGTTCCCCCCCGACTGTTATTCAAGCCATAAGGCTTGAAGTACTCCTTATCTCTTTCCAGCTAACTTTTTTGTCTCTTTATTTAGTTTAGACACCGGTAAGGGGAAAAGGTTTAATCCCTCTTCTTGGCGATTGACATCTACGCTCTAATATTATTATTATAAAGCCGAGTATCAAATATATGCCTTGAAAGTATAAGCCCTTTAATCAAACAAAGGAGGCGCAGTATGGACAAACGAAAGGTTTTGTACCTGAGAAATTGGTTGGTTTGCATTGTCCTCTTAATCTCTCTCTGCACTGCTTCAGTATCTTTCGCCAAGGTTTTGGGGACAGCCAAGCCAGAGGCCGTGGGTCTTTCGTCGGAACGCCTGAAGAGGATCGATGCCGTATTAAAGGCTGACGTTGAAAAAGGCGTGATCCCCGGCGCCGTGCTTTTGATCGCCCGAAAGGGGAAAATCGCCTACTTCAAGAGTTTCGGCATGCGGAATAAGGAGAAGGGATTGCCGATGGAAAAGGACTCGATGTTCCGCATATACTCCATGACCAAATCCATCACCGCGGTGGCGGTTGCGATGTTGTTGGAAGAAGGGAAGCTATTACTCACAGATCCCGTCTCGAAATACATACCGTCTTTCAGAGATGTTAAAGTCGCGCAAATCACGAAAGACAAAGCGGGCAACGAGGTCGTTACCATGGTGGAACCCCGCAACGAAATGACGATCGAGGATCTGCTCACGCATACTTCAGGGCTCAGCTATTTCTTCCAGCGTTACCCACAGGCCGTACAACAGGCGTACCTGAAAGCCGGTATGCAGAATATGGCCCAGTTAGCACAGTTAACAACTGCCGAGTTTTGCGACAAATTGGCCACGCTGCCGCTGGCCTTTGAGCCGGGGAACCAATACCTCTACGGCCAGTCTTATGATGTCCTGGCCCGGGTGATCGAGGTTGCCTCCGGCATGCCGCTGGATACCTTCTTTAAAGAACGTATCTTCAAACCATTGGCAATGGTTGACACCGGATACCGTGTTACGGGGAAGGAGATGAGCCGCCTGGTTTACCTGAGCCCGCAATGGCCCCTCTATTCCGATCCAACCAATCTAGCGACAAAACTTTTTGGCGGAGGCAGCGGTCTGGTATCGACGGCTATGGATTATGCGCACTTTGCGCAGATGCTCCTCAACGGCGGTCAGCTGGACGAAGTACGCTTGCTGGGCCCCAGAACCGTGGCTTTGATGACTACGGATCATTTGGGAGCACGGGGAAACCGTGATGATACCCAGTACGTATCAGTACCCGGCCGCGGTTATGGCGTAGGCTTCGATTTTTATGTTCGCGTCGAAGCAGGACGTGCATACGCTCCGGGGAACGTCGGCGACTTCTTCAAGGACGGCGCTGCCGGGACTATTTACTGGATCGATCCCAAGGAAGACCTCATGGCTGTTTTTATGGTGAGTTCGCCGACCAATCGATTGTATTACCGGTTTTTAATCAAGGATCTGATTTACCAGGCTATCATGAACTAGTCGGAAAGTATTTGTAAAATATTCAGACCTGTGAAGCGGGTCTCGTCCAAAGGGTTTGTCATCTCATCAAAGGGCAGGGGCATACATGCCCCTGCCCTCGTGGCATTATCGCCTTATCAATTTTGTTGAAATCGTTGGAGCATGATGTCTATGACCGCAGTTGTCGAAGCGACTGATCTCAAGAAGCGCTATGGAGAGTTCACGGCGGTTGACGGGGTGAGCCTCCGTGTCGACGCGGGAGAATGTTACGGGCTTCTCGGTCCCAACGGAGCCGGGAAGACGTCCATCATCCGGATGATGTACGGTTTTTCGCCCCTGTCTTCAGGCAAGATGCTTCTGTTTGGGCAGGACATCGAAAAGGACTGGCGGGTGATCAGATCGCGCATCGGGGTCTGCCAGCAGGACAACACCCTGGATCCTGATCTGAGCGTGGAAGACAATCTGGCGGTTTTTGCCGGCTATTACTCCATCCCCGCCGCCAGGGCGCGAGCGAGGGCGGAAGAGCTCCTCGGGTTCTTCGCCCTGGAAAAAAAACGCAAGGCCAAGGTGATGGAGCTGTCCGGGGGCCTTGCAAAACGGTTGATGGTTGCCCGCTCGCTGATCAATGAGCCGGAGCTGCTCATCCTGGATGAGCCCACCACGGGGCTGGATCCACAGTCCCGTCATCTCCTCTGGGAGAAACTCAGGGCCTTGCAGAAGACCGGCGTCACCCTCTTTCTTACCACCCACTACATGGAAGAGGCCTCCTATCTCTGCAACCGGCTTATGATCATCGACTACGGCAAGATCCTTGTCGAGGATTCTCCCCAGTCCCTCATAAAACGACATGTAGGGGATTCGGCCATTGAGATCGAGGGCGCCGATGAAGCACTTCGTCAATACCTCGAGAAGAACCGCATAAACCACGAAGTCATGGATCAGCGCATTATGGTTTATGCCGAAAACTCCGTGGCCGAACATATTCGCCATCACTTTTGTATGCAAAGGTGCACGTTCCGGCCGCCCACTCTTGAAGATGTCTTTCTGCATTTGACCGGCAGGGAGCTGAGAGAATGAGCATTCTGTCCGATCTCTCCTGGCGTTTTCTGCGGGTCTGGTGGAGAAACCTTATCGTTTTCCGCCGGATTTGGAAGGTAAATTTCCTGGTCCCGCTTTTCGAGCCGGCCCTTTACATCCTTGCCTTCGGCCTCGGTTTTCGCAACCTCGTGGGCGGCGTCAGCTACGCGGGCCTGGACCTTACCTATACGGAATTTATCGCCCCCGCCCTCATCGCCACCGCTGTGATGTGGAACAGCTTTTTTGAGACGACCTACGCCTCTTTTGTTCGAATGATCTATCAAAAGACCTTCGACGCCATGATGGCCACACCTCTTTCCCTGGAGGAAATTATTTTGGCCGAAGTGATCTGGGGGGCTACCAAGGCTGCCGCTGCTGCCGGGATTATGCTCGTTGTTCTCGGCGTCCTGGGATTCGTCGCCTTTCCCTCCGGATTGCTCGTCATCCCTCTCGCCTTTCTCGGCGGTGTCGCTTTTGGAGCCGTCGGAATGTTTTTTACGGGCATCGTGCCCACCATCGATATGTTTAACCTCCCCATCTTTCTCTTCATGACGCCCCTGTTTCTTTTCAGCGGCACCTTTTTCCCCATCTCCAGCCTCCCGCCGTGGGCCCAGAAGGCCTCTCTGGCCTTTCCCCTCTACCATGTGGTGGAGCCGATCAGGCTCCTCTCACTCGGCATGACGGAAGACGTGCCCTTGCTCAGCATCGGCTACCTTCTCATTTTTTCCGTGGTTTTTTTGAAGC
>MGQS01000116.1:5969-16477 GCA_001797905.1 Deltaproteobacteria bacterium RBG_16_54_11 | reverse complement strand
GCCGGAGACTGATCCATTAGAATGGTCACAGGGATCAGGTCTCGGTGATGATGTGCGCATCATCACCGAGAGGTGATAAGGCGCACATCGACAGCCACTACCCCCTGCCCCTGCGGGAGCACAAAAAGAGGGTTGACGTCGATCCCCTTTATTTCCGCAAAATCAATCATCAGCTGTGAGAGCCGCAGCAGGGCCTCTGTGAGCTGTGCGCAATCGAAGGGATCGAATCCCCGCACACCCTTCAGAAGGGGGTAACCCCTCAATTCGGTGAGCATGGCTTCCGCCTTTTTTTCGGTCAGGGGCAGGATGCGCAGCACGGTATCACCGAAGATCTCGGCATAGCTGCCGCCGAATCCCAGCATGCCCACCGGGCCGAAGCTCTTGTCAACCGTTCCCCCCAGGATCATCTCCATGCCGTGGGATACCCACCCTTGTATCAGGATGCCGTCATTAAAGCCCTGTTTCTGCGCCTGCTGTGTGAGCTGCGCAAAGGCATCTTTGAGAGCGCGGGAATCTTGGATGTTGCGAGCAACGATGCCTATATCGGCCTTGTGAAGCACGCTGGGGCAATTGATCTTTAAGCCGATTGGATATCCTATCGCATCTGCGTGCGCCAGGGCCTCATCGATATCACGGCATACGGCCGATCGGGCAGAGGGAATGCCTGCGGCGCTCACGATCTCCAGGGCCTCAGCCAGAAGAAGGGGTCTTTTCCCCGCGTCTGCTCTTTGCAAGTTTGTCCCTATCGTGCGCCTATCGAGGGGAAACCGAGGGGGAACCCCTTCACCTTCCCGCTCCTTGCTTCGCACATAGTGATCTTTCGATACAGCCAGGGCGCGGATCGCGTCTTGCGGATCGGCAAACAGGGGTAGCTCGAAGGATCGCCTGATTTGGGGGGCATTACGTTCATCAAACATAAAACAGGCAGAGATCGGTTTTTGATACTGCATGCTCAGGCGATGGAAGGCCTTTCCCAATGATATCATTCCTGAAGCATCCTCGGTGGCGCCGCCGTGCTGAAAGAATATGCCATCGGCGCCTTCCTTGAGCGCATCCTCGGCGATCCCGACAAAAAGGTCGAAGTTGAGAAAATCGCCCAAATCCAAAGGGTTGGTACGCTTAATCACATTGGGGCCCGATTTCTTCTGCACCCTGTTAAGAAAACCCTGAGAGAGGGGATAGAGGGTGAATTTATATTCTGTTGCAAAATCAGCGGTCGAGATCGCTACCCCCCCTGAGCGGGAAACGATCACCAGGTTCTTGCCGCGCATAGGGGGGAGCGTGAGGATCTTCACCCAATCGATAGCCTCGCGGTAGCTGTGGGCCCTGACAATACCTGCCTCCCTGAAGGCGGCGTCCACCACGCGGTCGTCAGTCGCCAAGGCCTGCGTGTGAAACATGGCGATCTCACTGGTGGCGGGATACCGGTTCACCTTCTGTATGACGATCGGCTTGGTTGTCTTCGCGGCAAGTTCTATGAGCTGGCGCCCTCTCGTAATACTTTCCAGATAGAGGAGGATGATCTCCGTCTCGTCATCCTCGACGAGATAGCTCAGGTAGTCGATTTCATCCAGATCCAATTTGTTCCCAAAACTCACTGCCTTACTGACGCCGATGTTATTGTTGCTCAGCTGGTTAACCAGGTTATACATGACCCCCCCGCTTTGGGCCAACACCGCTACGGGCCCTTGCTTCAGGATCTCCTTGTGCATTGGCGCGAAAGGTGTTACGAGCGAAGCGCCCATATTGACGATACCCAGTCCATTGGGGCCGACCACGCGCATTCCCCACTTTCGGGCCGTGCGTATGAGCTCGTCGCCCAATTGCTTCCCGTCAGCTGAAAGCTCTCCAAAACCGCCTGTCTCGACGATGGCCCACGGGATCCCTTTGCGTCCGCACTGATCGACGATATCAGGCACCGTTGCCGCCGGCGTGATGATGATTGCCTCGTCTATTCCCTCAGGGAGGCGATCCACCGAGGTGAGGATCTCCTTCCCGCAGACCGTACCGCCGCGGGGCCCGACGGGGAACACGTCGCCGGCAAAGTCGAACCTGACGATATTCTCCATGATGTTTCGCCCTGCGTTCTCTCGCCTCTCGGAGACCCCGATCACCGCAATGCGCTCTGGATAAAAAAGCTTTTGCATGCCATTTCCCCGTATGCTCTTTTTTGTTTTCATTTCTCTCATTCAGCGGATGATGAACGGTATTCCGGAACGAATAGCTAAAGAACCAGACCCAGAACAGTTTACTCCTGCAGCTCGCCCTGTTTCTCGTATGATACGGTTGCCGGGATTATACCAAAGAAGAACTCATGAAACACCATGGTGTAATCTAGAGAGGGCTTCCCTGCCTATTGAAGAGATGACAGCTCGCTATAACAATCGTAAGAGTCCACATAATTATGCGCCTTTTTTTGGCTTAAATCAACTGGAAAATATTGCAGCGTTTATTTGTCAAGAAGGTCGGCACGGAAGGGGGCAACCCCTGCAACGTCTTTTCTTGCGCTCAAGCCATTACGTCATATTCCCGGCAAAGGAATTAATCGTTGATTTCTTCATACTCTTAAAGACAAGCTTAGCTGCGTTGATCCCGGAGAGGATCACCATCGGTATGCCACCGCCCGGAAAAGTCCAGTGGCCTGCCTGATAAAGATGGGCAATGGGTGTTTTCTGGCTCCGAATCCTTGAGAATTCTTTTGCCGATAGGTACCAACCCATGGTAGCGCCGTGCATGTTTAATGTCTCTCTCTCGTAGGTAAGAGGTGTTGAGGCATGCCGGACCATGGCATGGCTGGATAGACCGGAGATCACCTTTTCCGTGACGCCCATGATCTTTTGGGCTATCTCTTCCTTTATCTCCGCATAACGGGGGCTTATCTTTGCACCATCCGTGAAGAGTGCATAAGGGGTAAAGGCAGCGATGGCGACGGTATGCTTGCCCCTTGGGGCCAGCATCGGATTCTTTATGCTATCCATGCGGATCGCCATTTTCTCCTTTTCGATATCAAATCCCTCTACGCCCTTTTCCTCCCATGGGTTTTTACTCATGGCGGGGTAGTAGTGGACGAGAGCCCCGTCAAAGCCCATCTGTGCCAGATCGAGATCCACGCCTGCATAGAGGGTGAAGGTCGGCGCCGAGATCTCCTTCTTTTGGAGCTCCCTTACGAAACGATCAGGCAAGAGATCATAACCTATGAGAGAGTGAAAGGTTGCGTGGCTATCCCCGTTGGATATGACATATCCGGATTGGATCTCCTCTCCTCCCTCGATCTGAACCCCTTGGGCCTGTCCCTTTTCGATTACGATCTTCTTGACAAGAGCATTAAATGAGATCTCGCCGCCATAAGCCTTATACTGTCGGAGAAAAAGCTGCGGCAGGGCCTCCACCCCTTTGTCTTTGATGTAATAAAAGTTCCCCTTTATGGCCCACATAATGGGACTTGCGCAGGTAAGGATGGAGGATCCTTTGCGGGCGCCAAAGCTGAGAAGGTATTTTAAGAGAGGGTCTTTGAAAAAAGAGTTCAGGACTTCCTCCGCCGTCTTACCGCGATATCGGAATATTTGCGGCCCCTTGAGCATGCCCTTGTATAATAAGTGAAACTTCTCTTTGAGGCTGATGACTTCCAGAGATCTGAGGGGAAGGTCCTCGATGATTTTAACGAGCCTCTTCCATTCCTCTATGTAGGCATGGATCGATAGCCGCTCCTTGGGAAAGAGGCGGCTGAGATCACCTTCGAAGCGATCGATATCCGTGGAGAGGGTGAGTTGGAAATAAGGGGTAATGATGCGGCGCTGGGGGTCCTGCGGGCAAAATTCGATCTCAGGAGGAAGGCCCAAGAGCTGGAAGGCCTCTTCCATCTGGCCCTGGGGACCAAACTCATTGAGGTAATGAACCGCGGGGGTGAAGGTAAACCCATGGCGCTTGAAATTCACACAGTAGCCGCCGGGTTTTGAGGATTGCTCACAGATCAGCACCCTGAGCCCCTTCTTAGCCAAAAGGGTGCCGCAGCTTAGGCCCCCCATCCCTGCACCGATGATTACGACATCATATTCGGTCTTCATATTCCCGTTGCCCATAGTACTATGACTGTTTGAGAAATTCAAAAAAAATATTTCAATCATCATTGATGATTGAAGGCGAGCAGGCTTATAAGGTAAAGGGGGGTGATCAACTACTTTTTTTCCTTCAGCAAGGCGTCGAGGCCGGCAAACGGCCTGTAGGTAGAAGGCGGCCCTTTCTCGCCACCCGGCTTCGGGGCTTCAAACCATTCCTCATCCAGATACTTCGTGTGCTCATTATCGTGACAGTAGATGCACAGCAACTCCCAGTTGCTGCCGTCAGGGGGGTTGTTATCGTGGTTGTGATCCTTATGATGGACGGTAAGCTCACGAAGTCTCTTGCCTGCAAATTCGCGCCCGCACCGAGCACAGATCCAGGGGAACATCTTGAGCGCACGCTCCCGATAGGTCTTTTCCTGAAGCTCCCGCTTGCGCCGCGCCTCGGCAATGATCTGGTCGAGCCTTTCTTTGTCCGATGGTGTTTTCTTCGATTGCATCGGCTCACCTCCCGGCGAGTCGCAGTGTTTAGGTCAAGTCCAGCTTATTTAGTGATTATGCCCTCGAAAAGAGATATCAGAGGGCGAGAGGAAAGTCAAGGCAGGGCATAAAGCAAAAACAGCCAACCAACGTCTTTACAACCCGTTATCTTGGCCCTATAATGCTTCCCAGATATGGGAGGTATTTGAAATATATGTTCCAGGCAAAGGGGAGTTTAACCACGAAGGTCACGAAGTCCCAAAAAATGCTAAATCCTTTTCTATTTCTAACCTTCGTGTTCTTCCCGGAGGTGGCCCTTTGGCCAGTGGTGAAAAATTAACGCAGAGGAAGCAGTTATGACGGATGCGTCACCCACGCATATGAAGATACAACAGCCCCCTCTCCATTGCGGGGAGGGGAAATTTTGGGAGTTTATTTTTTAGCCATGTCGGTAAACCTGAAAGATCTCTCCCTCGAGGAGCTGGAGGCCCTCATCGCCGGGCTCGGCAAGGAGCGGTACCGGGCCAGGCAGATCATGCGGTGGCTCTATGGCCGCGGTGCCTCTTCTTTTGAAGAAATGACCGATTTGGCCAAAGAACTGCGCGCAGAGCTCAGCCGCACGGCCCGCATCTCCTCCTTAGCGTCCCTGGCAGAGGAACGCTCCCCTGATGGCACGAGGAAGTACCTCTTCGGGCTTGAGGACGGCAACCAGGTAGAGAGCGTCCTCATCCCCGATGACGGCCGCCTTACCCTCTGCATCTCTACGCAGGCGGGGTGCGCCATGGGGTGTCGCTTCTGCCTCACCGGTATGGGAGGGTTTGCCAGAGATCTCACCGCCGGGGAGATCCTGGATCAGATCGTGAGGGTCGCCGGGGCGCTCGAACCAGGCGAGCGGCTCACTAATTGCGTCCTCATGGGGATGGGGGAGCCACTGGCCAATTACGATCGCGTTCAAGGGGCCCTCGGGATCATGGCCTCCGATCTGGGATTCGGCCTCTCCCGCAGGAGGATCACGCTCTCCACCGTCGGGCTCATCCCCCAGATAAAGAGGTTATTCGCAGAAGGGGTACCATGCCGGCTGGCTGTCTCCCTGAACGCCACTACCCAGAAGGTCCGCAGCTTCCTGATGCCGATCAGCAGGAGATATCCCCTGAGCGCCCTGCTAGCGGCGTGCCGCGCTCTGCCCCTTCCTCCTCGAGAGAGGATCACCTTCGAGTACGTCCTGATTCAGGGGGTAAACGATTCCGATGCGGATGCCCACAGGCTGACTCAGATCCTCAGGGGAATCCGGTGCAAGGTGAACCTCATCCCCTTTAACGAGTGTCCCGGTATCTTATTCCGCAGACCGCAGGAAAAGGTTGTCCTTCGTTTTCAAAAGGTCTTGATGGAGGCGGGGTATCTGACCATCATCAGGGAGAGCAGGGGCGGTGCAATCTCGGCCGCCTGCGGCCAGCTGCGGGGGCGGATTACAGGATCTTGATCTCTCCTTCTTTTATCCCGGCAAGGCCCCGGCGCATGGCCCGCAAGGCCTCTTCTCGTGCCTCATCACCTTTGGTGATCTTCAAGACCACCCCCTTAACCTTATCCATCAGCCCCTCAAACAGGGTCTTGATAAGCTTATCCCTGAGGATGGATGCATCCCGGTGTTGTACCCCCGCCAAAATAAACCACAACTCTCCCTCCGCCGCATCACAGATGTCCCTTTCCCCCAGCTGGACCCGCTCTTCGAGCTTCTGCAAAGAGGAAAGGTCGCCCTGAAAGCAGAGGATAAGCGAGGGGAGGGAGGGCGATTCTCGGTAGACCGTGTAAAGATGGGAGAGAAGACGGGGGGGCAGGGCCTTTTCCTTTGGCACCCGTTGTTCACGTTCCGATGCGCTCTGATTTTGCTCAAAGAAGCGGTAATCCTTCCGGTACATCAGGGAGAGCTCGTCCATTCCCCGCTGTAGTTGCGTATCGAGCTGCACATACGCCCTGTACTTGCCCCTTATCAACTGCTGTAAGGCCCTGGCCTCGGCGAATTTCGCAGCGGCCATCTTATATGTCTCCTTGATCTCTTTGACTGCCGTCGGAGAGTAGCCCCGCTTCGGGTTAAAGACCCGGCACAACTGCTGAAACTCACCATACTTTTCCTCGAGGAGGTGAACGACCCCCTTCAGATTCCGCTCCAGGCCTTGGGCCTGCCTTTTTATATTTATCTCTTGCAAGGACATGGCGCTATGCCGATCCCTTCGCGCGTCTCGCAGAGGCCTTGTTTTTTCCGGCGGAGTCGGTCAAGGCCAATGCGAAGACCTCGTCGGCCGATTCCACAAAGAGGAACTCCAGCCCTTTCTTCAGTTCCTCCTCAATCTCCTCGATGTCGCCTCGGTTGCGGGCCGGGAGGATCACCTTCGTGATCCCCGCCGCCTTGGCGGCCAAGATCTTCTCCTTGATCCCCCCTACCGGGAGGACCAGACCGCTCAGGGTGATCTCACCGGTCATCGCCACATCGTTCCTCACCGGACGCCCGGTGAGCTCCGAGGCCAGGGCGCAGGCGATGGTGATCCCTGCTGAGGGTCCATCTTTGGGGATGGCGCCGGCAGGCACGTGGACGTGCAAATCGTACTTTTCAAAGAAGTCCTTCTCGATGCCGAGCTCGCCGGCCTTGGTGCGCACGTAGCTTAAGGCTGCCTTGGCCGATTCCTGCATCACCCCCCCCAATTGCCCGGTGAGGGAGAGTTCCTTCCTGCCGGGCATCTTCGTCGCCTCGACGAAGAGGATATCTCCTCCTGCCTCGGTCCAGGCCAAACCGGTGGCCACCCCGGGGCGGGAGGTGCGCCTGGCCACCTCGGGGAAGTGACGCTCGGGCCCGAGGTACTCACGGAGGGCATCAGGGGTAACGGTATCGCCGGTCTTTTCTCCCCGGCTTTTTTTGAAGGCCACCTTGCGGTAGACACGGGCGATCTCCCGCTCCAGGTTTCTTACCCCGGCCTCCCTGGTATAGGAGGAGACGATCTTTGTGATCCCCTCCTCGGTGAAACTCACGTCACCTTTTTCCAAGCCATGTTTTTCCATCTGCTTGGGTATGAGATATTTTTGGGCGATGGCGAGCTTTTCATGCCCGGTGTAGCCGGGCAATATCAAGATCTCCATCCTGTCCCGCAGGGCAGGGTGGATGGTCTCCAGTATATTGGCAGTGGTGATGAAGAAGACCTTGGAGAGGTCAAAGGAGAGATCAAGATAGTGGTCTCTGAAGGCGGCGTTCTGCTCAGGGTCAAGGACTTCCAGGAGGGCGGAGGATGGATCGCCGCGGAAATCGGTCCCCACCTTGTCGATTTCATCGAGCATGAAGACCGGATTACGCGATTCGGCCCGGCGGATGCTCTGGATGATACTCCCCGGCAGGGCGCCGATATAGGTCCGTCTATGCCCCCGGATCTCCGCCTCATCCCGCATCCCTCCGAGGGACATCCTCACGAATTTTCTCTCCATGGCCTTGGCTATGGATTGCCCGAGGGAGGTCTTGCCCACCCCCGGTGGGCCGACGAAACAGAGGATGGGGCCCTTCATATCCTCCTTGAGCTTTCTCACCGCCAGGTACTCGAGGATCCTCTCCTTCACCTTCTCCAGATCGTAGTGGTCCTCGTCCAAGACCTGCCTGGCCCTATCCAGACTCATGTTGTCCGTGGTCTCGCGGCTCCAAGGGAGTTCGATCAGCCACTCGAGATAGGTCCTGATGACCCCGTATTCGGGAGAGGCCGTGGGGATTTTCTCGAGGCGGCTCAATTCCCGCTCGGCCTCCTTCATCGCGTGGTCGGGGAGTTTTGCCGCCTCCATCTTTTCGCGGAACTCCTTGACCTCAACCTGGATCTCGTCCTCTTCACCCAACTCCTTTTTAATGGCCTTGAGCTGCTCCCGCAGGACATACTCACGCTGCCCTTTGGTCATCTTGTCCTGGACCTCCGACTGAATCTTAGTTCCCAGCTCCAGGAGCTCCACCTCTCGCTGCAGGATGGAGGAGATCTTTTTCAATTTTTCCTCGGCAGATTCAAGATCGAGGATTTCCTGCTTGTCCTCGGGCTTCATCTTGATGAACGTAGCGATGAAGTAGACCAGCCGGATGGGGTCTTCGATGTTCATGGCCGCAGCCTGAAGCTCGTCGGGGATGTAGGGGACGAGGCTGATCATCTTCTGGTACTGACCCATGACGGCCCGCATGAGGGCCTCCACCCGCTCGTTCTGCTCGGACCGTTCCTCCAGCACCTCAATCTCGGCCTTGGGGAAGGGCGAGTCCTGGATCACCTTTGTTATGCGGATCTTGGCCAACCCCTGTGTTACCATGCGCATGGTGCCGTCGGGGATTTTCAGCATCCGGTGGATGAGGACGGCTGATCCTGTTTGCTGAAATTCCCCCTTCTCCTTATCCTTGAGCATAACGGCCCCTGCGATGCGCTCATGTGCGAGGGCGTCGTCGACAGCGGCGGCGAGCCGGGGGTCCTTGATGATCAGGGGGACCAACGTGTGGGGATAGATGACCATATCCTCCATGAGCAGGAGCGGGAGCTCAGGGGGGATCTTGAGGGCTTCTCCTTCGTCAGCTACCTTGAAAACTTCCGCTTGTCCCTCTTCTTTTTTCTCATCCATTGCTTCACCGTTAGGTAATTGTGATCGTTATCTTCTTTCTCTCCGGGGGAGGAGAAGATAGCTTCCCGATGGTGATGGTCAGAAGGCCATCCTTGTACAGGGCCGTAATTGCTCCCTCATCGGTTCCTTGGGGAAGGGAGAAGCTGCGCTCGAACTCATTGTAGTTGATCTCGGCCTGATGATAGGTGCGCCACTGCCCCTCAAACTCATCCCTCCTGGTTCCTCTGATTGTCAAGACGCCCTTGTTTGCAGTGAGGGCAAAATCCCCTTTTCGCACCCCGGCGAGCTCCAGCTTGATTACCCAGGCCTCATCCGTCTCATAGATGTCGGCCAGAGGCTGCCACTTGCCCTCTGCCGCGGGATGGACCCTGCCGGGGGCCAGGAGCGAGAAGAACTGCCGCTCGGCCTGGAGGTGTAATTTTCTCAACTCCTCAAAAAGACCTTCTGCCTCCTTGAACATCTGCCTGTTTTCCTCCTGAGTTTTCGATATTGTTCAGTTATCGGTGACATATTGGTACCTGCCAAGGTCCATGGCCTGCTGTAATTTGGTGAGACGGGCCCCCCTTATTCGCAATTATTTTCTTGATAAAATTATGTATTGTTTTTCATGCCACGATTCTACTCTGCTGGTGGCGAAAATGGTGCTTTATCCATTTTTATAATAGTTGGTTTATAGAAAATAGCAAGGGTGATAAAATGAAGGAAAGTCAATAAAGCGGCGACAATTCGAGTATTTTTTTGATATTATTAGATAAGGCGGTTTTGTCCCATCCGTTAATTATATTTTCTAGCCTATCATAAATTTTTGTATCCAGGGTACCCTGATCATCCATCAAGGTATTTTCCATATGCTTCATGAGTGCCCAATAACAAAAAAATTTCTCAGGGTCTTGATCTATCCTAGCTTTGCTTTTTTGTTTTATTTCTTCTATTTTATCTTGCAGCGACTTTTTCATATTTGTACCGTTGGAAATATAAGTCAATGATCTCTGATTTTTTAACCAGTGATTCAACTTCGATCTTTTCTCGTTCTATATTTTCTTTCCCTCCCTCTTCCCGATCAACAAGGATAATAACTTTATTAACTTTAAGTCCTATCTCACGTGCTTTTTTTATAGCTTTTATTGTCGATGTCCCAGTTGTAATAACATCATCTAGTATAAGCGCTGCCTCGCCTTTTTTAAAGTCTCCTTCAACAATGGATATTATCCCATGGTCTTTTTCCTTATCTCTTATAATGATTTGTTTTATAAATTTGCCTTTTTGCCCGGCTATCAATGAGACAGCGCTAGAAATAGGTACTGCTCCTAAGACTAATCCACCGACAATATCTACTTCGTCATCTTTTAA
>MGQS01000116.1:2266-5900 GCA_001797905.1 Deltaproteobacteria bacterium RBG_16_54_11 | reverse complement strand
GGTGTAATTTTCTCAACTCCTCAAAAAGACCTTCTGCCTCCTTGAACATCTGCCTGTTTTCCTCCTGAGTTTTCGATATTGTTCAGTTATCCGTGGCCTACCCTTGACTGCCGAGACCCATCGCCCGGAATAATCGGATGACACGGGTATTCTTTCCTGCACCCGGAGTTTTTGGTGGACGGTACAGCGATTTTGTTATATTATAAGGTTTTTAAGGGGAATGACAAGCTACTTCGTGCAGATATTAGTGACGGAGGATCGAGGCGATCCTCTCCCCCATCTCTTGTAGCCACTCTTCGGGATACGGAGAAGTCCCCTTTAACCGCTGATCGAGGGGATCCTCCGGGTTGAAGTTTTGGAGGGTCAAGGAGGAGGACCCGCTCAGGTGGTGGGCTATGTGGAGCAGGTCCTCCCCCTTGTGGAGGGCAGGGACAACAGTGGTTCTGAAGTGATATTCAACCTTCCCTTGTTTCAGAAGCGAGATGCTTTCCTGTATAGCAGTCAGGTCCACGGGCGCTCCCGCTGCCCTGGCATAACGCAGCTCGTCGAGGGGAGCCTTGATATCCATGGCCACGCAGTCCACCAGGTCTTCCTCAACCAGTGCTTGCAGCACGTGGGGGCGGCTTCCATTAGTATCGAGCTTGACGGGCAGCCCTAAACCCTTGATCTGCGCGATGAGCGAAGGAAGGAGAGGGTGAATGGTGGGCTCCCCCCCGGAAATACACACACCATCCACCCACCCCTCCAGTTCAGCCAGGCGGGCCATGATATGCGTCAAGGGAATATCCTCATGGCCCTCTGGATTCAAGACCAATTGATGGTTGTGACAAAAGGGGCAACGGAAGTTGCACCTGGGCAAAAAGAGCACGGAGGCCACCTTGCCGGGCCAATCCACAAAGGAGGTCTCCAGGAAGCCCTTGATGCCGATCGCTTCCTCCCCGATCGCTTGTCGGGGTCCTGCCTGTGGCAGCAATGCTACTGCTTGTGCTATCGCATCCATTAGGCCCTGATCAATCCCTGAATCTCTTGCAGGGTGGGGACTGATCCCCGCCATCCCGCCAGGATCCGTTCATGTTCATCTTCGATGATGATGGTGGGGGTGGACAACACACTGTAAAAGGCGGCCTCGGCGAGGCCATGAGGGGTCTCCATATCATAGTAGAGGACCTCAAGGCCCTCCTGTTGCAGGATGCCGCCTATCTCCTTGGCCGCAGGGCACTTGGGGCATTCATTCTTGGTAAAGATCTTGATTGAACCCATCCTTTTTTCCTCTCCCCTTCTGATCACACGACAATCTGGATCTCAGCATCGTCCGGCCGCTTCTTGATAAAGGCCTCATTGCGATATCTGTCACGCAATTCCCCCAGCTTCCCTTTATTCCAGCTGGAGATCTTGGTGAAGTACCCGGTGATACGGGTGATACCATCGACATCCTCGGAGCCGCAGTAGGCGCAGCGGGCCATCAAGCCCCTCGCTGTGCGCGCACACGCGTTGCAGGTGGTGAACTCCGGTGAAAAGGCGATCTGGTCGTTATGCGTAAGCTGGAACGTCTTGGTCACGAAGTTGGCCAATGATTCCGGCGAGGGCCTTGATTCCCCCAGCCATATATGGGTGAGGGAGCCTGCTTCGATGAGGGGATGGAAAAGCCCCTCCTGCCTCACCCGTTCAATGGGGTTGATGACGGCGTCATTGCTCAGATAGGTGGAGTTGGTGTAATAGATCTCCCCCCGGGCGATGTCCCCCTTGACGATATAGCCTGCCTGAGGGGAGTGAAACCTCATATCCAGCTTGGCGAACCGGTAGGAGGTGCTCTCCGCCGGGGTCTGCTCCAAGACGAATCTCATCCCCTTCCACTTGCTCATCTTCTCGGCCAGGAGCTTCATATGGGCGATCACCTGCAAGCCGAACTTAAAGGCCTCCTTGGATTCGTGCATCTCCTGGCCGGTGTGGACCTTCACCATCTCATTGAGCCCTACCATGCCGATCAGGTAGGTGGCCCGATGCATCCGGAGATAGGATTCCCCGTCCTGGTTCATGGTAAGCAGGGCGAGGGGGCCCTTTTCCCCGAGGGAGAGGAGCCTCTCTAAGAAGCTCTTCTTCTCCAGGTGGGCCCTGACAGCCAGCTCCATGAAGCGGGAGATGTTCTCAAAGAGCTTGGTATCGTTCCCGTCGGATATATAGCCGATGCGGGGCAGATTGAGGGTGACGTTCTGCAGGGCGCTGTAGCGCATCTTCCAGGGCTGCAGGGCGTCCTCCAGGTCCGAGGCCTCCAGCTTGAAACTCAGCCGGCAGCACTCCGATATCTTGGCCGTCTCCCCGCGGTCGAAGACGAAGTACGTATTCCCCTTTTCTGCGGCGATGGCGCAGATATGGCGGAGAAACCGGTCGCTGTCCGGCGTCCTGAAAAAGTCCTCAGTGATATGGACCATGGGTTTGGGGAAGAAGAAGGGGCGTCCTGCGCCATCCCCCTCGCCGAAGACATCGAAGAGGGCCCACACGAACCGCTGGGCCTCCTTCATGTAATCGTTGTAAGTCTTGCCGGTAAACTCCCCGTTGGGACCGATGGCCGGGACATCTCTAAAATGCCGGGGGACCTCCCAGTAGAGGTTGAGGTCGGTGAAGATGGCCTGTCCCCCCCGGGCCACGGCCTGCTGGGAGAACTCGAAGATGAGCATCTGGGCCAGCTGCCTTACCTCCGCATCACCCATCCCGACGAGGTAGGGGGCGAAGAAGAGGTTGACTGCATCCCACCCGATGGCGCCGGCGAAGTGGCTCTGGAGGGCCGCGGCGAATTTCACCATGTGGGCCAACAGCACCTCCGGATGCTTGGCAGGCTTGGCCATGGCAAGGGAGTTGGGCAGGTTGAGCCCGAACTTCTTGATATATTCCAGGGATTGACCGCTGCAATAGGGGCGGTCGATGAACCCCAGGTCGTGCAAATGGATATCCCCGCGCATGTGGGCGTCGGCCACCTCCTGGGAGAAGACGTGCAGCAGGGCGTATTCTTTTTTTATGGTCTCGGCCAGGGTCAGGTTGGTGGCCTCCGGGCCGTGGGGGACGTTGGCATTCTCCTTGTTGGGGTGCATGATCAGCTGATTGACGTCGTAGAGCGGCATACCGAGCCTGGTGTGCTGCTTGCGGATTTCTTCCAGACCCCGCTCGATGAGCTTGGCATCCACCAGCTCCCTGACGAGGGGGGTGGTCACCATGTTGATATTGCTCTTCCTGATGATCTCCTCCACCTCCAGACTGATGGCCTCGGCGGTATCGGGGTCGATATAGGTCTCCCTCATCAGGGCATCAACGATCCGCTGGCGATCCCACCCCTCCATGGCCTCTTCGGAGGTGCGCACGAAGAGCGCCATATCGGTGGTGTCCCCTGGGTAGATATCCCGCTGCTTTTCTCTGATATCAGTTACTGGAATCATACTATCTCACCCTTTCCCCTTGTTGCTGTTACAGGACTTAGCTGTTAAATGACATGTAATGTGATCATAAGCCGCACAATACTTTGTGTTTCTCTATTCATTGGCTACTATATATAGTATAGGATAACATATATTGTCAAGTAAAAAAATAACGTCACTGAAAATTTTTTGCCATTTAAATTCAGCACGCCGAATTTAATCTTCCA
>MGQS01000116.1:1925-2243 GCA_001797905.1 Deltaproteobacteria bacterium RBG_16_54_11 | reverse complement strand
GGAATCCAATGATTTCGAGGCATTAGATCCTAGCCAAGAAACACCTAAACCTTTCTATAGCAAATTTTTTTGCATATATTGACACTTATAAATTACTATGATATGGTTTTTATAGAATCTGACAAAAATTTAGTGATCCCAGAAGGAAGAAACAGATGAGATCGCGGATTTTGTTTGTGTTGTTTATGTTGATATTGTTTCCAGCCTCTGTAAATGCAATCAAATACATTGAATTATATCGAGGGCTACCAGACTACGATAAGCAACCAGTTTTTACCGTTACGACCCCGAAAATACATAGTGACTTACGAAACGTCC
>MGQS01000116.1:1127-1870 GCA_001797905.1 Deltaproteobacteria bacterium RBG_16_54_11 | reverse complement strand
CCGGTCAGTATTGCTAAGGTCTGGAATGTTGACCTGTTCTCGAATGTATGCGATGCCAAAATGTTTAATACATTAAAAGGTCTCGTAGGCAAGCTTGCTCCCACGCTTCATTCTGACAGAATGACATTCTGGGTTACAGATCTGGATGGAGACAAAGAGCCGGACCTACTTGTTGGTCATATAGATGTAAGCGAAGACAAAGATGCTCCGTACCCTTATCTTTCTCTGTGGCGTCTCAGGTTTAACAATGGAACCTATAAAGCCATATATGCAGGGCCGTTTCTAAATGGAAATTTTCATGCGGCCCGTGCATTTGGTACGAACCCGAAAAGAAAGGCGGTCTTCGTCAAACACATCAGCTGTCTAGAGTGTGAACCCATCGTCTATCTCACGGCTATTGATTTTGATGCAGGCAATGACGCTAGACCTTTCGAATTCTCCTACTCAGAAAAGCACCAAGATTTTGCCCCAACTATTGAATATGAATTGCCGGGCATGGGACATACGGTAGAAGCTAAAGTAGAAACACGATTATTGTCACCTTCCGAAAAAGGCCCGCATCTTCTTCAGTTTTTCGATATGAAGGAAGGTGAAGGGCCGAATGAATGGTGGGCCTTTACCTGTAAGAACTATCGCTGTGATTACCAGATGTATATGAAAAGGCCTTCAAGTGAGTTTTTGAAATTATGGCAAAGTGCCAAACCTTTATAACGCCCGATAACCGATTTACAGCGGCTGCGGAA
>MGQS01000116.1:743-1099 GCA_001797905.1 Deltaproteobacteria bacterium RBG_16_54_11 | reverse complement strand
CCAATCCTTTCAAAATTTAAAAACTAAACGGCTTTCCTTTAATTTCCTACGTGCTACTCTTAACCCATCATATTTTGTGACTTAACCCGTTTGTTCTCCTTAAATTGGCAAAAGTAGGGCCCCACCTTTATGGTGGGGCCCTTGTTATTGATTATTTCTCAAATTTTTTCATAGCCTTGTTCACTGAGATCCTACCAACTTTAATTTTAGCTACTGATCTGCCGAAATTATCACGCGCCACTGTATCAATTGTGACTTCCTGATTAAGAAGTAACCGCTTCAAAGCAATCTTTGCAGCCTCAAAGCCTGGTTGGCCTTTTTCCGGAGTATCTACATTTGCTAATCTAACAGGATTT
>MGQS01000116.1:361-675 GCA_001797905.1 Deltaproteobacteria bacterium RBG_16_54_11 | reverse complement strand
ATAGTGTGTTAAGGGCCCCACCCCGAAGGGCGGGGCCCTGTCTCTCTATGGTATACGGATATTACAAGTAGGTCGTCTGCTGTGCTGTCTTAGGAACGCTTGAAGCAATTCAGCTTCATGCTCTCTGTAATTGAAGCAGGGCTCAATAGCGAATTGGCTTGCCTTTCGGATACACGGATCGTTGGTGTTATAGTGCTCTGTTAATCTGTCACGTAGATTTGTTGAACTTCCGATGTAAATAACAGTATTGTTAACTCAAAGCCAATAGGTTCCAGACGTTTCAGGTACAAAATCAAGATAGAACGGAGTGAACG
>MGQS01000116.1:0-314 GCA_001797905.1 Deltaproteobacteria bacterium RBG_16_54_11 | reverse complement strand
CGGTATGATTTGGAGGACATCGAGGAACTGAGGGTTGGCTGAATTCTTCAAAAAGCTATTGACAGGAACAGCCTTTTTTTGTTATGAAGAAATGAGCCTACAACCTGACACCGTTCCGGCGGTGTCTCCAACCGGATAATCCCTGGCTGTTCACGCAACCAGGGATTTTTTATGCTTTAAGTTAGTCTTGTAGCAAATACTCCATCTAACTTACCTAATATATAGTATTTCTGTATTTTCATGACACAATATATAGTACATTTGAAGGCAAAATTGTCAAGGGGAATTTTTTATTTTTTTGAGATTTTTTTTAT
>MGQS01000115.1:19753-19914 GCA_001797905.1 Deltaproteobacteria bacterium RBG_16_54_11 | reverse complement strand
CCCCACATCGAGCAGCCGCGGGATGCCGCCGATCGTGCCCAGGTCCTTGTCGAAGAAGCGGAATTTGCCGCAGGCAAGGGTCAGGACGACACAATCTTGGGGGACTTTTTCCACGAACTCCGTGTAGTAGTTTCTCCCCGGTTTGGCGCCGTCGCAGCCGG
>MGQS01000115.1:19238-19554 GCA_001797905.1 Deltaproteobacteria bacterium RBG_16_54_11 | reverse complement strand
CACCGCGCCGGAGGTAAAGATGTTCGCCTTGTAGGAATCGAGCGGCTTCTGGATGCAGTTGGTGGTCATGAGGATCGCCCCGGGGAAGGCGGCAAACTCCTTGTGCTGGTTCTGCCAGGCCGTGCCGTAGTGGCCGTAGAAGTGGCTGTATTTTTTGAGCAGGGGGTACCCGTGGGCAGGGAGCATCTCGCCGTGGGTATAGACGTTGATCCCCTTTCCTTCCGTCTGTTGCAGCAGCTCCTCAAGGTCTTTCAGGTCGTGGCCGGAGATGAGGATCGCCTTTCCCCTTTTCGCACCGAGCGGGACCTTGACCGGC
>MGQS01000115.1:13221-19149 GCA_001797905.1 Deltaproteobacteria bacterium RBG_16_54_11 | reverse complement strand
CCAGAAGTTGAGGTCGCCCTTGTTCTCCAGAATGGCCTTCAGCGCCTCCTGAGTATAGGCATAGACGGCGTCGTCCTCCTGACCGAGTATCTGCGCGTGGTAGGCATAGGCCGCCAGGCCCTTGAGGCCGAAGAGGAGGGTATGGATGAGCGAGTTGAGATCGGCGTTTTCATGAGCCGTCTCCTTGAGCCCTACTGTCTGAGCCTCCCTGACGAGCCCCTCGAGAGAGGATTCCGGCGTGATGAGTTTCTTGCCGACAAGGAAGCCCGTGCTGCCCCCCTTTGCCTTGATCTTCGCGATAAGCGCGTTGCGCGCCGCCACGGTCCGCTCGATCATCTCCTTGAGCCGTGCGGGATCGAAATCGACGTTAGTCAGGGTATGGAAAAGCCCCTCAATCGTGAGGCGGTTGACGGCCTTGTCGTTGATACCTGCCTTTCTCCCTTCCACCGCGTAGAAGGCCAGCTCTTCAAGGGCATAGACGAGCAGGTCCTGCAGTGCCGCCACATCGGGCTGTTTCCCGCACACGCCGACAGTGGTGCATCCCCCATCTTTTCCCGTCTGTTCGCATTGATAACAAAACATATGTCCCTCCTTGGTTTTATTGTATTGTGTTGTATGTCTCATTTATAAAACAGGGGAGATATATCTGCCTTGACCTAAGTCAAAAGGGGAAAGAAAAACTGAGCGGCAAAAGACCGCCTCCTGGGGCGCTTGGGCCGTGGTTGACACGGCGCGGACTATTCGAACGCAAAGTCCTTCTCGTAAAAGACCCGCAGGCAGGCATCAACGACATCGGAATCATACAACTCGCCCTTGTTGTGCAAGATTTCCTCCAGCGCCATTCCTATGCCTTGGGCCGGTCTATAGGGCCGGTGCGAGGCCATGGCCTCAATAACATCGGCGACTGCCAGGATCCGCGCCTCCAACACGATCTCCTCACCCGAAAGTCCCTGGGGATAGCCCGTACCATCCATCAATTCATGATGTTGCAGCACTATCTTGGCAACGGGCTGGGAAAATTCGATCCCCTGTAATATATCATGACCTATTTGGGGATGGGCCTCAATGATATTGAACTCGGGCTCGCTTAAGCGGGTGGGCTTGACCAGGATTTCCGTGGGGATATTTATCTTGCCGATATCATGAACAATAGCTGCCAGGCGGAGCCACTCGCGTTGCTCATCGGGAAGGGCCATCTCCTCGGCAATGGCGCAGGCAAGCGTTGTCACCCGCTTTTGATGGCCGGCGGTAAAAGGATCCCGTATCTCGGTTACCGCGGCGATGGCGTCGATTGTTTTCTCCAGGTTTTTTTTCATTCTCGCGACACCCTTCTGGAGCTTCTGCTCCGTCCGGGTGCGCGTGGCGATCTCTTCCTGCAACTGTCTGTTCGCCGTGACAAGCTCGGCCGTGCGCAGTCTTACCTGCAGTTCCAGGCTGTTATATGCGTCGAGCAATTCCTTCTCAGCCAGGCCAAGCCGTTGTGCAAGCCGCAGCATGGAATATGCAATTGGCGGGGCCACACAAGCAGGGATTATTACGGAGGAGAGAATACCGACGGGCGTGATTTCTCCTAAAATGGTGCCGATGCAAAAATACAACACAAAAGAGGAAAAAATGGATAACAATGCAGCTATGAGTGTCGCTTTGAGTATGCCGAATCGCCGTAAGAAGTTACGAAGCCCTATATCTATTTTTATTCTTACTGTGGAATTACCAAACATTCGCTCTCTCCCGTCTCAGTCTCATCGCCAATACGGCGCCACACACACCTTGCAGCCGTAACTCCAGCCATAAAACAATGCAATAAACATGCCTAATATCGCGGAAAGGTCAGCAATAGTCATCCACTCTCGGCTGGAGTCTGCGGCTCGATCAGGGCCTATCATTCTATCGATCCGAGGTCCCCTTGGCGTGGGTGCGAAAGAACTCCCACATGATATCATTGGCGGAGATCTCTACCGTAGTGCGGCCCAGGAGGAGCCGGGCATGCGGCTGTCCCGGCCACGTGTGCCCTGCCCCGATGATCTTGTAGAGCACGATGTTTTGCTTATCCTGTTCTGTCTTGTACGTGTACCTGATTACGCGGGTGCCGTCATCATGACTCGGCGGAAGCTCTTCTACGCTGGGTATCGTTGCGGCCTGATTGACGCGTTTCCAGACCTTGATCGTCTCTTCCACCGGCATATACGAATTCCTTATTACGCTCCTGGAACCGCGCCCTCCTGTATAGGGCACGTATCGATCATCTGTCCCATGAAAATGGATGATCGGCATAGGTGTATGGATAGAACCGGGATCAATGGTAAGGGTGCCTGCGACAGGGGCAATAGCCGCAATCCGATCCGGTATCTCGGCGGCAAGACGATAGGCCATCATTCCCCCGTTGGATATGCCGGTGACATAGACGCGGGAAGGATCGACATGGTACCGATTGATCATATACTCGATGAGCCGGCGGATGAATGCCACGTCGTCTATGTCGTGCTTTTCGGCATAGCTGCAACAGCTCCCGGCATTCCACGTCAGAAACCTTTTGAGCCACCCACTGCCGTTCGGATAGACAGCGACAAAGCCGTATTGCTCCGAGGCCTCGGAGAGCCCGGAAAAGCGCTCCATCGTTTTCCCATTAATGCCCCCGCCGTGGAGCGCGATCACGAGCGGGGGATTGGCGGCTGCAAGCGTTTTCGGGCAATGGACAAGAAAGGTGCGCGACGATGGGCCGATGGCAAGCGTGTATTGCCTGGTATCGGTATAGTTATGAACTGCGCTACAAGCAGAGAAAAGGATTGCCGACAATACCAGAAAAAGCCTTTGTATAATTGTCATGGTCTTGCTATCCAACGCTGGCGCATCAGCCGCCCGTGAGCGCGGTGCAAAGTGGTCAGGGACAGGATCTGCTTGGGCGCACTTTCGGAAAGGTGCATACTTTACCTTAAGACATGCGTGGCGTCGTGGGGAGCTGAATTGGGGTCGTTGTTACTTACGTTGTTTTTCGCTTGTTCCGATATTTCTATGAGTTTTGCAATCTGAGTAACAACGTCCTCCAAATCGCTGGTTTAACACCCTTGAGTGCTTCTGCCATCGCCTTCTTAAATAGCGATAGATTTCTCTGGAGTATCCATTCCCAAACATCCGATAATTTCTTCACAAATTTCTGTCTAAAACTAACAGATCGGTTATTTTTGTGAGAGTGTGTTTTGTGAGATTGACGACTTAGCATATACTGTCCCTGCTGCGTAACCTTCAGCCAGCCGAGGAGCCACAAGGCAACACCAAATCCTATGGCCGATATAGCTAACACCTGCTCGAACTCAAATTGAATAAGCCACGATCGACTCCATATTATCACGCCTGCTAGAAAGAAACAGGGACCGAGTGTCATTCCGACCTGCTTAAGTGATTCCGTCCTTTCATGATCGTCTCTGACACGTTGCAAGCTCTTTTTGTACAGGTCTCGCTTAGCATCATCGTAATTGTGTTTCTCGATATTCTCAGCTTTCTCGCGATCAGACAACCAGAACAAAAACTTGCCAAGCCAGTTTGGTCTATGGCCAGCTTTGGACCGGCTTATCCGAAGCAGTACAAGCAAGTCCTGAACAGCGTATCCAATCCCATAGGCAATTCCTGCGCAAAGAAAATAATATGCAGTAGGCCACTCCTTTGTAGGCAGGTGATTATATACGAACAGGAAACTCATGATTATCGCTGCACCACCTACAATGAAGACAAGGTCACGCATCAAAAATTTTTCAAACGCCCTCACAAGAGCTTCCAAGCACTCCTCCTTAACTGCCCAATAGCTAGAAAATTTTACTTATGATAACATGTAAAATTTTTCAGCTACTATTATATCATCATGGCAAGCATGGAAAATTATATTCTAATTTTCCATTGAGATGCCTGTATTAGCACCTATCACGCGGCTTTGTGTTTTGCAATGAGCTCGCGTATTGCCGGCACTATCTCCGAGGGGACTTCAATGACTGTCTGTCCTTGCGTTTCAAATACTGCCTCATCCTCAGCAACAGCTTCTTCTTCGGACTGTGATTCATAGTGGGCTAACACTCTTTTTACCCGTTCAGCGTCCCAGCCTGGTGGGAATCCACTTTGTTTCATTTTTTTCTCCTTCTGCGGCGACGATACGCCATTAATGGTTTGCCTCGTAGTTCATACGCTGTAATGACAAAAACACTATTCGGCGCTGGATCAGGCACATAGATTGCTCTCAGATAACGTCCGCCTGACGTTCGCCCAATTGCGACTCGTGATCCGTCTCGACCAGGCCGATCTTCACCTGGATTGGCAAGAACTTCTTCCACCTCTGTTTCATCAACGTCATGTCCGTAAATATGTGGTAGTCCTGTTTCCGGATCGATATAATAACGAATGTTCAATTATACCACCTTTATACCACCTTTTCAGTTATCGTTTACCAGTTAACTTACTATATAAAGTAATACCCTTGAACGCAAGGGAAAAAAGACGAATGCGGATCTGGTTGACTTTGCTTCTCTGCTAAGGTAATGATATGGGGATCGTCAAGCGGGCGAGACTATGAGGATAAACAAGTATTGTTTTATCATCGCGTCCGGTGTCGGCTTACTGCTCCTTTGCTTATTGAGTTCCCCTGCCTACGCCACCGAGCAGTATGCAGCTCAAACAGGCAAGGGGTGCATCTTTTGTCATCAGGAGAGTACCGGCGGCCCGCTTAAGACCGTCGGCTTTGCCTATATCAAGAACGGGTATCAGTACCCCATCCCCGAGCGGATACTAAAAAAAGCTGAATCACTGCAGACACCCTTACATAAAACCGTGCGGTTTATCATCGGGTATCTTCATCTTTTGGCAGCGGTCGTATTTTTCGGCGCGATCTTTTATATCCACATCTTTATCAAGCCTGTCCGGCTCATCGGCGGGATCCCCAAAAACGAGCGCATCCTCGGCGTCTCATGCATGGTCACCCTCGCCCTGACCGGCACCTACCTGACCTGGGGGCGCATCAGCAGGTGGGGGCAGTTCTTCGACAACACCTTCGGCCTCATGCTCTTTATCAAGATCCTCCTCTTCCTTTTGATGGTGGCCATGGGCGTTATGGCCATAACCCTCATCCACCGGCGTATGCAACAAGATGCCAAAGGGCAAAAAGCCTCTCCTGATGCCGATGCCATCACCATGGCGAACCTTGCCTTTTTTGACGGCGCTGAGGGCAAAGCGGCTTACGTGGTCTATGAAAAGCGGATCTATGATGTTACGACGAGCCCCAAATGGAAAGCGGGGCGACACGTTGGCAGACATGCGGCAGGCGCGGATCTCACCCAGGCCCTCACGGGGGCGCCGCATGGCCCGGAGGTCTTTGAAAAGGTCCGGTATGTGGGGGAGCTCTCCGAGGCAGGCGCGATGGCGCAAGAACTCACCCGTGCCCAGAAGACCTTCATCAAGATGGCCTATATCAATCTGGTTATCATCTTCTTGATCCTCGGCTGCATCAGTGTTTGGCGATGGGGTTTTCCCGTGAGGCTTATCCCTGAGACCAGGGCCGGCGTCATCTCGGGTGTCACCTGTATCGGATGCCATCGCACGCAGACCCCGGGGATCTACCGTGATTGGCAGGCGAGCGTCCATGCCAAGGTGGGTGTCGACTGTTATAAGTGTCACCAAACGGGCAAGGAGAGTAACCTTGCCAGCGCTTCCCACCTAAAGATTGACCCCCATCCCATCGCAGTGGTGGTAACCCCCAAGACCTGCAGCGGCTGCCACCCGAAGGAGGCTGCCCAGTCCGCCAAGAGCAAGCACGCCCATACCTACGAGATCATGTGGAAGATCGATCGCTGGCTCAATGACGGCATGAACAATGCCATTGAGCGCACGAGCGGCTGTTATGCCTGCCACGGCTCAGTAGTAAAGGTTGATCATGGGAAGCCTGTACCG
>MGQS01000115.1:1378-13214 GCA_001797905.1 Deltaproteobacteria bacterium RBG_16_54_11 | reverse complement strand
GGCCCAACGTCGGCGTGGGGAGAAAAAATCCTGACGACAGCCTCGGCAGCTGCAGCAGCTGCCACACCAGACACAAGTTCTCCATCGCTGAGGCGAGAAGGCCCGAGGCCTGCGACCAGTGCCATCTCGGGCCGGATCACCCCCAGATAGAGATCTATAATGAATCCAAGCACGGGACGATCTACCATGCCGAGGGCGCAACCTGGAACTGGCTTCCCGATGATCGGCGCTGGCAGGCAGGGAGGGATTACCGGGCGCCGACCTGTGCAGCGTGTCATATGTCGGCTGCTATTGATGTGCCTGTAACGCACGACGTCACCGAGAGGCTTTCCTGGGAGCTGCAGGCCCCGTTGACTGTTCGTCCGAGCGAATTCGCGCCCTTCCCCTCACATACGGCATGGAAAACGGGACGTGAGAAAATGAAGAAGGTCTGCCTGCAGTGCCATGCCCGGGAGTGGGTCGATGCCCATTTTTTCAACCTGGATCAGGTAGTGATCAATTACAACGACAACTATTTCAAACCGATAAAGGGATTGATGGATTCCCTTTACAAAGCCGGCCTTCTCTCAAACCGCAGCTACTTTGATGAAGAGCTCGAATGGGAGTTTTACGAACTCTGGCACCATGAAGGGCGCAGGGCCCGGATGGGCGCCGCCATGATGGCGCCTGATTACGCCTGGTGGCACGGCTTTTATGAGCTGAAGCACCGTTTCATCAGGATTAATCAAGAAGCAGCAAAGCTACAGAAGGATCAGAAATCCTATATCTATAAAAGATTTCCAGGGCGATTTGAAAGATAGGCCGGGCCCTCGACGGAGGGGGGAGTATGAGGGATTACTTCAGAATTGAGCGGATATTTGATGAACAGACACTCCCCCTCCTGTAATGAAACAGGCCCGCATAGTTTCGTTATAATTCACCCTGACCGCTTGCTTCGCGTACGCGAAAAAAGTCGAAGGCCCCGGCGCGTTATTCTCCCAGGCCATGCCCCATAATTTCGATTTGACACGCAAACCACTCTTGATACTCTAACAAACGTGAGAGCGCATCAATGGGTTATATATGCCTATAGAAAGGATAAGACATTGAAGGGGGGATGAAATGACAAAAAAATCGCATAATACAGCCGTTTGCCAGATTTGCAAAAAGCGAAAAGCGCTCAACGAGGTTTTGCCGGGAACACTGGTCCGCGACCCTATCGTTGAGATAATTATCAAGAACCATCCTGATTGGTCATCCGATGGCTTCATCTGTCTCGATGACCTGAATCATTTCAAAGCGGAATATGTCCGCACTATTCTTGAGGCGGAGAAGGGCGAGATTTCGACATTAGAGGAACAGGTTATGAAGAGCCTGAGAAAGGAAAAACTGCTAGCCAAGAACATCAACATCGAATTTGAGGAGCAGTTGACACGCGGGGCACGGCTGGCTGACAGGTTCGCTGCATTCGGAGGGAGCTGGCGTTTCATCAGCATCTTTGCTGTCGTGCTCTTTGTATGGATTGCCATAAACACCGCCGTATTCATTTGGAAACCATTCGACCCATACCCCTATATTCTGCTTAACCTGGTCCTTTCGTGTCTCGCTGCCATGCAAGCGCCCATCATTATGATGAGCCAAAACCGCCAAGAGGATAAGGATCGATTGCGCTCCCAACATGATTATCTGATAAACCTCAAAGCAGAGTTGGAGATACGCCAGCTGCACGAAAAAATGGACCACCTCCTGAGGCATCAGTGGCAGAGGCTTTTGGAGATCCAGGCTATCCAGACAGATTTGATGGAAGGCCTCGCCCTGAAAACTCCGCGCCGACGCGACGTCTAAGGCCTTCCCGGCTATGCTTTCCGCCGAGGGCTTGATCCAGGCCGCGGGAGCCTCTTCCTGCATCCTTTTCCTGTCAACTAATGATCCGGCGATGAGTCGGTACGGCCTGCTCTGTCGCTCTGCGACAGGGCGGGACTCTTTTTTCCCTGTGCCGGTAACGATGTACAACCCAAAACGCAGTGCCGATTACAGCTATTGCCCCGAGAATAACACGTTCATAGCGCTTGATGTCTCCTAGTACAATTTCCAGGATATTGCCGAAGAGATAGCCGCCGGTCCCTACGACGATAGCCCAAATCAATGCGCTGATTGTATTGAGGAAAATAAATCGTCTTGTCGGAACCGAGCTCATGCCGATGACAAAGGGTGTTACCGTACGCAGCCCGTAGAGAAACCGGAATCCGAGGATCAGCGGGGTTTGAAATCGCTCAAGCAGCCGTTGTGCTTTATGGACCCGTTCATTCCACAGGGGGCGCCCGGCCAGGAACCTCTGGCTATGGGCGCGGCCCAAGTAAAAAAACAGCTGGTCCCCGCAGAGACTGCCGATAAACGCGGCGAGGATCACCCACGGCAAGGCCAGATATCCGAGCTTTGCCGCGAAGCCTCCCAGTATTAAAATAGTCTCACCCTCGGCGAAGGTGCCTATTAAAATAGCCCAATAACCGTACGTTTGCAGAAGGGTTTCGAATGGAATCATGGATCGTTAGACATCTATGGGGGGAAATCATTGTGTCTATATGAAAATCATTTCCTCCGAAGGACGCCATTTCAAACAATAGTGGAAATAATTCTCGCGAGGGGATCGCTTTTCAGACTGAAGCGATCCGGCGCCGGAAAAAGCTAACAACACAAAATCCGTAATGAATTAATAAGAAAATACAGAGATAACAGGATGAGCACAAGCCCGAGCACTATATAGATCTTCTGCATAACCTTGTTCGAAAAAAACTTTTTAGCCCAATGCAGGGCAACGGCTAGAGCCGTTAAATACGTTGCGAGCCCCAAGGCCCCGCACAAGACAAAGAAGAGGGAAAGGACGGGAGTAAATGTATCAACCAGATTTAAATGCCTCACAATTTGAACGCCGACGAGCCACCAGAAGATCATCATGGGGTTGACTACCGAAAGCGAGAAACCGGTGATAAATGCTATACGTCTGCTCTTCAGAAAAGAAGGGGTAAACTTCAGGAGATGCGGCCTGGTTCCTTCCCTCAAGGTGAAGAACGCCAAAATCCAGAGGATGACCGCGCCGCAGAGCTCAAAGATAGCGACGGCTTTTTGGTTGCTAAAAAAGGGGGCTACCCCGAATAAAGCGATAACGCCATACATAAAATCGGAAGAAAGAGAACCAAACACTACCATCACGGCAGCCCAAAGGTGATTATGCAAGGAGCGTTTTGCAATCTCGATCTGGGACGGCCCAATAGGAATGGCGCTTAAGAAACCGAGACTATATATTACGAGCAGTAATAAAAAGGTATCCATCTATCTTCCTGGCTATCATCCTACAGAGATTTTCTTGCGAAAATATCTGTATTTTCCAAGAGTTCCAGGTAAACTGATCTCAACACTGTTGACTATAACAATCCCCCGTCAATAAACATGCTGAACCGTGAGAATAATAGCATATCTTCCGTGAATTTGAACACACTAAATACATCCTCACCCTATCCCAATCGGAACGGTAGAGCCGGCCTTCAAGCACGGGGGAGAAGAGACCGTGCGACGGTCCGTCATGTGCCGGAGCTTAATGCCCTCTCATGAGAGGGCGCTCGGGCAGGAGCAATCCTGTATATGCCCCGATAACCGGTGTACATCCCTCACTCATCGTCTCCATCGTTTTGTAATGAGCAGTTTGGATGATGCCTCTATTGCTCAACCTGCATAGAAGGATCGGCCTTGCCGATAGTTCCAAGAATTTGCTTCTTCTTTTCTTCTCGGGTGGTTGCGTCGTTCGCTTCCAGGTTCAGACGCATGAGGGGTTCTGTGTTGGATGCCCGGAGGTTAAACCGCCATGAATCATAATCTATGCTCAATCCATCCAGATGATCTTTCTTGGCATCTCTATAGTTCGCTTCGAGGGCGGCAAAAACGGCTTCTTTATCTTGTACCCGGATATTGATCTCTCCGGTTGCGTAATATTTTTGGAGAGGATGCATTAAGTGTGAAAGGGGGCTGTGCTTCAAAGACAGAAAGTTCAGCATCTGAATCATGGTAAAGATGCCATTGTCGGTAAATCCCATATCCCGATAGTAATAATGCCCGGAAAGTTCTCCGGCAAACAGGGCATTTAATTCTCTCATCGTGGCCTTGATAAAGGCGTGACCTACCCGAGTTCGCACCGCCTTTCCCCCCAGACGGGTAATGGTCTCGGGTACAATGCGGCTTGAACGCAGGTCATAAAGGATCGTTGCCCCCGGGTTTTTTGTCAGGAGGCATTCGGCGATGAGCGCCGTCACCAGGTCCTCGGAGATTCGCTCTCCCTCTTCATCGATAAAGCCGCAGCGATCGACGTCTCCATCAAAGGCCACGCCGATATCCGCTTTTTCGCGACGGACCGCGGCCTGCAAGTCACGGGTGGCTGACGGCAGGAGGGGATTGGCGATGTGGTGAGGAAAGCTCCCATCCGGTTCCATATACAGGGGTATCAGTGTCCACAAGGGAACCCTCTTGAACAAGGCGGATATCTCCGGCCCGGCCATGCCATTTCCCGCATCCACAACAATCTTTAATGGCCTGGGGTTGTGGACAAAGCTGCGCAGTCTTTCGATATACCTGTCCGACATATCGAGTTCCCGGTAAGAACCGTTGGTGGTGTGGCCTTGCTCTAGAGGCAGCCCTTCATAGACCAAATGCTCCAGCTCAGGCAACCCCTGGTCTGCGCTCAAGGCAATGGCCCCTCCCCTGCAGAGCTTGAGGCCATTCATCCGGCCGGGCAGATGGGACGCCGTCACCATGACCCCGCCATCAAACCGCCCGTCGATGATGGCGTAATAGAGCAGGGGGGTGGAGGTCATCCCGGCATCGGTTACTGATGCCCCTGATGAGATGGCCCCCTCTATAAAGGCCTTGGCAAGCGCTGAACCCGAAAGCCGCATATCACGTCCGACGACAATGCTCCGGGCATTGAGTAAGTGGACAAAGGCGGCACCGATCTTCCGTGCCATCGCCTCATCCAATTCATCGGGATAGGAGCCCCGTATATCGTACGCTTTAAAAATACCCCCCATTGATCGTGCCCCCTATGCCTCTTTCAAGGCACCGGTATAAAACTTTGCGATATATTCCTTGACCATCCGCCTGGCGGAGAACCGCGGCGCATTGCTCTTGATGGATTCCTTCATGACCTTGACCCAGTCATGCGGTATGCCATCATCTGAGACATTATAATAGAGAGGTACAATCTCCTTTTCGAGAATCTCGTATAGTGCCTCGGCGTCTGCCTGATCCCTGCTGCCACTCACTTCTTGCTGACCAAAGGCCCAGCCGTTCTTCCCATTGAATCCCTCCGCCCACCACCCATCCACAATACTCAAGTGAGGCACGCCGTTAAGCGCTGCCTTCATACCGCTGGTACCACAGGCCTCCATGGGCGGTAGGGGATTATTGAGCCAAACATCCACGCCGTGAACCAGGTATTGTGCCAGTTGTTCTCCATATTCTTCAACGAAGGCGATCCTTCCCCCCAACTCGGGATCCAGGGCCGCCTTGAATATTTTCTGAAGGATGCGTTTGCCCGGGTCATCTGCAGGATGGGCCTTGCCGGCAAAGATAATCTGTATGGGACGCCAGCGATCATTCAGGAGTTTTTTCAAGCGGCCGAGGTCATAAAAGATGAGGTCCGCCCTCTTATAGGTGGAAAACCGGCGGGCAAACCCAAGGGTCAAGACCGAATGATCCAACAAGGTCCCTCCGGCGCGCACGACCGAGAGGTTGACATGGTCTTGTGCCCAGCGTTGACGTATGCGCTCCCGGATTTCATCGATCAACTTGATCTTCAGCCAATAGTGGGCCTTCCATAACTCCTCATCCGGTATGGTATCGATCAGCTCCCAGAGGGCCTCATTGTCATGATCCGCCAACCAGCCGGCACCAAGATATCTATTAAAGAGAAGCTCCATCTTCGGCTCGATCCATGTGGGGACGTGCACACCGTTGGTCACATAGTCGATGGGAACGTTCATTTCCGGCGCCTCGGGCCAGCAGAGAGGCTGCCACAGCCGGCGGGCCACCTTTGCATGGCGTTTGCTTACTCCATTGCGATGCCCGGACAACCTGAGGGCAAAGGCCGTCATATTAAAACCCGCGTTAGGCTCTTTGAAGCTGATCCCCAACTGAAAAAAGGCATCACGACTCAGCCCCAAGGCCGGCCAGTAGGCGTGAAAATATTTCGCCATCAGTTCGAAGGAAAAGACGTCATTGCCGGCTGCAACCGGCGTGTGGGTCGTAAACACGGAGGTCTTGCGGACCTGCTCCAGGGCTTCTTCATACTTCATCCCTCCCTCCATGCGCTCCCTGATACGCTCCAACAGGGCAAAGGCGGCATGTCCTTCATTGAGATGGAGGACCGAATGCTTGATACCGAGGCTTGCCAAAACTTGGGAGCCGCCGATGCCGAGCACTATCTCTTGCCGCAACCTCTGCTCGATATCGCTGATATAGAGGTGCTGAGATATCCTTCGGTTCCATGGATCATTGATCTCCAAATCCGTGTCCATCAGGTAAAGAGGTATACAGCCGATTTCTATCCGCCATACGGCCACATGGATCGAAGGCTCCATAAAAGGTACCTTGACCACCAGCTGCTCTCCGGCTTCGTTGAGAACCCTGAAGATCGACGCTGCATCCCGATCCAGGATTTCGTCGATGTTCTCCTGCCAGCCGTCCTCACGGATGTGCTGGTGTACGTAGCCTCGCGGATACATGAAGCCCACCGCAACGAGGGGCACCTCCAGGTCGCTGCATTCCTTGATATAATCGCCGGCCAAAAAGCCTAATCCGCCGGCATAAAAAGGTAAGGAATGGTGCAATCCATATTCTGCGGAAAAATAGGCGATGGGATAATGATTGGAATCAGCAACGTGTTTGGAAAAGTATCCCTCTTTTGCCTCCAGATAGTGCCGGAATTGAGCGAGCACCTCGTCATAGTAACGGAGATAGTCGGGGTTACGTGCGGCTGCCTGAAGCACCTCGGTGGGAAGCTCGTTAAGCATCTTCACGGGATTATGGTTGCTCTCTTTCCAGATTTGTCGGTCCAACATCTTAAAGAGCATCCTAGCTGCCGGATGCCAGCTCCACCAGAGATTAGCCGCCACCTCGCCCAATCCGTTCAAGCGCTGCGGAAGCTTGGGGAGCACGCGCTGCTTGATTTTCATTGTCGCTGCCTTTCCTTTGTCTCTGAGCCCTATTTCCGTTTAATCGGCATCGTTCAAAAGCATATCACACCTTCTTTCTCTTTAAGGCGACGGGGAGACCTTATGAAAAAAGGAGACCGTGGTATCCCCGTACCTGCGCTGTTGCGAGAGCGCCAGGCCGAGGGGCGGGAGGATCCGGTCTCTCGATGCGTGTTCGGCCGCGATGACCCCTGTGGAGGCGAGGATGCCCACACGGGTGATCTCTTCGAGCGTCTTTCCCACCGCGTCCTTGCCGTAGGGGGGGTCCATAAAGATGAGGTCGAAGACCTCACCCCTCTCCGTCAGGACCGCTATCCCCCTCTTGGCAGTCAAGGGGAGGACCCATGACCTCGATTTCAACCCGAGGGCCTTCAAATTACCCTTGAGCACCGTAAGGGCGCCCTTACCCTGTTCCACGAAGACCGCCTCCTCTGCCCCGCGGCTCAGTGCCTCAATGCCCAGGGAGCCGGTGCCGGCGAAGAGGTCGAGGACCCGCCGGAAGGTCCATGCCGGACCCAGGATGTCGAAGATCGCCTCGCGGACCCGGTCAGAGGTGGGCCGGATCAGCCTTCCCCTGGTGACAGCCAGCAGTCTGCCCTTGAACTCCCCGCTGATGACCCTCACGACGGTTCCTTCTGCAACCGTTCCACGACCCTGGTCATGTGCCCGTAGTGGGTCCCGGCCCAGTAGACCTTCCGGCAGGAGGGACAGCGGGAAAACTTCTGATGGGTGTGGTAGATATGGTCCGGCACCCCCCCCTTCGCCTCCTCGGGGTCTATCGCCTCCAAAGGGGCGTTACAGGCGAGACAGCGGGCGAAGAGCATCCCCTTGTTGACGGGGATGCGGAAGTGCCGCACCACCTCCCGGAGCTGCCGGAAGGGGTTGTCCTCCCGGATCAGCAGCGCCTCCAATGACCCCTTGCCCTTGTACAGTTTGGTGTCCTTGGTGACGAGGGTCCTGCCTTCATCCCGGGCCCGCTGCAGGATGCCCTCCGGGTCATCGGCGCGCCAATAGACGGTATCGTAGCCCAGGATGCGGAGCCATTTGGCCAGTTTTCCCAAGGTCGTGTCAACGATAAAGGTCATCCGGCAGCGCGCTTGACCAGGTCAAAGGCCCTCTCGCGGGCCTTCGCCATAATCTCCTCCTCGCCCTCTACCCGGCCTCCCCGCATCAAGATCCTCCCGTCGCAGATGAGGGTATCGATGCAGGAACCGTTGGCGGCATAGATGAGGTCGGATGCCAGATGGAAATGGGGGGTAAGCTGGGGATGGTTCAAATCCACCAGGGCGATATCGCCCCACCTCCCCTTCTCGATGAGGCCGCTTTCCAGGCCGAAGGCCCGGGCGCCCTGTGTCGTGATCATCTCCAAGGCCTCGGGAGCCGGCATCACCACCGGGTCGCCGGTGTGGAATTTCTGCAGCAAGGAGGCGATCTTGGCGCTCTCCAGCATATCGAGGTTGTTGTTGGAGGCGCACCCGTCGGTCCCCAGGGCGGTGATCAGCCCCCGCTTGCGCAGCTGGGGATAGGGGAATACCCCTCCCACGGCGAGCTTCATATTGGAGGTGGGGTTGTGCACCACCCGCACCTCGTGGGCCTTGAGGATATCCATGTCCTCGTCGTTCAGCCAGACGCAGTGGCAGGCGATGAGATGAGGCCCCAGAAACCCGATCTGCTCCAAATACCGCACCGGGCGCGTCCCGTGGTCAGCCAAACAGCGGTTGGTCTCTTCCTCGCTCTCGGCAAGGTGAAAGTGGATCAGCAGACCCTTTGCCCGGGCGAATGCGGCGCACCATTGCAATGCCTCCTCCGAGACCGTATAGATGGCGTGGGGGCCCAGGGTGAAGATCACCCGGGGACCGAACGCCTCCCGCGCTGCATAGAGCTCTTCGTTGAGCGCTATCTGCTCCCCGGCCTTTTGCGCATTGAAGAGATCGATAAAAACGGCGCTTATAGCGCCCCTGATCCCCATCTCCTGCACGGCCCTCGCCGTGCCTTGCCAGTGCCAGTACATATCGTTGAAAAAGGTCGTCCCTGTCTTGATCATCTCCAAGCAGGCCAACTTGGCCCCCCAGTAGACATCCTCCTCCGTCATGTGGGCCTCAATGACCCATATCTTGGTCTCCAACCACTCCTTGAGCGGCATGTCATCGGCATACCCCCGCAGCAACGTCATGGCGGCGTGGGTATGCCCGTTGACAAAGGAGGGGATGGCCGCCATCCCGTCCCCGGAGATCACCTCCTCGGCCTCCACACCAAGCCGGTCGCCGATCTCCGTGATCCTGTTGCCCTCGATGAAGATGTCCGTGGTCTCGCCGTTGAGCCGAACGCCCTTAATGAGGATGCTCATGCCATCTCCTCCATCACCCGGAGCAATACCTTATGGACCGCACCGGCGTTCTCCCGCGCCTTGTGAGCGATCTCTTTTTCTGTAAGGGGTGTATCAATAATGCCGTGGCAGTAGTTGTCCACCGAGCAGATGCTCGCGTAGGCCAGCCCCGCCTCTTGGCAGAGGGTGGCCTCATGGGCCATGGTCATCCCCACCACGTGGCCGAAGTTTTTCAGCATGGCGATCTCCGCCTTGGTCTCCAGGCGGGGACCGATGGTCTGGATATAGACCCCCTCTTGTGAGAATGCCACCCCTGCCCCCTGGGCGCCCCGGATCAGAAGTCCTCTGAGCGCCGCATCCAGGCTCGGGGTGACGTGCACGACCTGGTGTTCGTAAAAGGTCAGGATCCCCCAGGGGCTGAGGTAGTCGTGGGGGATCACGAGCCGCCCGGGGGGCAACTCCTCTCTGAGGCTCCCCACCGAGTTGACCCCGATCACCTCGGTCACCTCCAATTTCTTGAGGGCATAGACGTTGGCGCGGTGGTTGATGCGGTGAGGGGGGATGCCTTCAGGGCCATGGCGGGGAAGGAACGCCACCTTTCTACCCCCGAGGCGACCGATGGTAACATGGTCCGATGGCGCCCCGAAGGGGGTCTCCATAACCTGCGTTTCCGCCGCCTCCATCCCAGCAAGGGAGAAACTCCTCCCCGCGATGATCCCGAACATGATCCCTCCTTCTCACAGTGCATAATACGGGAAAGGGGGAGGGATTGTCAATTTTCCTCCACAGCCATATCAAAGTCCGGTAGGCATCACTTGTCGCTCCGCCCGTGGCGGGAGGGAAATCCCTCTAAATCTCCCTTTACAAAGGGAGAGTCTATTCTTCCCCCTTGGGCAAAGGGGGGACTGGGGGGGATTTTTGCCGCCGACTGCGGGATCTGATTTTGTCGTAGTCCTGCTATGCTCCCACCTTGCTTGACTCCCCCCAGGGGAGCATATATATTAAATGTTGCTCATACAAGGAAGAACAGATGTCTAAGCTGACGAGGAGAGAAGTACTGAAACTGTTCCTGGCAGGCACAGGGGCAGCCCTGGCGCCGTGGCCATGGAGGGATCTCGTCGCTGCGGCGACGCCATCCATTCCTGACGTGGTGATCTCGAAAGGCGCCTCTCCTTCCCTGATTACGGAGGCAGCCATACGGGCCCTGGGCGGGATGTCGCGGTTTATCTCCCGCGGGGACGTGGTGCTGGTAAAGCCCAACATGGCGTGGGACCGCAAGCCTGAACTGGCCGCCACCACCAATCCGGAGCTCGTGGCGACCCTGGTGCGGCTCTGCCTAGACGCCGGTGCCAAGGAGGTGAAGGTCTTCGACAACCCCTGCGAGGACCCTCGCCGTTCCTATGTGAGCAGCGGGATCATGGCGGCGGCACAGGGGGCAGGGGCAAAGGTGAGCTATATGGAAGAGCGACGGTTCCGCAAGATGGATCTCAAGGGGGAGGTGCTCAAGACCTGGGAGGTCTATCAGGAGGCGGTGGAGGTGGACAAGGTGATCAACTGCCCCATCCTCAAACACCACAGCCTGGCCCGGCTCACCATGGGGATGAAGAACCTCATGGGGCTCACCGGCGGCGACCGTGCCCGCATCCACTGGCACCTGGAGCAGGCCATAGTGGATCTCGCCGCCTTCTTCAAGCCGACCCTGGTCGTCCTCGATGCCATCCGCATACTGACGGCCAACGGCCCCCAGGGGGGAAGCTTGAAGTACGTGAAGCAGCTCAACACGGTGGCAGCAGGGATCGACCAGGTGGCCATCGATGCCATGGGGGCCAGGCTCTTCGGGTTCAAGCCCGCAGAGATGGCCCATCTCCCTATTGCCGCCAAGCGGGGTCTGGGGCGCATGGACCTGGGGAAGCTCAGGATCAAGGAGGTCTAAACCGATTCCAAAGGACAAACGCAAGGGCAGATCATCCCAAATCCCCTGGTGGCATCTCAGACGCATCAGCCAGTGGTCCTTCCTGGCGCTCTTTTTGACCCTCTTTACCCTGACGGCCTACAAGGGTACGGATGAGATCGCCTATCCCGTCCGCATCTTCCTGCGCTTTGACCCGCTGATCTTGATCACCACCTTCCTCTCCTCTCATGTCGTACCGGCAGCCCTGCTCTTATCCCTCATCACCGTCGGCTTCACCCTCGTCTTCGGCAGGGTCTTCTGCGGCTGGGTCTGTCCCCTGGGGACACTGAATGACTGCATGGGCCGCCTCACCCCCAAGGAGCGAAGAAGGAAGCCCCTGGA
>MGQS01000115.1:1270-1372 GCA_001797905.1 Deltaproteobacteria bacterium RBG_16_54_11 | reverse complement strand
GGTGCGTCGGCTCAAGTACTATGGCCTCTTGTTCATCCTTGTCAGCTCCCTCTTCACCCTGCAGATAGCCGGGCTGGCGGACCCCATCTCCCTGCTGATCCG
>MGQS01000115.1:207-1261 GCA_001797905.1 Deltaproteobacteria bacterium RBG_16_54_11 | reverse complement strand
CGCCGTGGCTGCCGAGCCGGCAATAAACCTCATGGCGCACACGGTCTTCGACCTCCTCTACCGCGCCCACATCCCCGTCGCCACGACCGTCTCCGAGTTCGTCTATGCCTTTCTTAAAAAATATGTCTTGGCCTTTCGCCAACCCTTTTTCTATCAAGGGGTCTTCATAGGCCTCATCTTCTCCGCTATCCTCCTTGCTAATCTCTATCGGCGTCGTTTCTGGTGCACCGGCCTTTGCCCACTCGGTGCCCTGTTGGGCATCATCACCAGGATCAGCCCCTTCAAGAGGGCCGTGGGCAAGGGCTGCACCTCCTGCAACCTCTGCGTCAAGGAGTGCCGCACCCGGGCGGCAGCGGACGTAAAAGGGGAGTGGCACAAGGCGGAGTGCGTGCTGTGCGGCGAGTGCCAGGAGGACTGCCCTCAGGATGCAGTGAGGTTCGGCTTTTCTCCCGCCGTCGGCGGGAGAAAGGTCGCCGGCATTGATCTGCAGCGGCGCAGTCTGATCGCCTCTCTCGTCTCCGGGATCCTCATCGTCCCTATCGTTCGGGCCACCCCCCTCGCCAAGAGGAGGGCGGGGAAGCTGATCCGTCCCCCCGGCGCTTTGCCTGAGGATGAGTTCCTGCGCCGATGCGTGCGGTGCGGGGAGTGCATGAAGGTCTGCCTCACCAACGGCCTGCAGCCTTCCTTGCTCGAGGCCGGGCTGGAGGGGATTTGGACGCCCCGGTTCGACTTCCACAGCGGCTACTGTCAGTACTACTGCACCCTCTGCGGGCAGGTATGTCCGACCGGCGCCCTCAAGAAGCTCTCCCAGGAGGAGAAGGCCCGCACCAAGATCGGCCTCGCCTATATCGACAAGAACCGCTGCATCCCTTACGCCCAGGGGGGAGAGTGCCTTGTGTGCGAGGAGCACTGCCCGACGCCGGACAAGGCCATCAAGTTCGAGCAGGTGGAGATAATGACCCCCCGGGGGAGAAAGCGGATCAGGCGCCCTGTCATAGACCTCAAGCTCTGCATCGGCTGCGGGATCTGCGAGTACAAGTGCCCGCTGCACGAC
>MGQS01000115.1:0-190 GCA_001797905.1 Deltaproteobacteria bacterium RBG_16_54_11 | reverse complement strand
CACCCGCCTGGGAGAATCCCGGGCAGACGAGCTATTGCCCCTTTAACCCCGGATCAGATCATACAAACGCATTTTATCGATTGACATCCACCCCCCTCACCCTTCCCCTCTGCCTGACAGATTAAAAAGATTTAATCTCTCGTTAATGGGTTCTTAATCTTCCTCGATTATAATGGCTATCAAAAAGACA
>MGQS01000114.1:15571-16434 GCA_001797905.1 Deltaproteobacteria bacterium RBG_16_54_11 | reverse complement strand
GCGGAATCTAGTTGCAACCTACGCCTAACAACAGCGTTAACTCGGACGCCTAGCTTCGTTGCACCTCGGTGGCCGCCGGTTACGCTAGGCGTTACTTAAAGAGTATAACTGAGGCTGGAAATCTGGTCGGGACTTAAACACTTTTAAAAGGAGAAATACTGTGAAAAAGATGGTGTTCTGCCTCTATCTAATGGTTATGGTATTTTCCATATTTATTCTGTCGAATGCGGCATTTGCTGCGAATTGGGTGTATGTATATAGTTCCGCTGGACCAACTTATATCTATGTTGACGCCGATAGCGTTATTAAAAGTGATAAAGGCATTACTTTTTGGAGTAAAACCGTTTTGGGTTCGCCCTCGAAAGTAATACAAACCGAGCTTGACAAGTGGGAAGTAAAGCTGACCAATCCATGGCAATATAGGAGGATGGAAGAATACGATTACGATAACAACAACAAGCAAACCGATCATTTTATTTACCATAATGAGTTTGAAACTAGCTCGAACTTTGTTGGGGGAAAATCCGTAAATTTAGATAGGGAAATTTCTGCTGCACTCCCCTTTGCCAAAGAAGGCAAAGATGACGGTTCAGTACCAAAGCTATGAGGCTTGACCTAAAAAACGTGGCCAAGGCATTTTGGGGTCGTTGATTCTCAGAGTACTTCTCTCTTGACAGGGGAAACGCGATTATTATAAAGGGATGGGGAGCTGTTCAAAAAAAATAATAATTTTCAGTCGGGAATCTGGTCGGGACTGCACCTTCTTACATGGGCTCTTTATCCTGTATTGCAGTTTCCGTGTTGATCCGTGGTAGAAAGAAATGCGCTGCCTGCTTAAAACCTTCTTTGCGATAGTATCGATA
>MGQS01000114.1:14537-15559 GCA_001797905.1 Deltaproteobacteria bacterium RBG_16_54_11 | reverse complement strand
CTTCCATGTACGTCATTAAGCCAGAATTGTTATGATTACAATAATACAACAGACAAACTAAAAGCCGGTTTAGCAATCGATAGCACTATGGATTCCGCATTCTTCAGATCTTATAAGGCTTCCTATCCATGGTATATTATAAGAAACGATGATGGAACATTTGAAAGCGCTATCGGAGACGAGGTCTCTGTGGAGGATAAAATCCTAAGAGAGCACACCGCTAACTGCGTTTCAACTCATCAAGGCAAACACAGCATGGTTTTTTCTGATGCAACATATGACGCAGGCACACTCAGGCTGGAGATTCATGGCGGTATGCCTGCATATGCAAGCTCATTGATGATTACCATCAAAGACTCGGAGTTTTTCTGTCGTTTTAGAGCATCTTATCCGGCGCCGGTATCAAATTGTAAGTGGAATATCCTGTCGAAAAAACTAATATTCCGGGACAAGGATATTGAAAAAGGGCGCAGAATATATGCCTGGTTATCCGTCGAATTCGAGGAGATATCCACGTATCAGGGCAAGACCACGACCATGAAGCACAAGATCGAGGGTTACATAAAACCTATAGTAAAATGATAAAATCGTAGTTACTGCAAACCCATCGAAGGGGAGGAGGACGCTGTCCAATTTTTTCACCTTGCAGATGAGCTGAGTTTTTGATAATTGTTAGGCAACGTCCCTATTTCTTTTCTTAATTATTAAGCTGCTGATTCGGTCTTGGTTGCAATGTACGATTACCTTACTTTGATTGTGGGTGTTATATGTGCCGGAATAGGCGGGGAGCTTTTTGTACGAGGCACCGTCGGCCTCGCCCGCTGGGCGCGGGTTTCTCCGGGCATCATCGGTGCAACCATTGCCGCATTCGCCACCTCTAGCCCCGAGCTGTCAATCGCCATCAATGCCGGTATGGCCGGAAAACCGGAAATTTCCCTCGGCGATGCTCTCGGAAGTAACGTGGTGAATGTCGCGCTGATCCTTGCGCTTGCCTTGGTCATTTCTAGAATCCAGACCCCTCG
>MGQS01000114.1:14167-14506 GCA_001797905.1 Deltaproteobacteria bacterium RBG_16_54_11 | reverse complement strand
TTGTTGGTACCGATCATCACCGGCGTTCTTTTGCTTGACGGCGTGCTTTCCAGATTCGACGGCTTCCTGATGTTGAGCCTGTTTCTCGCTTGGCTTGTAATCGCGGTCATCGAGGCGCTCAAACAACGCAGTGCCGCAGCGAAGGTTCTCGGCGAGCAGCAGGGGTGGGTTGCCGTGCTCTCCTGCGTTGCCGGTCTCGGCTGTCTGATCGCTGCCGGACATCTCATCGTGACGGGAGCAAGAGGCATTGCCGTTGCCCTTGGCATCGATGCATTCGTTATTGGGGCAACCATTGTGGCGGTGGGCACGTCCGTGCCCGAACTCGCCACACCAGTCATT
>MGQS01000114.1:13365-14117 GCA_001797905.1 Deltaproteobacteria bacterium RBG_16_54_11 | reverse complement strand
CAATATCTTCAACGGCGCTTTGATCGTTCCCGTGGCGGCGATCCTCTCCCCCATAACCGTCAGTTGGCGTGAGGTGGCTGTTACCTTGGTGTTCGGGCTCGTGGCCTTGGTGTTCACTTACCCCTCGCGCAAAGGCTTCATCGAACGAAGGCGGGGTATAATGCTGCTGGTGCTTTATGCTGTCTATCTCGCTGCTATCCTTCAACGCCAAGCAGCCTAAGTGGCGTTGTTTCATAGGTAATAGATAATAATTTTAGTCGGGAATCCGGATGGAGGCGGTGTAAACACCGCCTTTTTTTATTTGGATCTTTCCGTGCCGATTCGTGGTAGGAACTTTTTAGAGGAGAGGCGGACGTTGCTCAATGGCTTCACCTTGCCCTGGACAACGTCCTTATTTCTTCTAAGAAGACCCTTGAAACGGAAGGCATAGTGTCTTATCCATATATTATGTCACGCTTGGTGTTTTTAGACCTGCCCGTATCGTTCAAGAACAAGGCAAAGGAGGAGGTTTTTATGCGAAGAATAACGCTTGCCGTTATCGGCCTTTTTTTAACAATCGCTTTGTCCGGATGCGCATCGGTAGAGATTGGCGGTGAGGTTGGAGGTAGAGGCGGAGGCGGCGGTACGTACTATAATCCCAAGCCGCACCTGCCTGTGTCTACCAACGCGGACAGCGTTACCGCGACAACGGTAGCCGTACTGCCCAAATAGAAAAAACCGGGCAACCCTACAGGGGGATAGTAGAGGAGACG
>MGQS01000114.1:10277-13309 GCA_001797905.1 Deltaproteobacteria bacterium RBG_16_54_11 | reverse complement strand
ACAGCGTCCCTATTCTTTTTCCAATCCCCTTGGGGGATGCAGCGTAAAGGGTTCCAGGAAAATGCTGTAATGAGCCTCTGAGGAGTATTATACCCTTTGGAGGCTTTTGTTTCTTAATAGATAGTATTACAAAAAACACGAGAATAAATAAAATTATACGCAAGAAACCCGTCTACCTATCCTCCTTCCTAAAAAAGCCGAAATAGATCAAAAGAAAAGCAGAAAAGGTCAAGAATTTAAATAAAAAAAATGCTATGAAGCCATCTGTATAAGACCGGTACAGATGGGGGGACTAAACGGTGCAATCTGTTGATATAAAAAGAATATCACGAATAAATTGGTATTCAGGAATTGCTTGGGCACAAGGATGTAAAGACCACAATGGTCTACACCCATGTGCCGAATCAGGGCCCGAAGGGCGTGCGGAGCCCGATGGACGAGGTTAAGCTGATGTCTTATACTGATCGGCATAAGACACCATTCGTCCAGAGCAAAAACACGCAAGGCATTGGAGGCTAACCAGTTAGACAGGTTCCACGGTTAGGATTATCGGCGTATTAGGCCGACGGCCCAGGCCGCCAGGCGTCTTATACTGGTCAGTCTACTCATTGGTGGGCATCAGTCGCAATTGTCGTGTTTATTCTGTCGGTGAACAGTGTCATCGCAACACTCGAAGACTATTGTCGTATGCTAATCCATAGGAGTGAGCTATGCGTAAACTAAAGAAAAATCCCCAAGACACATTCCGAGTGAAGGCTTACGCAGGCACGAACGGGGTGCTGCTGGCATTCGATCTCGACAAGGCGCGCAAGCCGGGCTTTCTGGGCTTCGCCGTCGAGCAGAAAGAGGCCGATAAACCTTGGCAGTGGCTGTTGAACAGCCTGACGTTTCCGGGCAAGGCCCACACGATTCCCAAGTGGGGCGCCACGCCAAGTAACCTCGCCCCGATTCAGAAGTTTCGCTGGGCTGACTACAGCATCGAACCCGGCACAACTTGCAGGTACCGCGCGCATCTGGCCTACGCCGATCAGCCAGCTCTGGGCGAAGCACTGGAAATAGAGGTCAGCACAGACGATGGCAAGCCCAAGGATCACCGGGTGTACTTCAATCGCGCGGTAGCCGCCAGCCAGTCATTCGGGCGCAAGTTCCCCGATCTCGACAAGCTACTGAGCGAGAAGAAGACCAATCCTATTCCTATCGAGGATTGGCCTGCCGCGCCGCGGGAGTGGCTTGAAAACGGCTTACTGGATGGCATCCTCCGCTTCATCAGCCGCGCCAAGGACGAAAAGTGGGCCTTGGACGTGGCGATCTACGAGTACGAACTCAAGGCAATCGTTGACGCGGTCAATGAGGCCCACAAGCGTCGCGTCGAGGTACGTGTGATCTATCACGCGAAGAAGGGCGACGAGCAAACATCCCAAAACGTGGCCAGCCTGAAGAAGATCCCCGCCGCCAAGAAGCGCGGCAGGGTCACCACGAAGATCTTCCACGACAAGTTTATCGTCCTCAGCAGGATCAACGCTGCCGGCGAGCGCGTGCCGCAGGCTGTGCTCTGCGGCAGCACGAATTTTACGGAGAACGGCGTCTACCGTCAGGCTAATGTCGTCCATGAAACTGACGACAAGGCCATCGCGACACGCTACTTGGAGCTGTTCGGCGTCATATGGAACAATCCCGAGGACGTATCCTCCACGCGCGACTGGATCAACGCAAACAACCCAATCGACCCTAACAAGAAACTGTTTGCAGGCTTCTCGCCGCGCACGGGCAAGACCGATCTCGCTGAGTTCATCAACATTATCAACGCAGCCGACAGAGACTTGTTGTTTGCGACGGCGTTCAAGCTTCCCGAAGATGTCCTGAATGCTTTGTTGGGCACCGCCCATGATCCTGTGCTTCGCTACGGAATCCAAAATACCGCCAGCAGGATCACTGGTTTTCACGCCGATCGAACTGCTGAGTTCACAGCTCCCGCTCTGCTATCCAAGGGCCTCGAAGGTTGGGTGAAGGAAGGACTCAGGGGCCAGAGGGGCAATTTGCTGGTGCATACCAAGGTCATCGTTGCCAACTTCACCACTGACAATCCCGTTGTCGTCAGTGGCAGCCACAACCTGAGCGTACCGGCAAGCAACGGCAATGATGAGAACTACCTGATCATGCGCGGTGACACCGATTTGGCCGATCGCTACGGCTTGGAAATTTTGCGCTTCTATGAGCACTACCGGTTCAGGTACTACGCGAAGAAGCTGAAGCTGAAAGAGGCGAAGCCATTGGAGATCGACGATTCATGGGCCGACGCGTACTACGCCGCGGGCCACATTAAGGAATCGGCCCGCCTGCGATTCGCCGGAAGATGATGGCAGAGAAACTGCCGAGTGCGTTTCTGATCCGGGCGGTCGACATCAGGTTCTACCGAGTCGTCGTCGAAGGCGCTGATGCCCAACAAACGCTTGGCGGCGGGCGCGCCAAACTACGGCGCGCCGCTCAAGTGTAGCGTTAGATAATAATTTTGGTCGTGAATCTAGTCGGGACTTAACCTTTTAGATGGGTTTTAAAGGGAGGCGGTGTTTACACCGCTTCTTTCTTTTATCTTGAGCTTTCCGTGCTGATCCGTGGTCAAAACTTTCTAGAGAAGGCTGGGACGTTGTTCAACGTTTGTACCTTACGTTGAACAACGTCCCTATTGGCCCCCTATCCCCCCCCTAAAACACCCGTTCCAAGCCCTCAAAGCAGCCCTTGTCTTTGTTAAACTTAAGGCGATAAAGACCGGGGTCGAGCACGATGGCCTTCGGCGGCGCTCCTTTTGTTAATGCGGAAACGCCTAATGCCTTTACCAAATCGGCCACGGCGCCGATTGTCTCAGGGATCTTTGTGTCGACGATCGCCCCGAACTCCGTCAGTCGCCAGCCATCGGCAAGCTTCACCTTGCCGTCTGCCGTGCCCAAGCCAGGCCGCGTTTTCACGGCAAAGCCCTTGTTGTAGTTGGGCAGCCACAAAAGCTGGATGGCGTCCTTGGCTACCAGGAGGTATGG
>MGQS01000114.1:9976-10121 GCA_001797905.1 Deltaproteobacteria bacterium RBG_16_54_11 | reverse complement strand
TATTTTCTTTTTGTAAGTTTCTACCCTATTTCCGCCTTGATGTCTTGACCTATTCTGCTTTTCTTTTGACATATTTCGGCTTTTTTAGGGTGAGGGTGTGCAGGGGGGTGTCTGATTAGCAAACAAACCGCAATTTTATTTTTTG
>MGQS01000114.1:0-9950 GCA_001797905.1 Deltaproteobacteria bacterium RBG_16_54_11 | reverse complement strand
ACTCCCTTGTAAATGGGTTAAAAAGCCTTGCCGCCGGCAGAAAGAGGCGTTCGTCGGCAAGAAAGGATCTTTTTTTGTCACCTTTTGTCATTAGAAATAGCCAAATTTGTCATCTCCACATCATTTTTTGATGGGAAGAAAACCAAAGCGAGGCTTTTCAAGGGCCGGCAAGAAGCTTGCCATGGCATGATCTTTGCGAGATAACCAGGGTGGATTTTTCAAGGGTGCCCGCATGCCCTTTTTAGGGTATAATGCCATACATTGACGTAGGTTGGGGAAGGAGGTCGAAGTATGCATGGTAAGGGTTTGTCAAAGAAAAAATCGTTTTTTTATTCGGCTTCTCTGCTTGTCTTCTTATGCATCGGTCTTGTTGCCGCTGCACAAGCAGGGCCGGCGCATAACCTAGTTGTCTTATTCACTCACGATATGCATTCCAACCTGGACGAATACGCCGTGCCTTCCGGTGATGACAAGGTTGTCATTACCGGCGGATATGCCCGTTTGTCTACTGCTATCCGGAATGAACGAAAGGGCAAGGAAGGCGATACGTTAGTGGTGGATGCAGGTGATTTCAGTATGGGGACGTTATTCCATACTATCCGTTCCACATATGCACTCGAACTGGTCGCCATGGGGATGATGGGCTATGACGCCACCACGTTTGGCAACCGCGAGTTTGAATTCGGCCCAGGGCCATTGGCGCACTGTTTGCTGTCGGCAAAAAGCCATGGCAAAGGCGGTCTGCCCGCCATCATCGCTTCCAATACGGTGGTAGACTCCCACGCGCCTGAGCTCGCTTCTTTTCATAAAGCCTATACCGGATACCCGGTTGTGCTTTACAAGATTATTAAACGCGCGGGATTGAAGATCGGGCTTTTTGGCTTAATGGGGAAAGACGCCTCAATCTACGCGCCGGAGGCTCAGCCCGTGAAATTTTCCGACTCCGTAGATGCAGCGCGTGCCATGGTAGATCTGCTGCGTAATAAAGAAAAAGTAAATATGGTCGTCTGCCTTTCGCACTGCGGAACGTGGCCGGACAAGAATATTTCCGAGGATGAGATTCTGGCTAAGGCCGTTCCGGGAATAGATGTTATTGTCAGCGGTCATACCCACACTATTTTGGATTCTTATATACGCGTTGGGAATTCTTATGTCGTGTCGTCCGGCTGCTATGGCGGGCACCTTGGCCGCCTTGAGCTGACAAAAAATCCCGATGGTAGTTTTAAAGCCGTTGATTACCGCATTATACCTATTACCTCGGCATTGTCGAAGGATCAGCAAATATCCGGGTTGATAGATTCCTTTAAGAAAGAAATTGATGAGGAATACCTGTCATACTTTAATTATCACTACGGCCAGCCTTTAGCTCACAGCGCCTTTTCTCTTGCCTTCCCCGACTGGAGCAGGGAAGAGCGTTCACAATGCCTTATCTCAGGCCTGGGCGATCTGGTGACCGATGCCTTCATATATGCGGTAAAAAACAAGGAAGGGAAAGACTATCAGGACATTTCACTCGCTATCGAGGGGTGGGGCCAAATTCGCGTACCGCTGGCTAAAGGCACGCTTACCGTTGACGACACCTTCCGCCTCATGGCACTGGGTTTAGGTCAAGACGGCTTGGCAGGTTCTTCCTTGGTTACCTTCAGGCTTACCGGGAGTGAGATCAAAAGCTTATTGGAGCTCGAAGCAACGCTGGCACCTGTTAAAGAAGATATGCGCCTTCAAATCAGCGGCATGCGTTTTTCTTATGACCCCAAGGCGCCCCCCTTCGCGAGAGTAAAAAAAGTAGAAGTGGAGAAAGCAAATGGCAAGCTGGAACCCTTGAAAGATACTCGCTTATATAGGGTATGTACAAACTGGAAAACGCTTGCTATGCGCGATACTCTCAAAGCCCTGACCGGCGGCAAAATTGTGTTTATCCCCAAAGATGAAACCGGCAAACCCATTGCCGACATACAGACAACCCGCGTCTTTGCCGATGCCAAGAAGTCGCTCGAGCTGAAAGAGTGGTTGGCTGTAGCCATGTACGTGCAGAGTTTTCCTCTTGGGGATAAGGGGTTGGCTGAAGTCCCTCTGAAGTATAGCCTGCCCCAGACTAACATTACAAAGCTGAAGTAATTTTAAGAGAAGATACATAGGATTAAGTCGCCATTCGAGCTCAGAGACAAGAGACAGGGACGTTGTCCGATGTAAGATGCAAAAATTGGACAACGTCCCTATTTCTTCCCCATACGAATCAAAAGCCCTGTTGTTATTTGGATGTCGTCACCTTAAAGTTTTTTTCTGCGTACATTTTATCGTTGTAGAATAGTTGAATTATGTAGGTTCCAGGTACCATCTCCCATTTTTCCCTAAATCCCCACCAGTAAAGGAAGGGCTCCTCGATATTCACCGTATAATTTCTAGTATGGTTGAACACCGTCTTCCTGCCCGGGGGTGTTACGCCGGGCGTTTTAAGTGCCACTTTAATAGTAACCGCTTCCCCGCTGGGAGAGCCATGGACCGTAAAGCGCACACCTATGGCATTAGTATGCGATGCAAGGATATTTTGTGTTTGCTGCGCGAATATGACGTTTGATACCTTTGATTCCAGCGTTCCTGTTGCAGTTTTCGTAGCCTCTCCGACCCTTTGCACCTCATATTTTCCATATTCTATTATTTCGATGCTGGTAACATCAGCCGCCCGGGCCATCGGTACATATATCAAAACAATCAATAGTGCCGCTACTAATCCAAACCCTTTAATCCTCATGGTATCCTCCCCTTGTTTTATTTTTAATGAGGCTCAAATAATCCAGGAACAAATGGCATCACACTATTTGTTAAGCCTATCCTCCTGATGAATGAATTCTATTGAGTAACAGGGGGCTTGTCAAGGATCACCCATGGGAAAAAGGGGAGATTAACGGGCTCATTCCATATAATTTTTGCCGGGGATGCGGTCGGGACTTACTCCGTCTGGATTGGTTTTTGATGGGTTAAAAGGCCTTAAAAATCCGGTAGGGCCGGGCATCCGGGCCGGAAACATTTTTTAAGGGGCCTTGCAAATTTTACTTGACAAAAAATGCGCCTAAATCTATATAAAGATGCTGGATTGCCGACGATTTGTGCAGCTACGTCGAGCATCAAACAAAATTCAAACGACAAAAGGAAAGGGGGATTACCATGAGAAGGTTGACAATGCTATGTTCGATCTTTGTCCTCGTGTGCGCGGGATTCTCGCTCACCATCGCACCTGCCTACGGGCAGGCGAAACCGATTGAGCTCGGCTATTCCATCTTTTTCCCTGCCCCGGCCCCGCAAACACAGGTGGCAATGGAATGGGCAAAGGAGATCGAGAAGAGGACAAACGGCAGGATCAAGATCACCATATTCCCCGGCGGGACGCTTACTGCCGCCGACAAGTGCTATGACGGAGTCGTCAAGGGGATATCCGATATCGGGATGTCGGTCTTTGCCTATACCAGGGGGAGGTTCCCCTTGACCGAGGTGGCGGATCTGCCCCTGGGAATCAAGAGCGGTCTGGTTGCCACAAAATTGATCAACGCCTATTACAAAAAATTCAACCCCAAAGAATTGAAAGACGTCAAGGTGATGTACCTCCATGGACACGGACCCGGTTTCCTCCACACCAAAACGGCGGTGGAGAAGCTCGAAGATCTGAAGGGTATGAAGATCCGGTGCACCGGTCTTGCGGCAAAGATCGTAGAAAAACTCGGGGCCGTTCCCGTGGCCATGCCCATGCCGGATACCTACGACTCCCTCAAACGAGGGGTTGTGGAGGGCTCGATGGCGCCGCAGGAGTCGCTCAAAACCTGGAAATGGGGAGAGGTGGTAAAATTTACCACGGAGAGTTGGGGCTCTGCGTACAGCACCGGTTTCTTCGTGGTCATGAACAAAAAGAAATGGAATGGCCTGCCGAAGGATGTCAAGCGGATCATCGAGCAGGTGAACAAGGAATGGATCGAGAAACAAGGCAAGAACTGGGATGATATCGATAAAGGCGGAAGAGAGGCCACCATCGCCGCGGGCAACAAGATCATCTCCCTGCCCAAAGAGGAGAATATGAGATGGGCAGCGGCAGTCAGGCCCATCCTCGATGGGTATGTCAAGAATATGAAGGAGAAAGGCCTGCCTGGCGACAAGGCGTTGAAATTTTATATGGATGAGCTGAAGAAACTCCAGTAGTAGATAGGAAATGTAGCGAAGGGCGGGGGAGAATCCCCCCTTACCCCCCTTTAGCAAAGGGGGGGTGGAGGGATTTGAAACCTTCGGGGGCAAAGATCGAACTCCGAAGGTGACCCTTTGGTCAAAATGCCTCGCCTAAAGGCGCGGGTTTTGTTCCCCGAAGGGGACTCTATCCGCCCTTCGCTACATTTTTCTCTTGCCGAGCGGTGATCAGGATGAGAAAAAAGCGCAAGCGCTCAAAGAACATATTCCTAACGGCGATTGAAAAAGTCAGCCGCTTTCTCAACGTCATCGCCGGCATCAGCCTCACCATTCTCATGTTGCTCACGGTCGCCGATGTTTCTCTCAGGGCCATACTCTCGCTCGGGAGATGGTTGCTCGCACGGGGCATGTTGCTCACTTTGGGCAACCTTATTATAGATCACGTGAGGCCCATAGTCGGCACGTACGAACTGGTGGCCCTTTCCGGGGCGGTGGTGATCGGGTTTTCCATCCCGTTGACCTCCTGGCTCAGGGGACATATCTATGTCGACTTTTTCATATTTAGATTCCCGCCTCAGATAAGAAATGCCTTCAATATCGTCACGAGATGCCTGGGGATATTTCTCTTCCTCATGATCGGCTGGAATCTGATCAAATACGGCATGGATCTGCAAAGGACGGGAGAGGTCTCCCTCACCTTGCAGATACCAGCCTATCCTATTGTTTTTGGCGTAGGGGTCTGCTGTTTTGCCCAGTGCCTCGTTCTGATCGGCGATTTTGTAAAGATCCGCGGAGGCAGATACGATGAATGAGGTGATGTTCGGCATTATCGGGCTGGCGGTGGTCCTGGTCTTTTTCCTTACCGGGATCGAGCTCGGCTTCGCCATGGCCCTGGTCGGTTTCCTGGGATTCTGCTACATCAGATCGTTCGAAGCCGGATTGAACCTCCTGGCCAAGGATGTCTTTGAGGTTTTTTCCAACTATGGATTTACCGTTATCCCCCTCTTTGTCCTCATGGGTCAGATCGCCTTGAATGCGGGGATCGCAAAAAGATTGTTTAATGCCGCTTATAAATTTATCGGCCATATCCCCGGCGGCTTGGCCATGGCCACGGTGGCAGGCGCGACGGCCTTCAAGGCCATCTGCGGCTCCTCGCCGGCGACGGCCGCGACCTTTGCGAGCGTGGCTGTCCCGGAGATGGACCGGTATGGTTACGACAAGAAGCTATCCACGGGGATCGTCGCCACCGTGGGGACCCTCGGGATCCTCATCCCGCCGAGCGTTACCCTGATCGTCTTCGGCATGATTACCGGGGAATCCATCGGCAAACTATTCCTGGCCGGCATCATCCCGGGTCTGATCATCGCCCTATTTTTTATCCTCATTATCTACGGCTGGTGCAAGATCAACCCGTCTTTGGGACCAAAAGGCGAAAGGTCGACGTGGAAGCAGCGGATAAGCTCTCTGCCGGAGGTGGGATGGATAGTCCTTATCTTCTTGCTGGTGGTCGGGGGCCTCATGAAGGGGTTCTTCACGCCCACCGAAGCGGGGAGTATCGGGACCTTTGCCGTGCTCCTCTTGTCCGTCCTTAAAAAGGACATCACTCTTAAGGGATTCGTCAAATCGGTGATGGAATCCCTGCGCACGGCTTGCATGGTGCTCATGCTCATCGCCGGCTCCACCATCCTGGGGCGCTTTCTCACGATAACAAAGATCCCCATGATAGCCTCCGATTGGGTGGTGTCGCTGCCCCTCGATAAATACCTCATTATGATCCTCATCAGTCTCATCTATCAGCTCGGGGGATCATTTATCGACGATCTGGCCTTTATGATCCTCGCCACACCGATCTTCTATCCCGTCATCATCAATCTCGGTTTCGATCCGGTATGGTTCGGGATGATCATCGCCATTACGGTGATGATCGGCGTGGTGATACCGCCGGTGGCGATCAATGTCTTTGTGGTCAAGAACATCACCAAGGTGCCGTTCAGCGTCATCTACCGCGGCGTCTACCCGTTCTTGCTCGGTCTCCTCGTCTGCGGGGCGCTGTTGTTTCTCTTCCCGCAGCTCGCCCTGTGGCTCCCCAATCTCCTGATGAAGTAATGTGACCTTGTCACCCCGCCTTGTGGGACGCCTTGTGGGACGCCTTGCGGGGCGCCTTGTGGGACGGCTGGTCCTTCGATCCGATGAAAAAAGCATGGAAATTCAACCCCTTACCCGGCGCAAAAAAGAACTTGACAGATATCTGAGAGGTGGCTAATATTGGGCAGAGATGCTACCGAACGATCGGTAAAGTCCCTTACAATAAGAAAAAAAGTAGTATATAATAAGAACAAGGTAGTTGAGGGTCCATCAATCAAGGTCCATAGCTCAAAGGCGGAAGCGATCGTAAAGGCCGCACGCAGGTGTGCCTGCGGCCCAGGGTATTAACTCCAGTGGGGACAATAGAGTCCTCGTAGCCGTTAAGCTTCTTACTATTTGAAATCTCCCGGAGGTGCATCATGAAAATGAACTACAAGTTTTTGAAGGTTGATGTCAAAGACGGTATTGCCCTGATAACCATGAACAACCCGCCCGTGAACCAGTTTTCTTCTGCTTTCACTGCGGAATTGGTTGAGGCTGTCAATGGTGCCTTTGAGGACGATAAGATCAAGGCCCTGGTGCTCACGGGAACGGGCAAGAATTTTATTGCGGGCGCGGACATCACCGAGATCCAGCATGTGAAGAAAAAAGAAGAGGCCTTCAAGGCGGTCCTGGCCTTGGCCCAATTTCTCAACAAGATCGAGATGGGACCCAAGCCGGTCGTCGCCGCCATCAACGGCAGCGCCCTGGGAGGCGGTCTGGAGCTGGCCATGGCCTGTCACTACCGGATCGCGGCCAAGGGGGTAAACCTGGGGCAACCGGAGGTGCAGATCGGCCTTATCCCCGGCGCCGGCGGCACCCAGAGGCTGCCAAGGCTCGTCGGCATGCAAAATTCCTTGGAGATGATTACGACGGGGAACCCGATCAAGGCCGAGAGGGCCCTTTCCCGGGGGCTGGTGGACGAGGTTGTCGACGAAACACAGCTCATCGATGCCGCCTTCAAGGCCGCAGGCAAGTTCCTCTCGCGCCAGATAAACATCCAATTCCATATTACCCGCTATAACATTCACCGCATTCCCAGCGCCGCCGAGAAAAAGGCCGTGATGGGCTTTGTCAAGGCGATGACGGCCCAAAAGGCCAAAGGGTATATAGCTCCTTTAAAGGCCCTCGAGGCGATTGAGAAGGGCCTGAGCTACGACATAGAGAAGGACATCGAAAGGGAGGTGGAGCTCTTCAGCGAATGCGCCGTCTCCGACGTGGCCAAGAACTTGATCGGCATATTCCTCAACACCCGGTCGGCCGGCAGGCTCCCCCGTATCGAGAAGATCAAGCCGGCCAAGATCAAGAAGGTGGCCATGCTGGGCGGCGGGGTCATGGGCTCCGGCATCGTCAACCTGCTGCTGGCGAACGGTTTCGAAGCTGTCCTGTGGGACATCAACGATCAGGCCATTGAAAAAGGGGTGGCGACCGTCAGAAAGACCTTCGATTATGCCATCAAGAAGAAAAAGCTGACGAAGGAAGGCCTCGACGGCATGATAACAAAACAGATGAAGACCACGACCTCTTTCGACATCATGAAGGATGTGGACCTGGTCATAGAGGCCGTGCTCGAGGATATGAAGATCAAACAGGATATCTGGAAAAAGCTGGAGGGCATCTGCAAGCCTGAGTGTATCTTCGGCACCAACACCTCCGCCCTCCCCATTACGGAGATGGCGACCGTCCTGAAGGATCCCGGCCGGATGATCGGGCTTCACTTCTTCAATCCGGCGGAGCGCATGCAGCTCCTGGAGATCATCTGTACGAAAAAGACCTCGGATCAGACCCTGGCAACCAGCGTCGCCTTTGGCAGAGATATCAAAAAAATCCCCATCGTGGTCAACGACGGCCCGGGGTTTTACGTCTCCAGGCAACTGGGTGCCTTGATGGGAGGCTTCATTCCGCTGGTGGCCGAAGGGGTACCGGTGCAGGCCATCGAGGAGGCCATGGTCGATTTCGGCATGCCCATGGGGCCTGCCACCTTGGCCGATCTGACGGCAATCGACATCAACTACCATGTGGGCAAGACCTTCGAGCGCACTATGGGGGAGCGCTATAAGGTGCACCCCCTGATGGAACGCATCTTTCAGACCGGATGCTATGGACGCAAGACCGGCTCAGGGTGGTACGACTATAGCAGTGGAAAGCCCGTTCCCAATCCCAAGGTAATGAAGGTCGTGGAAGACTATTTAAAAGAAAATAAGATCGGCCCCAAGAAGATGTCCAATCAGGAGATCGTAGACCTGATGCTGGCGAATGCCATCAACGAGGCAGCCTACATGATCGAGGAGGGTATTTGCGATCGGCCCCAGGATATGGATCTGGCCATGATCTACGGTACCGGCTTCCCGCCGTATCGGGGCGGGATCCTGCGGTACGCCGACGCCTGGGGCATCAAGAACGTCAACAAAAAACTGGAGGAGCTGGAAGGCAAGTACGGCGTCCGTTTTAAACCGGCCAAGCTGATAACAGATATGGCCAAGTCGGGAAAGACCTTTTACAAAGAGTAGGTCCGGGCAATGTTTGATCTTTCCAAATTTTCTTTAAAGGGGAAAACCGCGATTGTGACCGGCGGCGGCCGCGGCATCGGCAAGGCCATTGCGCTGGGATTTGCCAAGGCCGGCGCCAAGGTTGCAATTACCAGCCGTAAGATGAACGACCTCGAAGCTACCGCCGCAGAGATCAAGGCCTTCGGCGGCGAGGCATTGCCCGTCCAGGCCCATCTGGGCAAGATGGAAGAGATAGAAAAGATGGTCGGCATCGTGATGGCTAAGTTCGGCAGGATCGATATACTGGTCAATAACGCCGGCGCCAGCCCGGCCATGGGTACCGTGCTGGATTCCGACGAGCGTCTCTGGGAAACCATCATGAACCTGAACATGAAGGGACTTTATTTTACCAGCCAGGCAATCGCCAAGGTCATGAAGGATCAGGGCGGAGGCAAGATTATCAATATCGCTTCCGTCGATGGCTTTACCCCGGAACTCGGGGTGAGCGTCTACAGTATCTCGAAAGCCGGTGTCCGCATGATAAGCAGGGCCTTCGCCTTGGAATTGGCGCCCTTTAATATTCAGGTTAATGCGATTGCCCCCGGGCCGATCAGCACGAAGATGCTCAACTCGCACTGGTTCCACCTCCCGCCGGAAGAGGCCAAAAAGGAGAAAGAGGCGCTGGCCCACAAAACCCCCATGGGCCGCATAGGCGAGCCCGATGAGATAGCCGGCGCCGCGGTTTATCTGGCGTCCGACGCCTCCAGCTATACGACCGGCGCCGAGATTGTAGTCGATGGCGGATGTTTGCTGGCAGGGGCCCTGGAGGCGCCTATTCCAGAAAAATAGAGGAATGAGAGAGTTGTCGGTGTGCAAACGGGTATTTTAATAGTTACAGTAAGCAAGAAAACACTCAAGGAAAAAAAGGAGGGTTCATAATGAAAGAAGTAGTCATAGTAGGTTATTTGAGGACGGCGCTATCCCGCTCCAGGCCGAATGATCCGGCCAGGGACTGTTTTAGCCAGATGAGAGGTGATGAGCTCTTAGCAAAGCTGCTCCCCGAGCTCATCAAGCGTACGGGCATCGATGCAAAGGAGATCGATGATTTTATTGTGGGAAGCGCCATGGGGGTGGGCGAGCAGTGGTCCTACGGCGGGCGCATGCCCA
>MGQS01000113.1:7864-8376 GCA_001797905.1 Deltaproteobacteria bacterium RBG_16_54_11 | reverse complement strand
TTTGCCCTCTTCAGAAAGAGGCTTTAATCGGCTAAGGAAACCGGAGGTCTTGCCATTGGTTCCCACTATTCTAACTCAAAAGCTTCTCGTAACCTTCTTCCCCGGACATTGAAAAGAATACCCCATATCTTGTGCTTTTTTCCTTGACATGTTAATCCCTTTTTTCTTATATTCAAGGCATTTTAAAGCGAATTTCTGTCATTTCATTTCATTTTTCCTTTCATTTTATATGCCGCCCCAGTTCATCCCGCTCATGAATGTGGTGAGCGGAAGTGTGCTGCGAGCGGACATCAAATGAATCAAGCTGTTGAAAGCGTACCAGGAAATGGAGGGACAATCGGCTTAGTTTCGGCTTACGAAAAAGACCATCATCGTTAAAAAAAGGAGTTGAAAGGAGAAGATATGAAAACGAAGACCAGACAAAGGATACTCTATGCGCTCGCGGGATTGTTCCTGTTTTCCCTTGCCATCGACGTGAATGCCGCCGATGTCAAGCCGATAAAACTTCGCTA
>MGQS01000113.1:7493-7741 GCA_001797905.1 Deltaproteobacteria bacterium RBG_16_54_11 | reverse complement strand
ACACACGGAAGTGCTGGATGCGGTTTCGACCGGAGCTGTTGACATGGGGCTTTGCTCTGTGGGAGAGAACTGGCCGGGCCGGAACCCCATTTTTGAGGGCACGCAAATCTGGTTCATGATCGGCAGCGCCGAGCAGATGAACAACTCGATGGATCCGTTGCGCGGGCTGCTGTTCCCGATGTTCGAAAAGTACAAGGTGAAACCGCTTCACTGGTGGTCGTTCGGCGAAGGCGGCCTCTTGAGCCGGG
>MGQS01000113.1:6780-7365 GCA_001797905.1 Deltaproteobacteria bacterium RBG_16_54_11 | reverse complement strand
CTCAGCAAGAAGGCCATCCATGCGACCCGAACGGGCATTGTTGCGGCCTCATCGAGAAAGCTTTACGAGGTGACCAGCTATTGCACCACGCCCACCGGCTACAGCATCTGGCTGACCTTCATCAACCCGGACAGCTGGAAGAAGCTGCCTGCCGACATTCAGCAGATCATCATGGATGTCAGCAAGGAAACAGAGCTCCGTAACCGCTCCACGGGAACCGCGGCGGATATTGCCGCGGGGAAGAATCTCCAGACGAAGCTGACCTATCACTGGCTCACGGCAGCGGAAGTGGAAAAGGATTGGATGCCGTTGATGAAGCCGCTCATCGACGATTGGCTCAAACGCAGCGAACAGGCAGGAACGGGCGCCGAGGCCAAAAAGATGTACGATATTCTTGAGAAAGCGAGAAAATAAGCGGCTCGCCGCCTGGAGAGGCGACCTCGTGCTGCCAAGCACGTACGCGCTATAGCCCAAATAGCGATTGCAGGCATTATGCATTCGAGCTATCAGGAGCGCAGCGACCGCAGAAGGATTGATCAAATGGACAGATGGGCAATGTTAGGCAGGGGATTTGACCGCGTCGTG
>MGQS01000113.1:6504-6754 GCA_001797905.1 Deltaproteobacteria bacterium RBG_16_54_11 | reverse complement strand
TTTAACGCTGATGATTGCCCTGTTTGTTCTTTTCGTTATTCTGGCCCGATATATTGGGGGGCTAAACATTCCGGGACTCTTCGATGTAACGGTCTACGGACTCATCATCTTTCCTTTTATGACCATGGCGCATGCCTTGAAAAAGGAGAAACACATCATCATCGATTTCCTTCTGGACCGGTTCCCCAAGGACGTTCTGGCCGTCTATAATGTGATCAACTACTTCTTATCTCTCATTTTTATAACCGTC
>MGQS01000113.1:6176-6426 GCA_001797905.1 Deltaproteobacteria bacterium RBG_16_54_11 | reverse complement strand
AGGGATCCTGACCTCCACCATCGTTTTCGGCTCATTGCTCATGATTCCCCTGATCATCAGGATCATCGCTGTCAATATCCGCGCGGTGCTCAACCGCGACGGCACGCTGATTCCGAGCCCCCGGGGTGTGTTTTGGTCATACGCGGTCATTTATGGCCTCTGCATCATTTGCGGCCTCCTTTCCTACGTATACGTGGGCCCCGTGTTGGGTCTGCTGATCCTGCTCTTGTCGCTTCTCTTTTCAGGAATG
>MGQS01000113.1:5918-6032 GCA_001797905.1 Deltaproteobacteria bacterium RBG_16_54_11 | reverse complement strand
GGACTGATCATGGAGCAGGGACAGATCGCCGGCAACCTTTTCAAATTCTTCCAGATGCTGGCCGGCCGGATCCCTGCGGCTATGCTGCTGGCAACCGTGTGCGTCGGGGGCCTG
>MGQS01000113.1:4151-5782 GCA_001797905.1 Deltaproteobacteria bacterium RBG_16_54_11 | reverse complement strand
TTCCCCCTTCCATCAGCTATGTCGTCTACGGTGTACTCACCAATACATCAATCGCCCAGTTGTTCATGGCCGGCATGATCCCGGGAGCAATCATCTTTGCCATGTATTTCATCTATATTATCGGCATTTCCTTGATCAGCAAGCGGTCTCTATATGAGGGAGGCATCATTCCGCCCGAGGCCCAAGTGAGGTTTTCCCGAAAGGAAAAAATAGAGATTTCGAAGAATGCCGTGTGGGGTTTGTTGGCCCCTGTGGTGGTGCTAGGAGGAATCTATCTGGGACTTTTCACTCCGACGGAGGGTGCAGCCGTGCTGATCCTCTACGCGATTGTTGTCTGCGCGTTTATCACCAAGACCTTCCGGTTTCGCGACACGCTCCTGGTCGGCCTGAAAGGGGCCGAGACCTCCACGAGCATTTTCTGCATTATCATCAGCGCTTTCATTCTTGCCATGCTGGTTTCTCAGCTGCAGATCAGCAACTTCCTCGTCGATTGGGCCACACGCATGAACATGAGTGCAAACGGGATACTGATTATTCTTTTAATCCTTCTTCTCATTCTCGGCTGCTTCATGGAGTCTGCATCCCTTAAAGCCCTGACGCTGCCCGTTTTCTTCCCGGTGTGTACAGCACTCGAGGTGAACCCGCTCTTTCTGGGCATTTTCTACACCGTCTTGGGTGAAATTGCACTGCTCACCCCGCCGGTGGGGCTGAACCTGTTCGTCATTCAGAAGTTGGGGGGGATGCCTCTGACCACGGTCACAAAGGGATCAATGCCATTTGCCTTGATCATGCTTATCGGAATTATCATCTGCTGGATCTTCCCGGCCACCGTCACCTGGCTTCCCGGCACGATGGGTATGAAATGATATGTTGCAGGTTTACCCCGTTAGAACAATTCCAGTCGTTGCGACTCGAAATCGAGCGGGGCACTCGCCGCGCAAGCGCTGGCGCAGCGGGTTAAATTCCGCCGGAATTGTTCTAAAATGCAGCCCCGCTGTAGAGCAGCGCCGCATTATTTCTGACGGGGTAAAGCAGTCAAGAGAAGTCTTCTCCGACAACGAAAGGAGATATGCCATGCGGAAAATTGCTCTTGAAGAACATTTCTGTACCGAAGCGTTTCTCGAATATCTGCGGTCCAGGAAGGAGCCGCCGAGAAGGGAAGTTCTGGAAGACGCCAATCACAATAAAATTGAAAGGGCTTGGGACAGCTTCTATTATAGAGACCGTTCCGTCTCTTCAAGTTCCAAGCTTCTTGAGATGGGCCAAGAAAGAATCAGTGACATGGACAGGGCCAGCATAAATATCCAGGTGCTTTCCCTGTCGAACCCCGGGGTCGAGTTGTTCGGCATCAGGGATGGGGAGAGAATGGCGAAGGAGACCAACGACGAACTGGCCAGGGTGATACAGAAATATCCCAAGAGGTTTGTAGGTTTTGCGGCCCTCTCGCCCGCAGACCCCCGCGGGGCTGCAGCAGAGCTCGAACGGGCCGTAAAAGAATTGGGTTTCAAAGGCGCGAATATCAACTCCCATGTCAATGGAGAGTATCTCGATGAGGAGAAGTACTGGGTGATCTTTGAGAAAGCTCAGGATCTCGGCGTGCCCATCTCCATTCATCCACGGGAACCTTCTCC
>MGQS01000113.1:2314-4137 GCA_001797905.1 Deltaproteobacteria bacterium RBG_16_54_11 | reverse complement strand
CATATTCCAAATATCCCGATCTTCTGGGAGCGTTGTTGGGATTCGGCGCCGAGGTCAGCCTGCATGCGATGCGACTGATCTGCGGCGGCGTGTTCGACGCCTATCCCAAGCTCAAGATCCTCCTCGGACATCTCGGAGAGGGACTGCCCTTCTGGATGTGGCGGCTGGACAATCGGTGGTCTTTTTCGCCATTGAAAAAGCAACTTCGCAAAAAGCCCAGCGAGTATTTCAGGGACAACATCTTCGTAACAACGAGCGGGATGTTCTCGACTCAGGCGTTCATGTGTGCCCATGCGGTGTTGGGCGTTGATAAGATCCTGTTTGCCGTGGACTATCCCTATGAATCGAATCAGATAGCGGTTGATTTTATCGAGGCCTTGCCCATCTCCCCCGACGATAAAGAGAAGGTCTGTCACCTCAATGCGGAGAAGCTGTTGAACATAGCCTCTCAATAATACCGCCAGTTGCAAAAATAAGCTCCGCAAACCGGGCGGGGGTGCTGGAAAAACGTTGCAGCGGTACCTTTGAGCATTGGCTGCGTGGGTTTCCAGATGAAGCCGGGACTTCAGCATAAGTGACAAACTCCATGACCCTTAATTTCACAAAAATCCGCAATTGCAAGGTTTTGGAAGTACCCTTGCCCGGTTTCGGTAAAGCAGTATCTGGGTAAACCCATGAGAAAGGAGAAGATAAACCCATGAACAGGATGTCGTCCGTGTTTAACCCGGCGCTTCCCGAAGGCGTCACGCTGGAAGAGAATGTGTACGTGACCATGCGGGACGGCGTGAAAATTTCGGTGGACATCTACCGTCCGACGGCCAAAGGCCGCTATCCCGCGATCTTTTCGACGTCGGCCTATATCAAAGGGATACAGACCTATGCACCGGAACTGTCGCACTCCATCGAGGCCGGGGCAACCTTCTTTATGGTCAAGAATGGTTATGTCCATGTGATCGGCCAGGCCAGAGGCAGCGGACTCTCCCAAGGGCAGTACAACTGGTACGACCGGGAGGAGCAAAAGGACGGCTATGAATTGGTGGAATGGATTGCCCAACAGCCCTGGTGCGACGGCAACGTCGGCATGATGGGGGATTCCTATTTTGGTCGGATGCAATGGCTCATCGCCGCGCTGCAGCCACCTCATCTAAAGTGCATTGTGCCCTATGACGGCTCCATGGACGATTACAGGTCAAGGCACGATGGAGGTCTCGTCAGGGGAGGGTTTCTGTATGGATGGGGGGCAGACACCATGTTTCAATGCCTCTGGCCCGGGCCCGTCGAGGGAAAGTTGCCGCCCACGAATCTCTTCGCACAACTGGCCGAAAATCCCGACGATGGACCGTTTTACCGCGAGCGAAGCGGGATCACCTGCGTCGATCAGATCAAGATCCCCGTGCTGAGCATCGTCGTCGGCTCCAGCCGCCTCCACTCGCGTTCGCAACTGATGGGATGGCCGTCCATCAAGTCGCCCAAGAAATTGGTGGTTTTGCCGTTTCTACAGAGATCGTCGAACGTCGTACTGGTGCGCAGCCGGCCGCTGAACGAATACCTGCTGAGCTGGTTTGACACCTGGCTTAAAGGCAAGCAGACGGGCATCATGGACGAACCCGCGGTGGTCATCATGGACCGTGCCACGCAGGAATGTCGTTATGAGAACGAGTATCCCCTTGCCAGAACCCAATGGACCACGCTTTATCTCCATTCTACTGCCGAAGCCCCGGCAAATCGGCCCCCCTATGGCCTGATGAATCCCGAGCCCCCCAAAGAGGAACCTCCCGACAGCTACATGGAACCCGAGGCCATCGAGCGGGTGCACGCAGACC
>MGQS01000113.1:1029-2183 GCA_001797905.1 Deltaproteobacteria bacterium RBG_16_54_11 | reverse complement strand
TGGTCCTACAAGTCTGCTTTCTATGGGCGTTCTCAAGGCTTCTTATCGAGAGGTCGACCCGTCCAGATCGATCAAGGGGCAGCCCTATCATACGTTCCGGAATTCCGTGCTTCCGGAGCCCCGTAAGATATACGAGTACCAGATACCCATTTCCCCCATATTCTACACCTTCAGGAAGGGGCACAAAGTCTGGGTGCAAATCGCCAGCAACGACACGGACTACATGCACATGCTGAGCACTGTCTACACCTCTGAAATGGTGCCTGTTCCATGCCAGAACACCCTCTATCACGATGCGGCACACCCTTCCCACCTGCTGCTGCCTGTGATTCCAGACGCGCCGGCAATCAAACCCGTGCCGCCGCCGCTGTCCGACTTCAAATTTCCACTGGGAAACACGGCGATGCGTTAAAAAGGAGAAGAAACGATGATACAGGTCACTGGAAATGTTTTTGTGGAGAGCAAAAACTCGAGCTGCAACCTGGGCATTGTGACCACAACGGAGGGGGTGGTAATGGTCGATACCCCTTCGCGTCCTACGCAGGCGGTGCGGTGGCGCGACGAAGTCAGCAGAAAAGGAGAGGTGCGCTACCTCATCAATACGGAAGAGCACCCCGACCATTGTACGACCAGCTGGTTTTTCCCCGGGGTGTTGATCTCCTCTCAGGAAACCAGAGATAAGGTGTCCCGAACGCCGCTGAGCGAGGTCATGGAGCGAATTAAACGCAGAGACCCGGAGGGGATTCCTCTAATGAAGGACTTTCAGTTGCGTCGCGCCGACATCACTTTAACGGAAGGCATCAATCTCTATCTCGGCAAACATAGCTTTCGTTTGTTCCCCCTGCCGGGCCATTCAACCGGCGGGATCGGTGTCTACATCCCGGAGGAGCGAGTGGTCTTTGCCACCGACTGTCTATTTCACCAGGTGAAAACTTTCCTGCAAGAAGCCCTCCCGGAGCAGTGGCTTCTTTCTCTCGAGAGAATAGGTGAACTGGAGGTGGAGGCGATCATTCCCGGTCACGGCGCCGTTTGTAACAGAGTTTACCTCAAAGAGCAGGCGGACATTATTAAGCGCTGGGTGAAGGTTGTGCAGGAGGCAATAGCCCAGGGAATCACGAGGGAAGAGGCGGTAAACAAGATCGTCTGCCCTGACC
>MGQS01000113.1:364-1022 GCA_001797905.1 Deltaproteobacteria bacterium RBG_16_54_11 | reverse complement strand
AATCCAGCCCGATATCTCCTTCACTGAGCCGCAGGTCAACAGGATGATCGTTCATCGTCTTTACGATATCTATTCAACAGGCAACTGACGCGGTCAGAATCCGAAAAATGTCAGAGATCAGTTCCGCCGAATCGCAGAGAAAAGCGGTCGGGAGATCGGGAGCCCAAATAGGGACAACCACCGTTATTGAGCGTATTCCATAATTTGAAGGCTGTCTGCCGGAAATCTTCGATTCTCAAAGCATGCCTCGATTGCAGATAGACGGGTCTACTTCTTGAAACAATTCCTTTGATCTGACCCCGATCCAAAATTTTTCAGTTGTCGGCTGACATATTTCGACTATGATGAAGGGTTTCAGTTGAAAATTGCTACCTACAATACTGGCTCGAAACCTTGCTCTTTATCTTGCAGAGGAACCAGGGACTTGACATAGGCTCCTTTTTTCGTTAAATTCCACTCATTCTGAAGTAAGTTCCTGTCAAAGAACCATCTATTCTAAAATCATTTAACGGGAGGTATCACTTATGGACACCCTGGAATGCATCAAGACGAGGAAGAGCATTCGTGCTTTCAAGCCCAACCCCGTCACGAAAGACGTAATGGAGAAAATATTGCAGGCGACGAGCGACAGCCCCTCCTTTACCAACACCCAGCCCTG
>MGQS01000113.1:0-119 GCA_001797905.1 Deltaproteobacteria bacterium RBG_16_54_11 | reverse complement strand
TGATGGGTCGCTGGGAGAGTGGTCGATCTTCGACATAGGGCTCTTTTCCCAGACCCTGATTCTGGTGGCCCACTCGTTTGGAGTGGAGAGCTGCTTACAGGCCTCGGTGACCAACTATG
>MGQS01000112.1:7486-8763 GCA_001797905.1 Deltaproteobacteria bacterium RBG_16_54_11 | reverse complement strand
CGAGGCCCTGGAATTTATCACCAACTCGGTCTCCCGCATGGACAGCTTTATCAACGCCATCTTGATATTATCCCGTTTGGGCAGGCAAGATCTCAAGCCCGAGCCCATCGATATGAACGCCCTGGTCAAGACGACCGTGGAGACCATGTCGCACCAGATCCAGGAGCGAGGGATAGAGGTAATTGTCGGATCACTGCCGCAGGTTGTCGTCGACCGCACCTCCATGGAGCAGATCATGGGCAATATCCTGAGCAACGCCGTCAAATACCCCGATTCTTCGCGCCCCTGCCGGATCGAGGTTGCCGCGGAGGCCAACAACGGTGAAACGATCTTTACCATCCGGGATACCGGCCGCGGGATCGCCGCAGAGGATATGCACAAGGTCTTTGCCCCCTTCCGCCGGGCCGGCAAGCAGGATACGCAGGGGGAAGGCATGGGCCTTGCCTACGTCCAGACCATGGTGCGCCGCCACGGCGGGCGCATCTGGTGCGAGTCGGAGCCGGGGAAGGGCACGACCTTTGCCTTCACCATCTCAAGCACTTTTAAACAAGGAGCATCTGATGCCTGATATCCCAAAAGTTACTATTCTCCTGGTGGAAGACGACCCTGGCCATGCCCGCCTGATCGAGAAGAACCTGCGCCGGGCGAACATAACGAACGATATTATAAAGGTCGCCGACGGCCAGCAGGCAGTCGATTACCTCTTTAGCAATGGCCGCGCCCCGTCGCTGTTGGTGCTGCTCGACCTCAACCTGCCGGTGCTCGACGGCTACCAGGTGCTCGAACGCATGAAGAACGACGAGCGCACCAAGCATATCCCGGTGATCATCCTGACCACCACCGATGATACCCGCGAGGTAGCCCGTTGTTATGAACTCGGCTGTAACGTCTACGTTACCAAGCCGGTGGACTACGACCAGTTCTCCGACGCCATTCGCAAGCTCGGCCTATTCATGGCGGTGTTGATGATACCGGATGGAGGATAACGCACGGTGGATCGGTCTGAACCCATACGCATTCTCTACATCGAGGACGATCCCGGCCTGGCCCGGCTGATGCAAAAGAGGCTGGGGAGAGCGGGGTATAGCGTCGATATCGCCTCCGATGGCAAGGCGGGGATTGCCAAGTACTATGCCAACTCCTATGACGTAGTATTCGTAGATCAGTCGCTGCCTGTCCATGATGGGCTGGAGGTGATCAGAATATTGGGTTCCAATAGTCACCTGCCGCCGACGATTATGATCACAGGCACCGGTGATGAGCGGGTGGCGGTGGAG
>MGQS01000112.1:3461-7436 GCA_001797905.1 Deltaproteobacteria bacterium RBG_16_54_11 | reverse complement strand
GTATCTCAACTTACTTCCTTCCGTCATCGAAAAAGCGCTCCAGCAGCGGCGCGCCGTCGAGGAAAAGCAGCGGGCGGAGGAAGCGCTACGGAAAGAGCAGGAGAAATTTCAAACCCTCGTGGAGGAGTCTCCGCTCGGGGTATCCATCATCGGGGAAGGAAACTGTTTTAACTATATCAACCATACGTTCACCGAGATCTTCGGATATACGCGAGAAGATATTCCGACGGAGCGAGAATGGCTTGCCAAGGCGTACCCTGATGAAGAGTATCGGGACAACGTCATTGCAACCTGGATCAAGGATTTGAAAAAGTCGCAAGGGGGAGAGTTCCGACCGCGAGTATTTACTGTGACCTGCAAGGATGGTTCAAAAAAGGTAATCTATTGTAGACCCATCACGATGAAGCACGGAGATCTATTTGTTACCTATGAGGATATCAGCGACCGCGTGCGGGCGGAGGAGGCGCTGAGAGAATCGGGAGAAAAGTTGGAGAAACTTCATGAAGTAGCCCGTCGTTTATCAGCCTGCGCCAGCGAAGAAGAGGTATATCATCTGGCCGTCGACGCGGCAAAAAAAATCCTCACCTTCTCGTTCTGCAGCCTTGGGATTGTAGAAGGGCGGCAAATCGTCACGAAGGTGTCCGATCCCCAACCATACCCTGATGAAATCCGATCGATATCAGTGGATGACGGCCTCATGGGCAAAACCTATAGAAATGGAAAGATGTATATCCTCGGGGAGATGAGAAAAGCCCCAAAAGCCCGGCCGTCCCAGTTAGAATATCTCTCCCTGGTCAGCGCCCCCATCGGAGATCTCGGTGTCTTTCAGGTGGCTTCCATCGAGCCCGATGCCTTTACCGAGAATGATACCCGGCTGCTCGAGCTGCTGCTCGGCCACACTGCTGCATCTATCAAACGAATCCGCCTGCAGAATGAGCTCAAAGAACAGGCCATCCATGATTCCCTGACCGGCCTTCACAACCGCTATTACCTTAACCAAGTCCTCGACCGGGAGGTTAAGCGTTCAAAGCGCTACAACCACTGTATGGCCTTCTTGATGATCGACGTCAATAGGTTTAAAGAGATCAATGACCGATACGGCCACCAGGTGGGGGATGATATCCTCAAGGAAGTCGCATTAGCGCTGCGCGAGGCAGTGAGGGAGAGCGACATTGTGGTCCGCTACGGCGGGGATGAGTTTTTGCTCGTCCTGCCCGAGACCGACGGAGAGTCGGACGTCGTCAAACGGCGTATCGCCAGAAACACCGCCCTCCGCAATAAAAAGGATGGGCGTTTGGACTTTCCGGTCACGCTCTCCATCGGCAGCGCCTACTGGGACCCAAAAGACCATAAGTCCGTGGAAGAAATCATGAACGAAGCGGACAGACGGATGTATGAGGATAAAAAGATGCACAACGGTCATGCTAAAGGAGGCGTCCATGCCTGATATCCAGGATGTCACTATCCTCTTGGTAGAAGACGACCCAGGCCACACGCGCCTGATCGAGAAGAACCTGCGCCGGGCCAACATCAAAAACGAGATCGCCTTCGCCACCAATGGGCAGGAGGCCCTCGATTACCTGTTCTGTGAAGGGGGGTACGCCAATAACAAACACGCATCGCACGTGCTGGTACTGCTCGATCTCAACATGCCGGTGCTCGACGGCTACCAGGTGCTCGAACGCATGAAGAAGGACGAGCGCACCAAACGCATCCCCGTGGTCATCCTCACCACCACCGACGATACCCGCGAGGTAGCCCGTTGTTATGAACTTGGCTGTAACGTCTACGTTACCAAGCCGGTGGACTATGAGCAGTTCTGCGAGGCCATCCGCAAGCTCGGGCTCTTCCTGTTGGTGGTGACGCTGCCCGATGGGGCAGGAGGGTAAGGAGTGGTATATGGCTCAATCGAAACCCATAGCCCAAGGCATTGACATCACCGAGCGCAAGCAGGCGGAAGAGACGCGACGCAAAAGTGAGGAAAAATACCGAAGCATCCTTGAGAACATCACGGAGGGATACTTTGAAAATGACCTCCACGGCAACCTTACCTTTTTCAATGATTCATTGGTTGAGGTTTATGGATACACAAGAGATGAATTGATGCAGATGAATTACCACCAGTACATGGATGAAGAGAATGTCCAAAAGGTCTCTCAAGCATATAACAAGGTATACACCACAGGGGAACCTGATGGAGGAATTCAATTTGAGATTATAAGGAAAGACGGCACCAGAAGATGCTTAGAAAACTCCGTCAGCCTTATGAGGGATGCGGCCGGTCATCCAGTGGGCTTTCGGGGTATATCTCGCGACGTCACCAAACGCAAACAAATAGAGGAGACATTGCGCCTGAGCGAGGAGCGATACCGCTCCATCCTCGACATCATCGGCGATGCCTATACCGAAATAGACCTCGCGGGGAACATGACCTTTATCAACAAAGAAAGTTTCAAATTCTTGGGATACTCGGAGGCAGAATTTGTCGGGATGGGTTACAAGAACTATACCACGCCGGAGAATGCAAAGAAGCTCTTTGAGATATACAACAGGATTTATAGAACCGGAGAACCCGCACGGTTGGTGGAATATGAGCTCACGGCAAAAGACGGGACCGCCAAGATAGCTGAGGCTACGACCGAGCTGATGCGTGATAAATCAGGGAACCCGATCGGTTTCAGAACCATCACGCGCGATATAACACAAAAAAAACAGATGGAAGAGGCCCTGCGTCAGAGCGAAGAGAGATACCGTACCATCATCGAGAACATCCAGGACGGCTATTTTGAGGACGACCTTGCCGGGAAGTTTACCTTTGTCAATGATATGATCTGTAAGCATCTCGGATATTCCAGAGAGGAAATGATCGGAATGAGCAACCGGTTGTTTCAAGACGAAATAAACGCTCAAAAAGCGAATCAAGCCTTCAAAGAGGTCTATGAGACAGGGGAACCGATTAAGGCCTTAGATATGGAAATCATCAGAAAAGACGGGACAATAAGGTTTTCTGAGGTTTCGGTATCTCTCATGCGCGATGCACAAGGCAAGCCCATCGGATTCCGGGGCATCTCGCGCGACGTCACCGAGCGCAAGAAAGCCGAGGAGCAATTGAAGCGCTATGCCGCTGAGCTGGAGCGCAGCAATGAGGAGGTGAAGAACTTCGCCTATATCGTCTCCCATGATTTGCGGGTCCCCCTGGTCAACCTAAAGGGTTATACCAGTGAGCTTCGTTCCGCCCTGGGGGTGATCGGCTCCAATTTCGACGCAGCCCTGCCTCACCTGAATGATGAAAAACGATCGGCAGTGGCCATGGCCCTGCACGAGGATGTGCCCGAGGCCCTGGAATTTATCACCAACTCGGTCTCCCGCATGGACAGCTTTATCAACGCCATCTTGATATTAGCCCGTTTGGGCAGGCAAGATCTCAAGCCCGAGCCCATCGATATGAACGCCCTGGTCAAGACCACCGTGGAGACCATGTCGCACCAGCTCCAGGAACGAGGCATAGAAGTGATCGTCGGAGCCCTGCCGCACGTCGCCGCCGACCGCACCTCCATGGAGCAGGTCATGGGCAATATCCTGAGCAATGCCGTCAAATACCTCGATTCTTCGCGCCCCGGCCGGATCGAGGTGACGGCTCAGGCCAATGGGGCGGAGACGACCTTTCGTATCCGTGACAACGGCCGCGGGATCGCCGCAGAGGATATGCACAAGGTCTTTGCCCCCTTCCGCCGGGCCGGTAAGCAGGATACGCCGGGTGAGGGCATGGGTCTGGCCTACGTCCAGACCCTGCTCCGCCGCCACGGCGGGCGCATCTCGTGTGAGTCGGAGTTGGGGAAGGGCACGACCTTTATCTTTACTATCGCAACCCGTTCTGAAAAAGGAGCGCGTGATGCCTGATATCCAGGATGTCACTATCCTCTTGGCAGAAGACGACCCCGGCCATGCCCGCCTGATCGAGAAGAACCTGCGTCG
>MGQS01000112.1:2472-3315 GCA_001797905.1 Deltaproteobacteria bacterium RBG_16_54_11 | reverse complement strand
AGAAGGACGAGCGCACCAAACGCATCCCCGTGGTCATCCTCACCACCACCGACGATTCCCGGGAAGTGAACAGGTGCTATGAACTCGGCTGCAACGTCTACATCACCAAGCCGGTGGACTATGAGCAGTTCTCCGAGGCCATCCGCAAGCTCGGGCTCTTCCTGATGGTGGTAACGATACCCGACGGGGTAGGAAGGTAGGAAGTAGCATATGGCCCCATCTAATCCCATCCGTATCCTCTACATCGAGGACGATCCCGGTCTGGCCCGTCTGCTGCAGAAGAGGCTGGGGAAGGCGGGGTATACCGTCGATATCGCCGCCGACGGCGCGGAGGGGATTGCCAAGTATGAGGCCGACTCCTATGACATATTGTTCGTAGATCAATCGTTGCCAGTCTACGAGGGGCTGGAGGTGCTCCGTATCTTGGGTTCTCGGGGGCCGTTGCCTCCCACGATCATGATCACGGGCACCGGTGATGAGCGGGTGGCAGTGGAGGCCATGAAGCTGGGTGCGGGTGATTACATTATCAAGGATGTGGGGACCAAGTATCTTGAGCTGCTCCCGTCAGTTATCGAGAAGGTGCTCCAACAACGGCATGCTGTTGAGGAGAAGCAGCGGGCAGAGGAGGCGTATCAAGCGGTGGTCGAACACTCTCTGCAGGGCCTGCACATCCTCCAAGGGGGGAGAGAGGCCTTCGTCAACTCCGCCTATGCCAAGATGTTTGGCTATACCGAGGAGGAGCTGTTGGCCCTCTCAACCGAGCAGATCAGGGACCTGGTACACCCGGATGATCAGAAGCTCGCGTGGGGACACTACCGGGATCGAATAGAGGAAAAACCTGCC
>MGQS01000112.1:388-2435 GCA_001797905.1 Deltaproteobacteria bacterium RBG_16_54_11 | reverse complement strand
GATCGGTGCGCTGGGTGGAAACCTTTGCCAGCCGCATCAAGTATCAGGGCAAGCCCGCCTTACAAGTGGCCGCGATAGATATTACCGAACGGAAAGAGGCGGAGAATGCGCTGCGGGAGAGCGAGGAGCGCTTCAGACAATTCTTTGAAAACGAGCCGGAATACTGCTATATGACTTCACCGGAGGGCATCATACTCGACGTCAATAACGCCGCCCTTAAGACACTGGGCTATAAAAAAGAGGAGCTAATCGGTGAGCCGCTGGAAAGCATTTATTCTCCCGAGTCGCTGCCGAAGGCGCAGGAGCTCTTCTCGCAGTGGAAAAAGACGGGGAGCATCAAAGATCAAGAAATTCGCATCATCGCCAAGGACGGGGCCAGGCGCGCGGTTCTGTTCAGCGCCGGCGCGGTAAGAGATGCGGATGGAAAGATATTGTATAGCGTATCCGTACAGAGGGATATCACGGAGCACGAGTGGATCAAGGAGACCCTCCAGAAGACGGAGGAGCACCTGCGCATCATCTTTGACGGGGCCAGCGACGGTTTTCTCTATATGGATAAAGACGGGATCATCCTCGTAGCCAACAAGCGGATGAAGGATATCCTCGCAGACCCCCATCCGGAAGGGAAACCCCTCAGCGCCTTCTATGACGAGGAAAATCAAAAGGTCTTAGCGCAAAACCTCAAGGCGAGATGGGAGGGAAAGGGGACCGTCTATGAGATCGTGCTGACGGACAAAGCAAGCCGAAGGCACAATCTGTTGATAAGCGGCACCCCCTATCAAGACAAACAAGGCGTTATCCTGGGGGCCTTCGGCATCTACCACGATGTCACCCATGAGAGAGAAGCTGCGCGGATCTTATCGGAACACAAAGAGGCCCTCAAGAACAGCTTTTTCGGGACGACTGAGGCCCTCTCCAAGGTCATTGAGGATCGCGATCCGTATACCAGCGGTCATTCGGCCGGTGTGGCCGGGCTTGCCGAGGCCATCGCCCGCATCATGGGGTTTCCCGAAGACCAAATCACCGGGGTCCATATCACCGGAGTCCTTCACGATATAGGCAAGATGGCCGTGCCGGTGGAGATATTGGTCAAGCCCGGCAGGCTGAACGACATGGAGATGTCACTCATCCAGGTACATCCCCAAGCGGGATATGAGATCCTCAAGGGGATCGAGTTCCCCTGGCCGGTGGCCCAGGCTGCCCTCCAACACCATGAGCGTATGGACGGCTCGGGCTATCCCAAGGGGCTCACGGGTGACGAGATCATCCTTGAAGCCCGCATCCTGGCGGTGGCCGATGTGGTGGATGCCATGACCCACCATCGTCCCTATCGCCCTGCCTTCAGCCTGCCGAACGCCGTGAAGGAGATCAAGAAGGGGCGGGGGAGCCTCTACGATCCTCAGGTGGTGGATGCGTGCCTGGAGGTGTTGGGGGGAAAGGAGCCCTTTGTCATCTCGGAATACTCAACAACCTCCACGTCACCCCAGCTCCGCAGGGGCTCCAAGAATTCCTCGACCCTGCCCACCGCCACGAGGATGAGGGCTTCCGGAAGGAGATAGGCAGAAGCCAAGCTATTGATCTCATCCAGGGTGACCTTCCCTATGGCCGCCGGATAAGAAGAGAGATAATCAAAGGGGATATCGTAGAGTTCCAGCTTCAGAAGCTCCCCGGCCATCTGGCCGGGGGTTTCCAATCTCAGGGGGAAGCTCCCTATCAGGAAGCGCTTCGCCTCTTCGAGCTCCCGGGCCTGGACACCCTCCCTGATAAATTCTTCCATAACCGTTAGGATCTCCTCGATGACCGGGACGGTAGTGGCAGTCGGCGTGAAGGTGGAGATGATGAAGGGCCCTGTGATACGCCCTGCCTGGAAGGCGCTGCCAATACCATACGTGTACCCCCTCTCGGCCCTGATGCGCTGCATGAGCCGGGAGGAGAACCCCCCGCCCCCGAAGATGTAGTTCATCACCGTGAAGGGGATGTAATCCGCATCCTTTCTCTTGATCCCCAACAGGCCCACCCTGAGCTGGCTCTGGGTGAGGTCAGGGCG
>MGQS01000112.1:241-343 GCA_001797905.1 Deltaproteobacteria bacterium RBG_16_54_11 | reverse complement strand
CCCTTGGGCCTCGCCGGCTGAGGCAGTTGCTCCTCAATACCCCCCTCTACCTTCCAACCCCCGAACAAGACTTCGGCCCTTTGCCTGATCTCCTCAGGGGTG
>MGQS01000112.1:0-212 GCA_001797905.1 Deltaproteobacteria bacterium RBG_16_54_11 | reverse complement strand
CCCCGGGGAATAGTGGCGACGGAAAAAGGCGGGTGGATCCCCTGCCGACAACCCTCCGAGGGATGGAATGGTGCCGTAGGCGGGGTGCGCGTACGGGGTGCCTTCGAGCAGACGCTGGACGACGATCTCGTCGGCGATGACCTCTGCCTGATCCCGCTGCTGGATCAAGCGGGAGATCCTCCTCTGTTGGGATTGTTGCATCTCCTCCTGAG
>MGQS01000111.1:21679-23076 GCA_001797905.1 Deltaproteobacteria bacterium RBG_16_54_11 | reverse complement strand
TCCGTGGGGCACTGTACTCCTCAGTGGCCTTTCTGCTGCAATTATAACCATTGGACTAACACGGCTGCTTTCTTGGTTCGATAACAAGCAAAAACGAGATGCCCTGATTATCGCTTTCGCTTATGAACTTGTCCTTGCATATCATCGATGCGTAATCTACTACGTGCAATGTCTCAAAACATATACTGGAACGACTACCCTATCATATTCGCGCCTATTTGACTACACGGATATATCACTTCTTGCCACATATGCTACCACGAAACCTAAACCCGACATAGTAGCAGCAATAGCATATCTAAAAGCCGTCTACTTCCAAATTGCGAAACAGGTTGAGGAGGCAGCAAATTACGTTTCAGCCGCCGAAGAGGACGACATAGCACTCCAGACCAACTATACAAACAAAGCGCTAAGGGCGCGTGATAGCGCATTAGCATTTTTTCGCGCTACGTATTATCCCCCAATACACGAAGATATGCAAAACAAGACTCTCGAAATCATCGATCAAATTCCCCCTGCGCAACAAAAACACCTACTACGCATCTTCGATAAAGCAAAAGAAGTCAAAGCACAATTGGACCCTATTGCTCAGCACCCTGAGACCATCCCTGACAAAGTGGAAGAGTTATTGGAAAAGCTAGAGGAAGATCTCAATAAATGCCTTGTTGCGGATGAAAAATGTTGATCGAACATAAGAAAAGTATCTAGATAAGCTGGTAGTTCATCTTGGGGGATAGGGTGGAGCTCCCCGAAAGCCAGCGCCTCCTGATTAACCCAAGCCCCGCATAGGGGCCTTTTGTTTTTTTTAGCTTAAATCACCAATTTCAATATGGATGCCTTATTGCCCCTTAACAACCCACTTTCCCTCTGGATCCTGAGAAATCCATAACTTTGATCCGCTTACCCTGTATAACCATCCGCCAGTCGCTCTGTTGTTTTGAAATTCTCCTACATACTTATCTCCGCTGGCCCAAATATATGTTCCTTGGCCATGCATCTTACCATTGAGAATATCACCAACGTATTTGCTACCATCGGCAAAATTGATCTCAGGCGGCTTTTTTTCTTCTTGTACTTCGGGAGACTTTACTTCTTTTTTACTCTCCGGCAATGTCTCGCTTTGTCCTTTGTCAAGGGTGACCTCGCTGTTTCCCTTAGCAAATTCATCGAAATCAAATGTGTCTGGATTAACAGGAAGATACTTTGCCCATTCCATAGTCTCGTCCCTAGCAAAGAATTTTGTCCATATTCCGGTATCCATTGTTTTGCTGTTTACAGGGCGCACTTCGAAGTGAAATAGTCCAAACTTTCCAACTTCCCCGATTTTATCCTGTTTCTTGACTTTGGTGCCAACGCGAATCGGTTTTCCATTATTATCAATCAACCTTCCCAATTGA
>MGQS01000111.1:21379-21621 GCA_001797905.1 Deltaproteobacteria bacterium RBG_16_54_11 | reverse complement strand
GCCGGTGGAAGAGTAAACGATGGCATTTTCATTCTCTTCGACCCTCACCACGACCCCGTCATCGGCAACAGGAACAGCAGTTCCCTCCTTCGCAGCCCAGTCTGTTCCTGTATGAAATTGCAACGTACCACAGCTACATCCTGCACGTTCACCTGGACCAAGCTCGGCTGCTGGAGGCGGAAACTCTAGGCTGTTAACTTGTTGGCGTAATGCCGGGTCAAGCTTAATGGCTTTATTGTAAT
>MGQS01000111.1:21292-21365 GCA_001797905.1 Deltaproteobacteria bacterium RBG_16_54_11 | reverse complement strand
TCATTATTTCCTTTTAACTTCCAGACGTTGCCGCGGTTTTTGTAGGCCATGGCGTACTTTGGATCGATCTCGA
>MGQS01000111.1:20541-21241 GCA_001797905.1 Deltaproteobacteria bacterium RBG_16_54_11 | reverse complement strand
AGGCGAGGCCGCGGTTGTAGTAGGCCATGGCGTCCTTTGGATCGATCTCGATGGCCTTGTTGATGTCAGCGATGGCCTTGTCATAATCGCCCTTTTCAGCCCAGGCGGTGCCACGAGTGCAGTAGACCGAACTTAGGTTTTTCCCGGAAAGCTCGCCAGACTCAATGGCCTTGGTGCAAAGCCTGATGGCCTCGTCATAGTTCCCCGTTTTGCCTGCCGTAATACCGGCATCGAGATCATCCAAACCACCTGCCCATAGCGAGGAGGGCAAACAAATCATCAAAGATAAAGAAAGTATTATCGCAAACAGAATCCGTTGCATACCTGATCCCCCTTTCTGGCTGAGATCTGACCGGCGTGAAAGGCCGGCAAAAAGGCCCCCTTGTTTGAGATTTGTGTTTCTCTGCGAGATCCTCTCCCCACTTTGCCCTTGACAACGACACGTAAAAAAAACGATTCGAATGCGTCTCTTTTCTTTACCTATTTGCCACCCTCTTTCCCCAATCATTTCCTGCCATGCCGACAAGAAACAAAAGCCTCCACAGGGATAATTCCCCTCAGAGGCTCATCATCACTCCCTTCTGGAACCCTTTGTTCTGCATCCCCTCACACCAGAAGGTTAAAGGTTGAATTGATAGCTTCGCTTGAGAAAGATGAGCAAAACTTAGGCTATAAGCCAGGATTTGTCAACAAAAAACTC
>MGQS01000111.1:20301-20508 GCA_001797905.1 Deltaproteobacteria bacterium RBG_16_54_11 | reverse complement strand
AGGCACAAATAAGCACAGTTATGGGCACAGTCCACGATTTTCAAAGAAAAAAGGTTAGCCAAATTTCGGCTAACCCCTTGAGATCTTTGGTGCCGGAGGCGGGAATCGAACCCGCACAGGCGCAAGGCCCGGGGGATTTTGAGTCCCCTGCGTCTCCCAGTTCCACCACTCCGGCTATAGATCAAATATAGGGGTTCCCTCGGGAGG
>MGQS01000111.1:6951-20295 GCA_001797905.1 Deltaproteobacteria bacterium RBG_16_54_11 | reverse complement strand
CGGGAAAGTACCTCATCTTTCGATCCTTAACCCTCCGAATTCGGAGTGTTGACACCATGGGACGAGATCTCTATAATACATTTTCAAGCAATGGGGCTGTAGCTCAGCTGGGAGAGCGCTTGAATGGCATTCAAGAGGTCAGGGGTTCGATCCCCCTCAGCTCCACCAAGAGGAAACGATGGGCTAGCCATCTCGGCTAGCCCATTTTCTTGTCAATCGTGATTACCCCCGGTAGCGTGCAGCAAGCTATCGCCTGTTAAAGCGAGGCCTTTTTAATGCGACTCATTTCGTTTTATCTTCCGTGCCCTATACGCATCATAATCAGGCACAAGACGATCATAGTCTTCATCCATCAAGGGTGATGAGATCATGAAATCGGCTGATGTTCGGTTGCAGGCAAGGGGGATATTCCAAACCACCGCCATGCGTAAGAGCGCTTTGACATCAGGATCATGGGGCACCGGCTCGAGCGGGTCCCAGAAAAAAATGAGGAAATCAATCTCCCCATCGGCAATCTTGGCGCCGATTTGAAGATCACCGCCCAACGGCCCGCTCTGCAGCGCGGTGATCTCAAAGCCAAGTTCCTGTTCCAATACCCTGCCGGTTGTGCCGGTAGCATACACCGCATGGTGAGCCAGGAGATCTCTGTTATACTTGGCCCATTCCGTTAGATCGCGCTTCTTATTGTCGTGCGCGACAAGCGCGATCTTTTTTTTATGTTTCATAGCTATCTTTTTAACTGTCATACGACTCTTTCCCCTTTCTCGTAATATGTAACCTCCAGAATATCTAAATCAATTTTTTCGCATTCCATTTCCTACCTCTAACAATTAATATACATAAACTTTCTGTCCATTGCTTAGAAAATAAATTTCTTTCCTCTCCCCTGTCGGGGATCCCGCCGTTTTTGTGGCGTGGAGGGAGAGGGGATAAATAGTATTTTCAAGGTTCGTGCGGACTAAACCACCATACTTAATTGATAAGGAATATAACGAAACATTTCTGCGCATGATCCTAATACAACCTTTATGCTGATAAGCTACTGCCACACCGTCTAAGATACAACTATCCAAAGATAAAAAAAGACGGGCCTGAAGCCCGTCTCTTTTGGCGCATAATGCCCCAGGTGACTATCTCCTTCTCTTTTTCTGCGGCTGTTTCCCTGCCGCCTTCTGAGAAAGGCTGTTGGCGACGACGAAGAGGAAACAGACCCCGGCGAACCGCAGATAGCTTAAGGGAAAGATGCCAAAGTAGGCATACTGCTCGAAGAGCTTCACGATGACCGCGAGGACTAAGCTGATCAAACCGACCAACAATAACACCTTGCTGACAAACGCATAGAACTTATCCATGGTATCCCCTCCTTTTGTTTGGTTAGCGTTGAACAAACCGCTGCTGCAACTGCCTCACGATATATCAGGCGAGGCGGAGAAGTCAAGCATTTGGTTTCCCTCACCTGCATCGGTTTGGGTGAGTCGTTCGACCCCGAGTCGTTCGACCCCGAGCTCACGACCGAGGGGCTCACGACCGAGGGGCTCACAGCCGAATGGCTCGCCGCCAGCCCTTTTCCAGCAGTGAGAGTAAGGATTTATTTGCTACGAAATGTAAAATATTTTGGTATTGACCTCTTTTTTTAAATAAGATAACCTCAACTTCTTAACATTTATCGTCTTTTGGAGCGGTGATGGAGGAGAGTGAAGTCCTAAGACAGTGGAAGGAACGAATCCAGGGCTTACGGGCAATGGGGGTTGAGCTCTTCCCCAACGACTTCAGAGCGGAACATACCTCCACTGAAATCATCGAGCGCTATGGCGATTGGTCTGCGGAGGCCCTGGCGGGACTCGAGGAGACCGTGAGCTGTGCCGGCCGCATCATGGCCATCAGGCACTTCGGTCGTGCCGCTTTTGTCCATCTGCAGGACCGCAAGGGACGAATACAGGTATATCTGCGCCGGGATGTGATGGGCGAAGAGCTCTTCGGGCTGTTCAAGCGGCTCGACGCAGGTGACTTCTTGGGGGTGCGGGGGCGGCTCTTCCGAACCAAGACCGGGGAACTGACCATAGAGGCCTCATCCATCCAGTTGTTGGCCAAGTCTTACCATCCCCTTCCGGAGAAATGGCATGGCCTGACCGATGTGGAAACAAGGTACCGGCAGCGGTATCTGGACCTTATCGTGAACCCAAAGGTCAAAGAAACCTTTTATAAAAGAAACGAGATCATCCAGGGGTTGAAGGCATTCCTCCTCCAGCGGGACTTTCTGGAGGTCGAGACCCCGATGATGCAGCCCATCCCGGGCGGGGCGACGGCGCGCCCCTTCAAGACCCATCACAACGCCCTGAATATGGATCTTTACCTGCGCATCGCGCCGGAGCTCTACCTCAAACGGCTGGTGATCGGCGGGGTGGAGCGGGTCTTTGAATTAAACAGGAACTTTCGCAATGAGGGGGTCTCCTCCCAGCACAACCCCGAGTTCACCATGTTGGAGTTCTATCAGGCGTATAGCACCTATGAAGACCTCATGGCCTTGATCGAGGAGATGATTGGAGAGGTTGCCCGCAAGGTCTGTGAATCCCCTAAGATCACCTATCAAGGGGCTGCCTTGGATCTGACCCCGCCCTGGCCCCGCGTCACCCTCAAAGAGGCCCTGAACCGGTATGGAGAGGTGGATGGGAAGGTCCTTTCCGATAGGGCCTACGCTTCCGGTCTGGCGCAGGAATTAGGGCTGGAAGTGACGGAGGTTGAGAGCCATGCGGAACTCTTGGTGAAGATCTTTGAACAGGCCGTAGAGCCCAAGCTCATCCAGCCCACCTTTATCACCGAATATCCGGTGGAGGTCTCCCCTCTGGCCCGGAGAAAGGGCGCGGACCCGACAGTCACGGAGCGGTTTGAGCTCTTCATCATGGGCAGGGAGATAGCCAATGGGTTCTCCGAGCTCAACGATCCCGAGGACCAGCGGGAGAGGTTTCGGAAACAGGCGGCTCGCAAGGGAGTCGCTGAGGACGACCTCTCCATTATTGACGAGGCATTTCTTACCGCCCTGGAGTACGGCATGCCCCCCACGGCAGGGGCGGGAATCGGGATAGATAGGCTCGTGATGATCCTGACCGACTCCCCTTCCATCAGGGATGTCATCTTCTTCCCCCAGATGAGGGAGAAGACCTGATGCTCCCCTATGAGCTCTTCATCGGCCTGCGTTATCTCAAGGCCAAGAGGAAGCAGACCTTTATCTCCATCATCACCTTTTTCTCCATCATCGGGATCATGTTGGGGGTGATGGCCCTCATAGTCGTCCTGGCGGTAATGGACGGCTTCGGGCACGAGATCAGGGAGAAGATCCTGGGGACCAACGCCCACATTGTTCTGAGTAAATATGGAAGCGGGATCAAAGATTATCGCGAGGTCATAAAGAAGGTCGAAGGGGTGCCGGGGGTGCTTGCCGCGGCCCCCTTTGCCTCTGCTCAGGTCATGTTGTCCGGCACGGGGGGGGTAGCCGGTGCGTTTGTGCGGGGAATCGATCCCCCGTTGGAACGCAAGGTATCCAACTTGCAAAAGAGCATCATAGAGGGTGCAATCGACAGCCTGAACCGGGATGCAGGAGGAAGGTTGCCCGGCATCATCATAGGAAAGGAGCTGGCCAAGAACTTGGGGGTCTTCCTCGATGATACCATAACCGTTATCTCCCCGCTCGGGGATATAACACCGGTAGGGATGGCCCCGCGGGTGAAGCGGTTTAAGGTGACGGGGATCTTCGAGTTCGGGATGTTCGATTATGATTCGACCTTTGCCTATATCTCCCTTCCCGGCGCCCAGGAGTTCCTGAGGATAGGGGACGTGGCTACGAGCATTGAGATCACGGTGAAGGATATCTACCAGGCAGACGCCGTTGCGGAGCGGATCGAAGAAAAAATGGGGCCCGGTTACTATGCCAAGGATTGGATGACGATGTTTAAAAAACTCTTCTCCGCCCTCAAGTTGGAAAAATTGATGATGTTTATCCTCTTGTCCCTGATCGTCGGCGTGGCAGCCTTCAATATCATCACAACCCTGATCATGGTGGTGATGGAGAAGCATCGCGATATCGCCATCCTCAAATCCATGGGGGCGAGGCGCAGCAGTATCATGAAGATTTTTGTCTTCGAGGGCTTCATCGTCGGTTTGGTGGGGACCTTTTTGGGCTCTGTCTGTGGGCTCCTCATAGCCCACAACTTAGGGGCGATCACGGGCCTGTTGGAGCGGTTGCTCGGCTTCAAGGCGATGCCGGGAGATGTCTATTGGATAAATCAGCTCCCCTCCCGGGTTGATCCCGTCGATGTCGTCATCGTAATCGGTGTGGCCATGGGGATAAGCCTGCTGGCAACCATCTATCCGGCGTGGAAGGCCGCAAGCTTTGACCCTACGGAGGCCTTGCGTTACGAGTGATGATGACTGAAAACAAAGATCAAGAAAAGGCCCTCAGGGAGAGGGGCCAGCATTACATCAGCAGGGGAGAGCTGGCAAAGGCCCTGGTGGAGTTCAAACGGCTGGCAGAGGTCACCCCGGAAGATCTACAGGTTCAGGTCCAGATAGGGGACTTGCTGCGAAAGGTGGGGAGAGAGCCCGAGTCCCTTATCAGGTATAAATATGTCCTTGCGGAATACGTTAAAAAGGGGCTTTTCCTCCAGGCCATCGCCCTCGGCAAGCTCGTCCTCAAGATCGAGCCGGACGATGAGGAGACCCTCCAGGTCTTAAAGGACCTCTCATCCAGAAAGGAGGACCTGCTTTCCCAGAAGGAGGTGCAAGAGACGAGCGTCCCTCTCCTCTTTGCCGACCTTTCAGAGGAGGAGTTCCAGCAAGTCTTGGCGCGGATCAAATCGTATCAGGTCGACAAAGAAAGTCTGATATGCAAGGAGGGAGAGCAGGGGGATTCCATTTACGTCGTCAGCCAAGGAAAGGTAGGGATATATAAATACAACATAAAAGAGAAGAAGGAGGTCCTCCTCAATGTCCTCGAAGCCGGGGATTTCTTCGGGGAGTTCAGCTTCTTCTCCCACCAGCGACGCAGCGCCTCAGCCAGGGCGCTGACCGATGTCAGCCTTCTGGAGATGACGCGGGAGGATTTTGACGAGATCAAGAAGGCCTATCCCAATATCGCTGAAGTCCTCTTGACCCTCTACAAAAAGAGGGTGGTGGATACTATCCTTGCCCTTTCTCCGCCCTTTAACGCCCTGAGTCCACAGGATAGAAAGCGCCTGGTGGAGAGATTTTCCCATAAGGTGGTGGATGCGAACATGACGGTGATCCAAGAAGGAACCCTGCCTGCCTTTCTCTATCTCATCAAGTCGGGCAGGGCGGAGGTTTTTATTGAAAAAGACGGGAAGGAGGTCGCCGTAGGCCACCTTGCCGCAGGGGATATCTTCGGCGAGATATCGCTCCTCCTGGGCAGAAATCACACCGCGTCGGTGAGGACGGTGACCCGCACAGAGCTCTTGATGGCCTCTAAAAATGATGTTGAAGAGATACTGGGGGTTTATCCTCAGATCCGGGAGATCCTGCAAGAATATGGTCGAGAGAGACTTGAAGAGGCAAGGGATAAGGCCCTTATTTCGCGGGATGTGGGGAAGAAATGGATCTAAAGCAGCGCAAGGCAACCCCCTTGATTCAGGTACGGGGGCTCCATAAGGCATTTAAAAAGGGAGGGACAAAGATTCTTGCCCTCAAGGGGATCGACCTTATTGTGCAACGGGGGGAGCGGGTGGCTATTTCGGGGGCTTCGGGAGCGGGAAAGACGACGCTGCTTCACATCCTGGGTACGCTGGACCGGCCGTCCCAGGGGGAGGTCCTCTACCAAGGTGTGGATATCTTCTCCCGTCCGGAAGGGACCTTGGCCGCATTGAGGAATCGAGACATAGGCTTCGTCTTCCAATTTTATAACCTCCTGCCCGAGTTCAATGCCTTGGAGAACACCATGATGCCCGCCTTGATACGGGGGATGGGCAAAGAGGAGGCTCAACAGCAAGCAGAGGAGATCTTAACGGAGGTCGGTCTCAAGGACCGCATGCGGCATAAACCAGGGGAGCTCTCCGGCGGTGAGCAGCAGAGGGTTGCCGTTGCCAGGGCCTTGGTCTTACACCCCGCCCTCCTGTTGGCCGATGAGCCGACCGGGAACCTGGACAGCAAAACCGGGGAACGGATCATTCGGCTTATCTTCTCCCTCAACCGGGCGAAGGGCGTTACCCTCATCATCGTCACTCACAATGAGGCCTTGGCGCGGCGCTTCCCGCGGCAGATCCTCCTGGCGGATGGAAGAATGGTCTGAAAATGTAGTTTACAAACGGGCGAATATCTGCTATGAAAGGGTGCTTTTTGACCCGAAGGGGGTGCCTCACTGTGAGCGGAATGAAAACACTAGGCTTTGTTTTATTCTTTTTCCTCGTAACCGCCGTTGCCCCGGCCCTTGCCCAACAGGGGGTGATCAAGGAGATCGTGATCTTCGGAAATGAGCGGGTGGATAAGGGGATAATCCTCAAGGAGATAAAGAGCAAAGCAGGGCAGCCCTTTTCCCCAGAGAGGGTACGCGAGGATATCAAGGCTATCTACCGCCTGGGGTACTTCCGCGACGTGCAGGTCGATGCAGCTGAAACCAAAGGAGAGATCATACTCACCTTTGCCGTGATCGAGAAGCCTTATGTGGCGAATATCGTCATCTCCGGCAACGTCAAGCTGAGCCAGGAGGATGTCGAGGGGGTCATCGAGGTCAAGCGTGATTCGGTTCTGGACATGGGCAAGGTGCGCTCCAGCGTCACGGAGATCAAAAAGCTCTATACCTCCAAGCGGTACTTCGGCAGCGAGGTGGAGTATCGGGTCGAGCTTGAGCAGGGGAATAAGGCGGTTGTTTACTTCGATATCGTCGAAGGGGTGAAGGGTTACCTCACCAAGATAACCTTCGTGGGAAATAAGGTCTTTGGGTCAAGAAAGCTCAGAACCGTTATGAAGACCAAGAAGAAGGGGTGGCTGTGGTGGCTCACCAAATCCGGCACGGTGGAAACGGACGTTTTAGAGGTGGATATGAGCCGTATCAGAAGCCTCTACCTCGATGACGGCTACGTGACGGTGAAGATAAGCGAACCAGAGGTCACCCTCAGTAAAAATAAAAAATCCATCCAGATCACCATCAGGATCGAGGAAGGGGAGCAATATAAGCTCGGCAGCCTCGACATTACAGGGGACATTCTCACCACCAAAGAGCAACTCCTAAAGGGGTTTACGAGCCGGGCGAACAAGGTCTACCGTTCCTCCCTGGTACAAAAAGACCTCCTGTGGCTGACCGACCAATATACCGATAAAGGATATGCCTATGCGGATGTATCCCCCTTGACCATGCTCGACAACGAGAAGAAGCTCGTGCACCTGACCTTTAAGATCGACAAGGGGATTACGGTCCATATCAACCGCATAGAGATGGAGGGGAACACCAAGACCAGGGACAAGGTGATCAGGCGGGAGTTGAAGATTGCCGAAGGCGACCTCTATAGCTCTACCCGGCTGCGCAAGAGCCGCGAGCGGGTTTTGCGCACAGGATATTTTAAGGAGGTGGAGTTCGCCCCCAGCCCCACGGAGAAGAAGGAGCTCATCGATTTGGACATCAGGGTCGAGGAGCAGCAGATGGGGAGGTTGTCGTTCGGCGCAGGGTACAGCAATGTCCATGGGGTGGTGGGGAGCGTGGCCCTTTCCCATGGAAATCTGTTTGGTCGCGGATACAAGGCGAACATCAAGGTGGAGATCGGAGGGGAGGTACGGAATTTCAACGTCGGTTTCACCGATCCGCGCTTTTTAGACACCCAGGTATCCCTTGGGGTGACCGGCTACAGCGAGACGGAGGAGTTTGATTCCTACAAGGTCGATGTAGCTGGAGGAGGCATCACCATCGGCAGGGAGATCACGGAAAATATCGTTGCGTCCCTTGGTTATCGGTTCGAGCGGGTGAAGGTATACAATGTCGATACAACTGTATATTTCCCTGGAGATTACATCTATGACCTGTGGGTGGAGGGGGCGAGCACCACGGGCAAGGTCATCCTCACCTTTACCAGGAACACCCTCGATGACCCCTACTTCCCGACCAATGGATCGGAGATATGGGTCACCGGCGCCATTGCCGGCCTGGGTGGCGACAATTACTTCTATTCTGCCAGTGGCGGGGTCAGTTGGTTCCACCCCATTGTCGGCGACCTAGTCTTAAACCTGCGGGGAACCGCCGGTTTCATCCGGCCATATACGCACAAAGAGGTACCCATCAATGAGAGATTCTATGTCGGGGGTATCAAGACCTTAAGGGGGTTCGATTACGGGTTTGCCAGCCCCGTGGATCCGAAGGATAACGAACCGATCGGCGCCCTCAATATGGTGGTCTTGAACACGGAATTGCTCTACCCCCTGAGCAAGGCCATCGGCTTGCGGCTAGCGGTATTCTACGACATCGGCAAGGGATGGGGAGGAGGAGAAAGAAGTTTTGATAACAGCTTCACCCCGCTGCGGCAAGCTGTCGGAGCGGGCATCCGCTGGTATTCCCCTTTTGGCCCCATCCGCGTCGATTGGGGGTACAACCTCAGTCCCCGGTCTGGCCGCGGAGAGAAGACCAACGTATGGGACTTCTCCATGGGGACGATGTTTTAATATTACACAGAGAGAAAGGAGTTAGTCGATGAAGAAGGTACTTGCATGTTTTGTCTTTTTAGGTCTGCTCATGGCCTCCCCTCTTGCCTACGCGCAAGCAATCAAGGTCGGCTATTTCGACATGGACCGAGTCTTAAACGAGTCCAAGCGATGGGCAAAGGAGAGAGATGCCTTTGTGAAGAGGGGTACTGAATTGCAAAAGAATTACGAAAAAAAGGCAGCGGAGTTAAAGGCCTTAAAGGAATCGTTGGAGAAGAAGGCCGGCATGCTCAGCGAGCAGGCCAGGAGAGAGAAGGAGCGGGAGTTCCAGCAGAAGGTAAAAGATCTGGATCGGTTGGGGCAGGATGCCGATGCCGAGCTCAAGCAGATGAACAAGGAAAGCGCAACCAAGTTCAATAAGAGTCTCATGATAGTGATCAAGAAGTTGGGGCAGGAGGAGAAATATACCTTGATCTTGGAAACAGGCTTGGTTGCTTATGCCTCCAAGGAGATCGATATCACCGACCGGGTGATCAAGACCTTCGATGCCGCCAAGGAGTAAAGCCTGTGAAACGGAGCCTCGAAAGCCTGGCCCGCGAGGTCGGGGGCAAGGTGATAGGGGATGGCTCGGTAGTAATATCGGGGCTCGCCGGCATAGAGGGGGCGCAGGAAGGTGATATCACCTTTGCCAGCACTGAGCGATTCATCCCTCTGCTGAAGGGGACCAAGGCCTCTGCCGCTATCGTCCCGCAGGAGATAACGGATGTCTCTCTTCCCCTGCTGATAGTAAAAAACCCCCTCTTGGCCGCGGCCAAGATCCTCGCCGCGTTCACCCGGCAACCATACGTCGCAGGAGGGGTCTCGGCAACGGCCTGGGTCAGCCCCTCGGCCAAGGTGAGCAAGGATGCCACGATACACCCCTTTGTCTCCATCGGGGATGAGGCTGAGATCGGCTCACGGGTCACCATCTATCCCTTTGTCTCCATCGGCCCCCAGGCGGCAATCGGTGAAGACACCGTTATCTATCCCCATGTGACCATCTACCCCCGGTGCATCCTCGGGAAGCGCGTCATCATCCATGCAGGCACGGTCATCGGGGCCGACGGCTTTGGCTTTGTTAAGGATGGAGAGGCGAATGTGAGGATCCCGCAGGTGGGGATCGTGGAGATCGAAGACGATGTCGAGATCGGCGCCAACTGTTGCCTTGATCGGGCCACCTTTGGCAAGACCCTGGTCAAGAAGGGGGTGAAGTTCGACAATCTCGTCCAAATCGGCCACAATGTGCAGATAGGGGAGAATAGCATCATCGTTGCCCAGGTGGGAATCTCAGGGAGCACGAAGCTCGGGAAAAACGTCACCTTGGCGGGGCAGGTAGGGCTGGTCGACCACATTGAGATAGGGGACAACGTTATGATTGGCGCCCAGTCCGGTATCGCCAAGAATGTGCCTCCCAATCAAATCGTCCTCGGGACCCCCCACCTCCCCTACCGGCAGTTTCTGAAGGTGGCCGCGGTATGGTCCAGGCTTCCGGAGATAAGGAAGGAGTTGGACCTGTTGCGCAAGCGGGTAGCGGCGCTCGAGAAAAAAAAAGCGACAGAGAAAGAGGAAGAATAGAGAGGAGGAATTTGATGATCGATGTACAGGGGATCATGGATGTCTTGCCCCATCGATATCCCTTTTTATTTGTCGACCGCATCATAGAGCTGGAGGAGGGCAAGCGGATAGTGGGGATAAAGAATGTTACGGTCAACGAACCCTTTTTCCAGGGGCATTTTCCCGGAGAGCCGGTGATGCCCGGCGTCCTCATCATTGAGGCCTTGGGACAGACCGCCGGCGTGCTGGCGTTCCGGGCCATGGGGAAGGAGGCGGAGGGCAAGGGCGTCTACCTCATGTCCATGAACCGGATAAAGTTCAGAAGGCCGGTTGTCCCCGGGGACCAGCTTCGCCTGGAGATCGATGTGACGAAACACCGCGGCATGATTTGGGCCTTTCAGGGTAAGGCCTTTGTAGGCGATCAGCTGGCTGCGGAGGCGGAAATCCTGGCCACCATCATGGACAAGGAGGTTGGTGCGAGATGATACACGAGACAGCTATTGTACACCCGACGGCTGAGGTGGCCGATGGCGTGGATATAGGACCGTACTCCATCATAGGAGAAAAGGTAAAAATCGGAAAAGGCACGCGGATAGGTCCCCTTTGCGTCATCGACAAGTGGACGGTGATAGGCAAGGGGTGTCAGATCTATCAGCACGCCTCGTTAGGGGCCCCTCCCCAGCACCTGAGATATAAAGGTGAGGAGACCTCTGTCGTCGTAGGAGATAATAATATTATCAGGGAGTTCGTGACTATACACCGTGGCACCCCCTTCGGTAATGTGAAGACAGTCCTCGGCGATGAGAACTTCCTCATGGCCTATGCCCATGTCGCCCATGATTGCACCTTGGGAAATCGCATCATCATGTCCAGCTATGCTGCCTTGGGAGGACATGTAGAGATAGGGGATCACGCCATCATCGGTGGGATAGTGGCCATTCATCAATACGTCAGGATTGGGACTTATGCCTTTGTGGGAGGGGCGACAGCCCTCACGAGGGATATCCCCCCGTACGTCACTGCCTCGGGGATGAAGGTCAAGTTCTATGGGATCAATGTCCTCAATCTGCAGCGCAATAAGGTCCCGGAGGAGGCTATCACGGGCTTACGGAAGGCCTATAGGGTGCTCTTCCGATCACACCTCACCATGGAGGAGGCCATTCAGAAGGTGCAAGAGGACCCCGTCTCCGCCCTGCCGGAGGTACGGCATATGTTGGATTTTATCAAGGGGACAAAGAGAGGGGTAACGAGAAGATAAGAGTGGCAGCGGACAGAATCAAGGTGGGCGTGGTAGGTGTTGGGTATCTGGGGAAGATCCATGCGGAAAAGTACGCCCGCATCCCCGAGGCGGAGCTCATCGGGGTGGTGGACATCGACGAGGGGCGTTGCCGGGAGATGGCTGTTCACACCAGCTGCCAGCCCCTTTACCATCACCGTGATCTCCTGGGCAGGGTTGAGGCGGTGAGCATCGCCGTCCCGACCATTTCCCATTATGGCGTAACGAAGGACTTCCTTTCGGCAGGTGTTGATGTCCTGCTGGAGAAACCCATAACCGCTACGGTGGCAGAGGCCCAAGAACTCAATGCCCTGGCTCAGGAGAGAGGTGCTATATTTCAGATAGGACATCTGGAGAGATTTAACGGGGCGTTGGAAGCCATGAACGGGGTCTTAAAGAACCCTCTCTTAATAGAATCATGTCGGCTCTCTCCCTTTCCCGGCAGGGGGACCGACGTCGACGTCATCTTAGATATGATGATCCACGACATCGATATCATCCTCAGTATCCTGGGGCCGGACATTGAGGGCATTGAGGCGGTAGGAACACCTTTTTGCTCTCCTCACATCGATGTCGCCCATGCGCGCCTCATCTTCAAGAATGGATGTGTGGCCCACCTCTCGGCCAGCAGGATCGCCCAGGAGAAATTGCGTAAAATGGTCATCCTCCAAAAAGATTCCTACCTTTCAGTCGATTATATGAAACAGAGCCTGACGATTACCCGAAGGGGGAAAAGGGGAAGAGCGGGGATGCAGGTGGATGAAGTGGCACGGCAGAACGACCCTTTGGAGATGCAGTTGAAGGCCTTTTTGCAGAGCGTCCGGGAGCGGACCCCCCCTGTTTGCTCGGGCGAGGATGGCCAGCGTGCCCTGGAGGTAGCCATCCGGATCGCCGATGCCATCGATAGGGATATGAAGTGATTAACGCCGGGAAAAAGGTAGTGATTGTGGCCGGGGAGCCTTCGGGCGATCTCTATGGGGCGAAATTGGCGGAGGCAATGGCATCGTTATCACCTCAGGTGGAATGTTATGGCATCGGGGGGAGCGAGATGGAGAGGGCGGGGGTGCATCTCCTCTTCTCCTCTGCTGAACTCGCTGTTGTGGGTGTTACCGAGGTTTTGGAAAAGATGGGGCATATCTGGAGGGCCTGGAGGCAGATAAAGCGTTTTATCAAGGATCGCAGACCCCATCTGGCTGTCCTGATCGATTACCCTGGATTCAATCTGCGGTTGGCCAAGGTCTTCAATGATAGTGCGGTGCCTGTCCTCTACTACGTGAGCCCACAGGTTTGGGCATGGCGGCCCGGGCGCATTAAAAAGATCGCCAAGCGGGTGGCAAAGATGGCGGTCATCTTACCCTTCGAAGCACCTCTCTATGAGCAAGCGGGGGTGGATGTGGAGTTCGTCGGCCATCCGCTCCTCGATATCCTGGATGTCGGCCTGTCCCGTGAGAAGGCGCGCACGCGATTGGGAATCGCTGCCGATGCCCTCCTCATCGGCCTGTTGCCCGGCAGTAGGGGCCGGGAGGTGAAGGTCCTTTTGCCGCCCCTCGTAGGCGCTGCAGAGATCCTGGCAAGCGATTTCCCTCTCTCCCGCTTCATGATCCCCCTTGCCTCGTCTATCGGCAGGGATGTGGTTCAGGGGTGTATAGCGGGCAGCCGGCTTCCTATCGAGATTGTCGAGGGTAGAGCCTTTGAGGTGATGAAGGCTGCCGATCTCTTGTTGACGGCCTCGGGTACCGCCACCCTGGAAGGGGCCATTGCCGGAGCCCCCATGGTAATCATCTATCGGTTAAGCCCCATAACCTATCTTATCGGCAGGATGCTGGTAAAGATAAAGTGCTTCG
>MGQS01000111.1:3615-6888 GCA_001797905.1 Deltaproteobacteria bacterium RBG_16_54_11 | reverse complement strand
CCTCGAGGCGAAAAAGATCCTGCAAGACCATGCCAAGAGGGAAGAGATCAAGGATGAGTTTCGGCTCATTACAGACAAACTTGGCGGCAGGGGGGCCTCGCAAAGGGTGGCCCGGATTGCCCTGCAGATGATGGGAGTAACATGAAGCGTAAGGATGTCCAACTCGGATCAGAGGTCGGCCCGAATCGCCCTGCAGATGATGGGACGGCAATAAAAGGCAAGGATATTTATATCCGTGTGCTGAAGTTCGTCCGGCCCTATTGGCGCAGGCTCCTCGTGGCCATGCTCTGTATGGCAGTGGTGTCGGGCATTACCGCCGCCTTCGCCCTGCTTACCAAAAATGTCCTGGATGACATCTTCATTAATAAAGACAAATTCATGTTGACCGTCATCCCTCTCGCGGTTATGGGCCTCGGCGTTATCAAGGGTTTTGTCGGCTTCGGGGAGGGGTACCTGATGAATTACGTGGGGCAGCGGGTGGTGGCGAATATACGATATCAGATCTATAGCCACCTGCAAACCCTCTCCCTCTCCTTTTTTGATCGGACCCCGACGGGCGTGTTGATGGCCCGCATCACCAACGATGTGAACTCTATCCAGGGCGCCGTCTCCGATGCGGTAACCGGTATGGTGAAGGATGCCTTCACCGCCGTCGGCTTGTTATGTGTCATCTTCTATCGGGACTGGCAACTTGCCCTTGTGGCCATGTTGGTCTTTCCCTTAGCGGCCTTCCCTTTTATTCAGTTCAGCAGAAAACTGCGCAAGATCAGCAAGAGGACTTTGGAGACCATGGCCTATATCAGTACGTTTCTGCAGGAAACCATCTTCGGCCACCGTATCGTCAAGGCCTTCAATATGGAGGCATATGAGAACAGGCGTTTCAGCGTTGCCAACGAGCAATACTTTAAATATCTCATGAAGCGGGTTAAGATAAGGTCCCTCTCCAACCCGGTGATGGAGTGGTTGGCGTATCTCGGCATTGGTTCCTTTGTTTGGGTCGGTGGCTATAGGGTCATTAGCGGGGCAATGACGGTGGGAGACTTTTTCTCCTTCATGACCGCCATGGCCCTGCTCTACGATCCACTGAGGGGATTGAGTAAGGTCAACCTCCTGATCCAGGAGGGGATAGTGGCTGCCCGCCGGGTATTTGCCATCTTAGACCTCAAGCCGGAGGTGGCTGATGCCCCCGATGCCCAGCTCCTCCCTTCCTTTTCTCGGGAGATCGAGTACCACGATCTCTCCTTCCGCTATGCCGATGAGATGGTGTTGAAGCGCATCAACTTCGTGGTGAAGCGCGGTGAGAAGGTTGCCCTGGTAGGTTCCAGCGGGGCAGGGAAGACCACCCTGGTAAACCTCCTGCCGAGGTTCTATGATGTGGCCAAGGGAAGGGTTACGATCGACGGCATGGATATTCGCAAGGCGACCTTGCAGTCCCTGCGCGATCAGATCGGCGTCGTGGGCCAGCAGACCCTGTTGTTCAACGACACCGTGCGGAACAACGTCGCCTACGGCAGACCGGACATCCCTGAAGAAGAGGTGATCAAGGCGGCCAAGATGGCCGATGCCCATCGTTTTATCCTCAATCTCCCCCAGGGATACGATACCGTCATCGGTGAACAGGGTGTCAGGCTTTCCGGGGGGCAGCGGCAGAGGCTCTCTATCGCCAGGGCCTTGTTGAAGAATGCGCCTATCTTGATCCTGGACGAGGCTACGTCCTCGCTGGATACGGAATCGGAGCGCGAGGTGCAGGCGGCCTTGGACCGGCTGATGGAGAAAAGGACCGTCTTGGTCATTGCCCACCGGCTCTCAACGGTGCGGAATGTCGACAGAATCCTCGTCCTGTCCGGGGGAGAGATCATTGAGGAGGGGGTTCATAGAGAGCTCATGGCCATGGACGGCGAATACAAAAAACTCTACGAACTCCAATTCCAAGATCAGGACCGGCCATTACAGGAGGTGGCGTAACGGGGGTATGCGCAAGATCTGGCACCGAATAATGTTGCGGCTGGGGCCCGGGGCGGCCTTTTTTCTTATTAAGTGCCTCCAGTGGACCATGCGGATTGAGGAGTTGAACGGGGAGCGCATCAGGGGTGTCTGGGAGCGAGGGGAAAATGCCATCGGCGCCTTTTGGCAGGGAAGGCTCTTGATGACGCCCTTGGTATATGGGGGGCGAGGATTAAAGATCCTCATCAGCCGCCACAGGGATGGAGAACTTGTCAGCAGGACCGTCCATCACTTCGGCTTGGAGACGGTTCGGGGTTCGAGCACAAGAGGGGGGATTGCCGGGATCAAGGGGCTGGCCCGCGCATTACAAGAGGGATATGATGTGGCCATTGCCCCTGATGGCCCCAGGGGGCCGCGCTTCAAGGTCCAGCCGGGGGTAATGCAATTGGCCAAGCTCAGCGGCATCCCTGTTTTCCCCTTCACCTTCAGCGCCTCTCCTCGGAAGGTATTACATACCTGGGATCGCTTTATCATCCCCTATCCCTTTTCCCGCGGCGTCTTTGTCTGGGGCGAGCCCATCTCTATCGATCACGCGGCGGGTGAGAAGGAAGTAAAGGCGAAGACCTTGCTCTTGGAGAAGAGATTACAGGAGATTACAGCGGTGGCCGATCGTTATTGCGAGAAGAAGAGATAACCTCTTCCACGGATGAACAACAGTGATTGCATTGAGCTATCTCTTCTATAATCTTGTTTTACTGCTCCTTTCCTTTTTTGCAATCCCTTTTTCCCTGTCGAAGATCCTTTTCTCAAAGGGATCTGCCCATCGAGAACGCTGGAGTTTTTATTCGCCCGAGCTGCTTCAGAAGCTGGGAAAGCGGCCTCATATCTGGTTTCACGCCGCTTCGGTGGGAGAGGTGGCGGTTGCCCTCTCTCTCTTGACCGCGATGAAGCGGGCCTATCCCCGCCACGGTTTTGTGATCTCGACAACCACCCCCCAGGGCAGGGCTATCGCTTCTCGATCTCAGGGCGTCGACGCGGCCCTCTTGGCCCCGTTAGATCTGCCCTGGATAGTGAGGAGGGCGGTGAAACGCATCAAGCCCCGCCTCCTGCTGGTGGCGGAAACAGAGCTGTGGCCAAACCTCCTGAGAGGGGCAAAGAGAGAGGGTATCCCCGTCATCCTTTTTAACGGGAGGATCTCTCAACGATCCTATCGGTTTTATCTGCCCCTGCGCTTTTTTTTCAGGGGTGTCTTGAAGAACTTCGACGCCTTGTGCCTCAAGTCCAACGCGGACAGGGAACGGATGCTTAGCCTGGGGGCAACCCCGAATA
>MGQS01000111.1:2795-3483 GCA_001797905.1 Deltaproteobacteria bacterium RBG_16_54_11 | reverse complement strand
AGAGGAAGCGTTGATCCTGCAGGTCTTTCAGGGGTTACGCATCGACCTTCCTCGGCTTATCTTGATCCTGGCCCCCAGACATCTGCAGAGGATCACCCGGGTGGAGAAACTCTTGGGATCTCAGCGGGCTCGATGGGTGAAGCGGACGATGATAAGCGATGAACGCCGACCGGAACCGGAGGTGGCCCTTTGGCCAGAGATCATCCTGCTGGACACCGTCGGTGAGCTCGCTGCCCTCTATGGCCTGGGAACGGCCATATTTGTGGGGGGTAGCTTCTGTCGCGTAGGGGGGCATAACATCCTGGAAGTCTTGGCCCATGGCAAGGCGGCTATCTTCGGCCCTCATATGGAAAACTTTATGGAAATCGCCCAGCTCGTAGTGGAGAGGGGGGCGGGGATACAAGTGAAAACGCCTGAAGGGCTCGAAGAGGCCTTGAGGAGACTCATCGTTGATCCCTCTCTCAGCAAGGAGATGGGGGAGAAAGGCCTGGCCCTGCTTCAAGAACAGCAGGGTGCCCTGGAGAAGACAGTAAAGATAGTAAGAAAATTTTTTAAGGCCGGAGGTGGCCCTTTGGCCAAATGAGTAAGGGTCCACGAAAAAGAAATTGGGTGGATATGCTCTTCCAAGAGGAGGGAGGCAGCCAATGGTGGAAGGATGTGCTCCTCTTCCCCCTGTTTGCCGTCTCCT
>MGQS01000111.1:0-2670 GCA_001797905.1 Deltaproteobacteria bacterium RBG_16_54_11 | reverse complement strand
CCTCTGGTAATCGCCCTGGCCAGGGAGTTGCAGAAGAGAGGGATCAACGTCGGGATATTGAGCAGGGGGTATAAGGGGATGAAAGAGAGGCAAGGAGGAATCGTCTCCGACGGCGAACGGGTATGCCTGACCCCTGCTGAATCCGGGGATGAGCCATTTATGTTGGCCCAGATGCTATCGGGTGTTCCTGTCCTGGTTGGTAAAAAAAGATACGAAATGGGGATCAATGCTCATGAGCGGTTTGGCATGGATGTCCTGATACTCGATGACGGTTTTCAACATCTCAGGCTCAAACGGGACGTGGATATCGTCCTTATTGACGCCCGGCAAGGGTTCGGCAATGGCCGTCTTTTCCCTCGGGGGCCCCTCAGGGAGCCGCTACGATCTCTTCGCCGCGCCTCCATGCTCGTCCTGACCAAGGCCGAGCCCTCTCAAACCCTGGGTGAGATAGAGGGCGTGCTGCGCTATCATGCCCCGGCAGTTCCTCTCTATCACAGCAGATATAAATCGGTCTTTCTCCTTGAGGCGGCCTCAAAAAAGATGTCTCCTCCCCACGTAGTTTGCGGCAAGCGCGTTTTCGCCTTTGCGGGGATCGCCGATCCGGCGTACTTTGTTTATCTCTTGAAGGGATTAGGCGCAGAGGTCGTAAAAGAGATACATTTCCCCGACCATCACAACTATGAACTCAAGGATTTGATGATGCTGCGCCACCAGGGCACAACAGTGGATTTATTTGTTACGACAGAGAAAGATTTTGTTAAGTTGCAAAGACTCCCCTTGGATGATATCCCTCTTTATATTCTCGGCATCGAGCAGGAGATTGTGGAAGCGACGTTTTATCAAGAGGTATGCTCTGCCATCTCATCTTAAAATTCTCATGCCCTCTCCCTTGGACAATATAGTTGAATAATTCAGACTGATATCGTACACTAAAAGTAAACTATCCTGCCAACAGCGGGACCGGAACCCATGTGGGGAAAAATCTATTTAAACCCTTCGCCTGGGCTGGGGGCTTACTCCCTGAAAAGGACAACAAAAGGCGGTTTAAAGGATGAGCGGACCTTATATCATGGTTGTTGATGAAGGCGGAGAGTTGCTCTATGCCGACGACGTACTAAAGGATGCCTTCGAATCAAAATCGCCGGGACACTATCGATTTGAGAAGATACCTTTGGGGAGCAAGGGAGGAGCAGCGACGTATCTCGTCAAGGTCTACCCTCCGGAAGAGGACCTCATCAAATTTTTTTCCATTTTTATCCATGAGTTTAAGAACCCTTTAGGAGCCATCAGGGCCTTGGCCCAATCCCTGGAAGCAAAATTTAAATCCGATGCAGAGCGCAAGGATAAAATCAATGCCTATACGGGAAGGATCATCAATGAGATTGACCGCCTCAATTCGCTGCTGGCTTCGGTTAAATATATCTCCAGACCGGCCATCAGGTATATGGTCAACTTTAACCTCTCCGAAGTAGCCCAGGAAGCAGCTGACCTCTACCGGGAAGAGCTACGGCAAAAAGGGATTGACATACAGTTGGAGTTAAAGGAAAAGGACATAATCTTCAGAGGAAATCCCGATAGCTTTCATCAAATACTTTCCAATCTTATTAAAAACGCCCAGGAGGCCTTGATCGGGAGAAAAGGGGGAGAGATAAGAGTTCGCTTGGCTTTGCGTAATCACACCGTGGAGATTGAGGTTATAGATAATGGGAGAGGTATTCCCGAAGGCGTTTTGGCCGTCCTCGGCAAGAAGCCTTTTATCACCACAAAGCCCTATGGCATGGGACTTGGGTTGTTTGTGGTAGAAACGCTCACTAAAGGGAGTAACGGTTCTTTAGAAATCGCTCAAGGGCCGGGCGGCATTGGTACAAAGGTCAAGATATCCCTTCCGTTATTGAGGATAGACGAGGTGTAGGGCGATGGATGTGCTGTTGATAGAAGATGACGAAGCCTTTGCCTTTTCCCTTGTCGAATATCTGGAGGATAGAGGGCATCACCTGACCGTAGTCAGGGAAGGGTTCAAAGGGCTGGATGAGGCGCAGAAGGGATATGGGTGTATCCTCTTGGATTTGGGGCTTCCCGATGTCGATGGGATGCAACTGATACCGCAATTGAAAGAGAGGGCGATCCACGCTCCCCTTATCGTCTTGACGGGCAGGGATGACGCCCACACGGCCGTAGAAGCCATGAAGTCGGGGGCCTATGACTATATCACGAAACCCGTGGACCTCGAAGAGCTCTTTCTCACCCTGAGACGCGTAGATGAGATGGTCTCTCTCCAGAATAAAATCGCTTATTTGGAGACTAAAGAGGAATTTGTCCTCATCGGTAAGTCGAGGGCGCTTGAGGAAATCCGCGGTTTGATCGATAAGGTCTCGCCCCACCCTACCCCGGTGCTCATTGTGGGTGAGACAGGGGTGGGGAAAGAGGTGGTTGCCAGATTGATCCACAAGTCCTCGAATCGCACAGGTAACTTCGTGGATATAAACTGCAGCGCCATTCCCCGGGATCTCTTTGAAGGCGAGCTATTCGGTTTTAAAGCCGGGTCTTTTACGGGGGCGACAAAGAATAAAAAGGGGCTCGCCCAATGGGCAGATGGAGGCACCTTGTTTTTCGACGAAATCGGCGACCTCCCCTTGGATCTCCAACCGAAATTGCTCCGCGTCTTAGAGC
>MGQS01000110.1:6209-17043 GCA_001797905.1 Deltaproteobacteria bacterium RBG_16_54_11 | reverse complement strand
TCGCCGACGCTGTGGACATCGGAGAGGACGGGCAGCCCGAGCTCATCCTTCACCTGCTGCAAGATCCTCAATCCCTCCATGAGCCCCGGGCCCCGGCCGGACGAGATGGAGGTGCGGTTGGCCTTGTCGTATGAAGCCTTGAAGATGAGGGGGATGGGGAGGCTGCGGGTGATCTCTTGCAGCTGCTTGGCGAGGGAGAGGGTGAATGCTTCCCCCTCGATCACGCAGGGACCGGCGATCAAGATCAGGGGGGCGCCTCCCCCCACGGTTATCCCCTTGATATGGATCCCTCTGCTCACCGTCACTTCCTCTTTGCTGCGAGAGAGGCCCTGATGAACTCCCGGAACAGGGGATGGGGGTTCCAGGGCCTCGATTGAAACTCGGGGTGAAACTGGCACCCTAAAAACCAGGGATGATCGGGGATCTCGATGATCTCCACCAACTCGTTGTCCGGCGAAGCGCCGCTGATCCGCATCCCCTTTTGGGTAAGGGGTTCCCGGTAGCGGTTGTTGAATTCGTAGCGATGGCGGTGCCGCTCGGAGATGACCTTCTCTTTATATGCTTCGTAGGCGCGGCTTTCCCTTACCAGGTGACAGGGATAGGCGCCCAGCCGCATGGTCCCCCCTTTGGCGCTCCCCTCATCCCTGCGCTCGACGGTCTTCGTCTGGTAATTGACCCACTCCTGCATGAGATAGATAACGGGATGGGGGGTGTCGGGGTCGAATTCCGCGCTGTTGGCCCGCTCCAGGCCGGCCACGTTTCGGGCATATTCGGTCACCGCCAGCTGCATACCCAGGCAGATCCCGAAGAAGGGGACGCCGTGTTCCCGGGCGTGGCGGATGGCCTCGATCTTTCCCTCGATCCCCCGCTGCCCAAATCCCCCGGGTATGAGGATGCCGTCTGCATGGGAGATGCCGTCCCCGGTGCCGCTGCGCTCGATCTCCTCAGAGTCCACGTAATCCAGGTTCACTTGACAATCATTGGCAAGCCCCCCGTGGATCAGGGCCTCGTTGAGGCTCTTGTAAGAGTCTCGCAGGTTGACATATTTGCCCACCACGGCGATGGTCACCTCATCCTTGGGGCTTTTGACTTTTCGGCAGATCCCCTCCCACGCGCCCAGATCCGGGGCCTTGGTCCACATGTTGAGGATCTCAATGATCTTTTCATCCAACCCCTCTTGATGGAAGCAGAGGGGTACCTCGTAGATGCTCTCCACGTCCTTGGCGGTGAAGACGGAATCGGGCTCCACGTTGCAGAAGAGGGCGATCTTGGCCTTGATCTCCGGGGAGAGGAAGCGGTCTGTTCGACAGAGCAATATATCGGGCTGGATGCCGATCTCCCGCAACTCCTTAACACTATGCTGGGTCGGCTTGGTCTTCACTTCTCCCGCCGCCTTGATGTAGGGGACCAAGGTCAGGTGTATGTAGCAGACGTTCTCCTTGCCCACATCCCCCTTGAACTGCCGGATCGCTTCAAGAAAAGGGAGGCTCTCGATATCGCCGACGGTCCCCCCCACCTCGGTGATGACCAGATCCACACTGTCGGCCAACTCCAGGATGGTGCGTTTGATCTCATCGGTGATGTGGGGGATGACCTGGACGGTCGCCCCCAAATAATCCCCTTGCCGCTCCTTGGTGATGACCGTGTGGTAGATCCTGCCCGTGGTGCAGTTGTTCTTCTGGCTGAGTTTGGCGTGTGTGTAGCGTTCATAGTGGCCCAGGTCCAAATCGGTCTCTGCCCCGTCGTCGGTCACGAAGACCTCCCCGTGCTGGAAGGGGTTCATGGTGCCCGGGTCTACGTTGATGTAGGGGTCGAACTTGAGCATGGATAGGGTGAGCCCCCTGCTCTCCATCAGGGCCCCGATCGAGGAAGCAGCCAGCCCCTTACCCAGGGAGGAGAGCACACCCCCGGTGATGAAGATGAACTTGGTCCTCATGGCTTCCTCCTGAGGAATCGTTCCATCAGCTTATAGCCTTCGTCGATCACGATACCGCTTTCGACTGCCGTCTGCTCGTTAAATCCCTTTGTTCCTGATGGGCGCTTTTTGGTGGAATCGTAGATCACAAAGGGAACCGGGTCGTCGGTGTGGGTCTTAAGCGCAAGGGGGGTGGGATGGTCGGGCAGGACCATGATCCGGTGATCGCCTCTGTGCTCCATCCCTTTGCAGATGGTCCCCACTACCTTTTCGTCAAAGGCCTCGATGGCCGCTATCTTTGCATCCAGATCGCCGTTGTGGGAGGCCTCATCAGGGGCCTCCACGTGGAGGTAAACGAGGTCGTCTTTCTCCAGGGCCTGCAGCCCATGCTCGGCCTTGCCTTGATAGTCGGTATCCAAATAGCCGGTGGCACCGGGCACGGTGATGACCCGCAAGCCGGCATAGATGCCGATCCCCTTGATCAGGTCAACAGCCGAGATGACGCCGCCCTGCAAACCAAACCGCTCAACGAAGCTCGGCAGCTGCGGGGCCCGCCCCTGCCCCCAGGGCCAGGTGGCATTGGCCTCCCGTTTCCCCTCCTGGCGCCTCGTACGGTTTACCGGATGTTCATTCAAGAGCATCTGCGTCTCGGTCATGAGCTTGATGAGCTCCGGGGCTCCATCACCTGCCGGGAGGTATGCCCCGATCTCCTGGGAGGTGATATCATGCGGTGGGATGGTCTTTATCCGCTCCCCCTTCCCCTTCCAGACCAGGAGGTGGCGATAGCTCACCCCCGGGTAGAAGCGAAAGATCGAGTTGCCCAGTTTTTTGTCCAGATCCCGGATGATAGCGCCCCCCTCCTCGGTAGAGATGTGTCCGGCGCTGTAGTCCTCCATGATCACCGATCCCTTGACGGCCTCCAGGGTCACCAGGTTCAGGCGGAAGGCGCAATCCTCAGGACCGAGCTTGATCCCGATGCTGGCGGCCTCCAAAGGGCCGCGCCCGGTGTAGTAGCGCTTGGGGTTATATCCGAAGATGGAGAGGTTGGCGATCTCGCTTCCCTTGGGCAACCCCTTGGGGATGGTGCGCACGAGCCCCAGTTCCCCTTGCTGGGCCAGGGCATCCATGTTCGGAGTACGGGCGGCCATCAAGGGGGTCTTACCCCCCAGCTCTTTTACAGGACGATCGGCCATCCCGTCGCCGATGAGGATGAGGTATTTCATGGATGCTTGTGCCTATGCAACTTTTATACCTAAAAAACCCACTATATCAAAATTGGCTCAGAAGTCAAACGAAAAAGGGAACCCCTTTTCCGGGCCCCCAGCCATAACCACTTCCCAGTATGCCATTACTGCCAGGCAAAGATAGGAGGTAATAAAAGCTGGAGAGGAGGTGATATAGTGGGTGACAACGGGGTTATGGGTATCTATGGATGAGGATAAGGGAGAGCAACCAAAAACAGCGGGGCAGGGCTGGATTGCGTTACGACGATATAACCGTGAATATTAATATGCGACCTTCAGTTTTAGAGAAACCTCTTGCAATTTTTTGTCGAGGGTCCACAGTGAAACCCTGCTCAAAATGGCCGAAGCGAGCAGATGTATATCAATGTATCCTAATCCTTTCCCCATCAAGCTATAGTTCTCTATGAACTGCATGACCTCTTCATGTTCGGCATGAAGTGCCGCTGGAAGCGTCTTGAGAAGAGAGAGAATCTCGAGCCTATTGTTAAGATTCCCACAGGCGAGTTCCCCAATGATGTAGGGATGACAAATCACATGCCCTCGATCAAGCAGCCCTTCTAGACCGATAGTTCCATGGCGGAGGTGCATGACCCATACAGAGGTATCAACAAGAACCATGTTATGTCCTTGGCGCTCTCCTCCGAGGGATCCGCATCAATTTTTTTTCGCTTCCGCCAAGCTGGGCAAGCCTTTTACTGCTCTCCCTCGCTATGAGGGCCTCGAGCCCAAGCCTGACCAGCGAGGTCTTTTCTTCAATGCCGGTCAATTGTGCCGCCTTGTCAAGCAGTTCGTCTTCTATATTCAGCGTTGTTCTCATGATTTCCTCCTCTTCAATATGCATTATTATATGTATTAATATGCATTAATGATATGCTCTTGTCAAGAGGGGTTTGGTGACGAAAATGACTCGTCGGCTTCTTTTCAATAAATATCCAAATTACTCTCATCCCCCTGTCTGGAGGAAAGATCATGGGAAGCACTATAAAAAGTATGACAACAGCCACCTCGGGGCGCTAGAGGCTTGCTAGATACCGTTGCAGCCGTTCCAGCCCCTGCTCGATCTTCTCCAGGGAATTGGCGTAGGAGAAGCGCAGAAACCCCTCTGCCCGGCTCCCGAAGTCTATCCCCGGTGTCACCCCCACGCCGGCCTTTTCCAGGATTGCGAAGGCCAGCTGGTAGGAGTCGACGGCGTATCGCCGGGCATTGGCCAGGATGTAGAAGGCCCCGGTGGGCTCCACCGCCACCTTGAGCCCCATCTCCCTGAGCCCCTTGAGCATAAACTCCCGGCGGCAATTGTAGGTCTCCTTCATCTCCTCCACCTCTTTGTGCGCATCTTTCAGGGCGGCGATTCCCGCCCACTGGACAAAGGAGTTGGGGGAGATGAAGAGGTTTTGTTGCATCACCTGCATGGGCCTGATGAACTCTTGGGGCGCTATGAGATAACCTAAGCGCCATCCCGTCATGGCGTAGAGCTTGGAAAAGCCATTGAGGACAAAGCAGCGATCGGTAAACTCCAGCATGGTGTGCTCTTCCCCCTTGTAGACGAGGCCGTGGTATATCTCATCGGAGATGATAAAGGGGGAGAGGGAGGCAATCTCCTCCATCCTCTTGTTGTCCATGACGATGCCGGTGGGGTTGGCGGGTGAGTTGACGATGATCCCCTTGGTCCGCGCGGTGATCCGCCGCTTGATCTCGGCAGGGAGGTATTGGAACCCTTCCTCCTCCTCGGTATCCACGAGGATGGCCCTTCCCTCCACGTAGGAGATGATGTTCGGGTAGCAGGGATAGTGGGGGTTCGGGAGGATTACCTCTTCCCCGCGCTCCAACAGGGCGGAGAAGAGCAAGAGCATGGCCGGTGAGGTCCCGGAGGTGATAAGGACCTGATCCGCGGAAACCTCTACCCCGTATTTCTCCGCATAGTGCTCGCAGATGGCCTCCCGTAGCGGCACCAAGCCCAGGCTGTGGGTGTAGTGGGTTTCTCCCTGCCTGATGGCCCGCATACAGGCCTCCTTGATAGGCTCGGGGGTGTCGAAGTCTGGCTCACCCACCTCCAGGTGGATCACCCCCTGGCCGCGGCGCTCCATCTCCGCGGCCCGCTCCATGACGTCCATGACTATGAAGGGCTTCATCTCCTTGGCCCGTGAAGCGATCATCTGCTCCTCCTGATCCAAACCTTTTCTCCTCTCCCCCATCCCCGCTCGCGATGCAGGTTCCTCTCCTTGAGGGAGATTTCCAGCAACCCCGCGCTCCCCCACAGGGCGATGATCTCCCCTTCTTTGCCTTCCGCGTAAGAGGATTTGAGCCCCTTGATCCTCTCCCCCTTGATCTCTATCTCGATTAGCCCGTCCGGGGCGAACGCTCCCAAATCTTCCTCGGATATATTAGTGACGAGGTTGCCGAAGTAATCGACCCAGATCCCCTCGCCAAGGAGGGTCGCTCCGTCCAGCGCAGGTTCGGGGATGGCCAGCCTTGTCAAATCGGCGCAATCGACGGCAGGTCCCATCTCCTCAGGGGCGATTTCCAGGGAGAGGTGGGCAGCTGCAGGGGCGAAGATGTCCCTGCCGTGGAAGGTCTGGCTCACGCGGGGGAGGCGAAAGCGCTTCTCAACCAGCTGATAAGCCTGCACCTCCTGCTCCTGTTTGAGCACGAGGGTGAAGCAGCCGTTGTCGGGCCCCACAAAGAGGTAATCCCTTGTCTCCAGGACCAGGGGTTTCCGTGCGCCGCCCACGCCGGGGTCCACCACGGCCACGTGGATGGTCCCTGGCGGGTAGAACGCATAGGTCTGCCCCAAGACAAAGGCGGCCCCCATCACGTCGTGGGGGGCGATATGGTGGGCCAGGTCGACGATGCGGCAGTCGGGGTTGATGTGGAGGATGACACCTTTCATAGCCCCGATATGCCCGTCTCCCCAGCCGAAATCGGTCAACAGGGTAATGATCGGTCTATCCGCCATCTTTTCCCGTGATCTGCTTCAGGCGTTTCTCAAAGGGAGGTTTGACAATCCCTTTTTCCGTGATAATGGCGCTCACATATCGGTGCGGGGTGACGTCAAAGGCGGGGTTGCGGACCTTGATCCCTTGTGGGGCCAGGCATCTCCCCCACAGGGTGGACACCTCCGACGCCTCGCGCTCCTCGATGGGGATCTCCGCACCTGTCTTGGCGCCCCTGTCAAAGGTGGAAAGCGGGGCAGCCACGTAAAAGGGTATCCCATGCTCCTTCGCCAGAATCGCCAGGGTGTAGGTCCCGATCTTGTTGGCCACATCGCCGTTGGAGGCGATCCTGTCCGCCCCGACGATACACAGGTTGATCTCCCCCTGCTGCATGAGGTATCCGGCCATATTGTCGGCGATAAGGGTCACCGGGATCCCCTCTCTTGTTAGCTCCCAGGCGGTGAGTCGGGCCCCCTGCAGCAGCGGCCGGGTCTCTGTGGCGATCACCGTGATCCCCTTCCTGTCCTCCCAGGCCCTCCTGATCACCCCCAGGGCGGTGCCGTAACCCCCGGTGGCCAGGGCGCCGGCATTGCAGTGGGTCAAGATGGTATCATTTGCGTGGATTAGGTCTTTGCCCTGCTCGCCGATCCTCTTGTTGGTCTCGATGTCCTCCGCCAGAATGGCGAGGGCCTCGTTGACCAAAAGCCCCTTGACGGCCTCAACCCCCTTCTCCTTGTTGGCCTCACACACCCCCTTCATCCTTTCCAGGGCCCAGCGGAGGTTGATGGCGGTGGGGCGCGCTGCCTTGAGGGTTTTGCAGATGGAGCTGAGTTCTTGATAAAAGGGGGTAAAGTTCTTCTTGCCTATGCCCAGGGCCCCCAGGGCGATCCCCATGGCGGCGGCGATGCCGATGGCCGGGGCACCCCTGATGGCCATGGTCTTGATGGCCTCGGTCACGGCAGAGGCGCTCTGGCACTCGACGTAAACCTCCTCATCAGGCAGCCGGCGCTGATCGAGGATGACGACCCTGTTATCCTTCCACGCTATGGTCTTGGGAAACATCGCAAAGCCTTTAAAAAAAAGGGTTCAATCCCGCACCTTAATTTAGATTTTATGGACTGCGGCCGAAGGTGGCCCTTTGGCCAGATCTGTCTCCCTGCGACACCCCATCAATAAAAATATCCGAATGTGTCACTTTGCGACATCCTGCTTTCCTTAGACTTAAAATTTGAGGAGCAGGGGTAGGGGGCCGCAAAGCGGGAGGGGTCGAGTTTCTATCTTTTCACTAGAATCCTAGAACCCTTGTACGCTGGAACCCTTGTTTCTTCCTATCATAGGGGAGCGAGGCTACGCTGTCAAACGATTAAGGAGAGGCGATAGATCCTTCACAGTGCTTGATGAGGGTTGATCGACATCCCCTTTTTCACTGATGCTGCTTCCCGAAAAGGTTTGCCCCCCAACCTGTCTCAATGGCATATTGCATGCATTTTGAGAAGAGCTCATAATCAAGGTCCGGGCACTTGATGTTTTTTTTCTCCAGTATTGACCGAGTCTTATCGTTGCTGAATATCCTGTTGTCCCTCATATAGGGTTTGTATGCGTCAACGTACGTATCGAAGAGGATTTCAAGGCCGTTCCTCGATTGTTTGTCGAAATCTTCCGTGCGAACCGCCTCTATCCCCTCGAGATTAAAATATCTTGTAGTGTATTCGACCAATGCGTCGATGGTCTTGGACCTTTCGTTGACGATATGAAATACGCTTCCTTCCAGACAGGTATCCATTATCTCCATAAATGCCTTGATGAAAAAGTCAACGGGCACCAGGTTTATGCCGTTCCCGTTTCCCGCTTCTATCCGGATCGGCAAATGCAGGGAGCCGTCCGTGCCCATTTTCACGCCCATCTGCTGCGCCCTCTTGCCGCCGCTTTCTTCAATATCTTTCATGAAGAGGTTCTTGAGGAAAAGGATCGTCCTTAAAGGGTAGTACAGGGCAGTGAAGCGGAGGCTTCTTCCGTCTTCCGCACTGCCGTAGACGATAGAGGGTCGGTACACGTTGAGCCTGATCCCCTCGTCATCACATTTCTCGAAAAGGATCCGCTCGCCGTAATATTTCGTTTCTTCATAGACGTTTGTAAACGAGGTTGTTTCAACAAATTCTTCCCTGCAAGGACCGCTCTTCTTGCCTGCCACATAGGCCGTGCTCAAGTGGTGGAAGAAATAGCACTTGCTCCGAGCGGCAAGATCGAGGATGTGCTGGAGGCCCTCGATGTTTGCCCTCTCTACCTCTGTCCTTTTTCTTTCCGAAAATGAGGTATTGGAAGCGCAGTGGATTATTTCATCTATGGTATTCGTGAGATCAGCGTAGCGCTCCTGAGTGAGGCCCAGATCCGGCTGGTCCATGCGCGCCTCAATGACCTTGAGCCGGCGTTTGTCCTTAGGACTTATGCCGAACCATGTTAATAATTGCTCAACCCTTGCATGGGCGCTCACCTGGCTATTGGGCCGGACGAGTAATAAGACCCGATATCCTTGGCGCAGCAACTCACTGGCTATATGGCTGCCGAGGAACCCCGTTCCTCCGGTCACCAGAATAGTGCAGGCCTTAGTATGGCGCTTTTCTGTAATTGTTCGGGACGATGCTCTGATGGTTTACCCCTGCATAAGCTTACGGCCTCATGCTCACCTGTATAAAAAGTGTTCTTTTCTCGCACATCCCTGGGAGAGGATATACTTCATCAGTTTGATCCCCTTGATATCTGCGCTTAATCTTTCGAGCTCGGGGTCTATTTCTGTCATGGCCTTTCCTATCCTTTCGGCATCCGATCTGCTTGTTTGATCGATGTAGTAGTCATATTCCAGGATAGCCCTTTTTCCGAAATCCATCGGCGTGAGAAAGCCGAACTCATTTTCTATGCCGTACTTATCCCCGACTTTTTTAAATAGCCCATTGATCTCCTTGATGATATCGATTCTGTCAAGAGGCACATACAGGATGAAGGCGATCACATGCTTATGCCGGGCCATCCTCGAGCTTATGATCCGGAACATGTTGAGCCATACGAGGTCCGTCATTTCCGGTCGGGAATAGAGTTGCGCGTAGAAATCACGCAGGTCTTCGTCAACGGCGCCGGCAAGCGTCTCGGGTGACGGTGAGAGCGCGGCCTCGAGCAAAGGATACATTTCTTCCATGCAAAAGATTTCGTAGGCGTATTTATCGCCCTCGAAATTCCGGAGCAGCTCCGCCCACTCGTCCTCTGCCAATCTGGGCAGTCCGAGCATCAACATCCTGAACAACTTGTCATCGATAGTTACCCCTGCCATTTTCTTGACCGCGTCACGGGCGTATCTGTCTCCCACCATGAAGACCATGGAGTTTATGTCGAGTGACTTGGTGAGATTCTCTTTAACCTTGTCGGCCAATGCAGCGGACGGCGACATGAAGGTAGAGAGGTAGTGTCCTCCAAGCACCGCCAGGGCGACGCCGATCCTTCGTGCGCTGAGATCGCGAGCAAGGGCGACGGCTTCATCGAAAGTCCCCAGAGGCACCAAAAGCCCTTGCTCATCCTTGGTGGTTGGATACATCCTGACATGGGCCTTCGTGCAGATACCGGGCGGCGGCACCATCTCATTGCGAAAGGCGAAGATATTGGGCGCTCCTACGTCATTGAGGTCGAAGACATGCCCTGCGCTGTCCACAAATTCCGCATTAATGAGGTTATCGGCGGCTACACCGTAGGCGTTTGACCACGTTGAAAATATTCCGGTGCACACTATGTTGCCGCAGACAGTGGCGGCGGGTTCGGCAACGTTTACCCTGAACCCGTGTTTTTGCACCTCTTTTTGCAGATCAAAGGAGGTAACCCCCGGCTCGATGGCAGCAACCCAGTTATCACGGTCGATAGCAATGGATTTCATCCGGTTCATGTCCAAGACGATGCCGTCGGTAAAGACGATACCGAAAACGCTGCTGCCGTTCCCCCTGACCACGTAAGGTAGGCCGTGCTTGTTCGCCATGTTCACTATGGCGACGATTTCGTCCTTCGTTCTTGGTAACACGACATAGCCCGGCATCTGCATATCTTTCAAAGGGAAGGGATCATTCGCATAGGTTACAAGGATCGCCGGGTCATTCGTCGCCCACTCCGTACCCACGATTTTTCTTAAGTCTTTTAAAACAGCATCCTCCTCTATTTTAGTAACCGCCTTGTTCTCGCTCAAAGAGGCTTCAACATGTCTCTTCAACGCCTCCATTACCTTCAGAGGGCGCATACCCGTCACGAAATGACACTGTTTATCGCAGATCCCGCAGAGGGTGCAGGTATTGGCTATATCAACAAGCCCTTCAGTGAGAGGGAGGAGATTATTGGCCAGGGCGCTGTAAATGTCCATTCTGCCCTGGGGAAAATAACTGACATAGTGCCGCTTTTCTCCGGCAGGGCACAGACCGGTTTCTAGGAAATCAATCTTACACATGGCGTAATGACGGCACTGAGAGGCTATTTGTCGCGCTTGTTCCGAGATCATACGACCTCCTTATAGTAAACAGTATCCATGGACGTGGATGTTATTTCAAGAGGCATTATTTCCGGCAGCCGGATGGGAGCAAAACGTTCCCTTCCCAGGAACCCAATCGTTAACCCCTACTCCTCATCATAAATGAGCAGGGGTATCCTGTCAAACGATTAACGGCGAACCGGAAGAGACCAGTACCCCGCTTCCTCCTGCTAAAGCAAAGATGATGACG
>MGQS01000110.1:1493-6114 GCA_001797905.1 Deltaproteobacteria bacterium RBG_16_54_11 | reverse complement strand
GAAGCGGCAGCACCGAAGCGGTACTACCGAAGCGGCAGCACCGAAGCGGTACTACCGAAGCGGCAGCTTACAAGCGGTAAAGTTCTCCGTATTTGCTCTTCAGGTAACGGATATAGGGCTCGATGCTCAGCGGGGCGCCGATCGCACGCACGATGAGTTCGGAAGGGGTGAATTTGCATCCGTGCTGGTAGATCTTCTCCTTGAGCCAGTTGTGTAAGGTGCCGAACTCCCCCTGTTCTATCTCCTGCAGAATCTCCGGATGGGCGCCCACGGCGGTCTCAAAAAGCTGAGCGCTCATGATGTTGCCGAGCGTGTAGCCTTGGAACTCGCCGCCGATCAGGCCGCTGTACCAGTGTACATCTTGCAGGACGCCATCCCGGTCGTTCGACGGCATCATACCGAGATCGGTTTGGTAGCGCTCACGCCACACCTCGGGCAGGTCGCGCACCATAAGCCGGCCCTCCAGCAAGGCCAGCTCGATATCGAAGCGTATGATCACGTGCAGGTTATAGGTTACCTCATCGGCACTGGTGCGAATTAAAGATCGCTTGACCTTATTGACGGCCCGGTAGAAGGTATCGAGCGGCACCGATCCCAATTGATGGGGGAAGGCCTCCTGGAGCCTTGGATAGAAGTAGAGCCAGAAGCGACGGCTGCGTCCGATGAGATTTTCCCACAGGCGCGATTGACTCTCGTGGAGGCCTGACGATACCCCGTGGGCCAGGGGGGTCCCTTCCAGGTCCCCACGGACGCCCTGCTCGTAAAGGGCGTGGCCGGCCTCATGCATGGTGCTGAAGAGGGCCTCGCTCAGGTCATCCTCCTTGACGCGGGTCGTGATGCGGACATCCCCGAGGGAGAACTTGGTTGTAAAGGGGTGATGGCTTTTGTCCTGACGGCCGCGCTCGAGGTCGTACCCAAAGCGCCTGATGACCTCGAGGCCAAAGGCCCATTGCTTCGCCTCGGGGAATTGTTGCTGCAGGCACGAGTCGTCGGCAACAGGTTGGGCAATGATGGTCTGGATCATGGGCACCAGGTGACGGCGCAGCTCGCTGAGGAGGGGGCGCAGCAGAGATGCCTTCATCCCCTCGTCGGCGAAATCGATGAGGGGGTCGATGATATGCTCGTAGCCGGGGAAGAAGTCCGCAAGCTGCCGGCTCAGATCCAGCGTCTTTTCGAGGTAGGGCTGTACTGCGGCGAAGTCATTCGCCGGACGGGCTTTGGTCCAGATTTCGTAAATAGTGGCCGTGTGGTTGGAGAACTTCTCCATAAATGAGGCGGGGACCCTCACTGCCCTCTCATAGTCGCGGCGTGCGATGCGAATGAGGCCTGCCTCATCCGCATCGTAGGAAAGACACTCCTCATAGGAATGCAGTGCATCGAGCAGCTTGCCTATGGCCGGATGGGTAAGTTTCTCGTGAGCCAGTCGCCGTAGCGTGGCGATCTGTCGCGCGCGAGCCGCGGCACCGCCTGTAGGCATATAGGTCGTCTGGTCCCAATGCAATACCGCCGCAGCGGCATTCAGGTCGTTGATCTCTCCGAGGAGACGCTTGAGTTCTTGGAGTTTAGCTTCCACACGGCTTCCGGTAACAATTTATTTCGCTTATGCCTTTTATAACAAGCACCCGTTATAGATGGAGACTGCCCAGAACATAGGCGTTGAAATCCCCCCATCCCCCTTTGAGATAAAGGAAGTGGGGGGATCTACGATGATTTTTTCAGCCAAGGTGATGATGCACGGGTGGCGAGCCCATGATGAAGGATTGCCGAGAAGACCTTCTACGCCGTACTTCTCAGAGCGGTCTTTGGGACTTGCTCTTCTTCCGCCTGAATGCCCAAGCGATGCTCGGCTGCCCGCAGAATAATCCCCAGCATCTCACTGTACGACATGCCTGCTATCTTTGCCATCTTTGCCAGGTGTCCGTCCCAGCACCACCCCGGATTGGGGTTCACCTCGAGGAGCTTGGGGGTGCCCTCGGCGTTCAGCCTCCAGTCAAGCCGGCAGTAATCCCTGCACTCGAGCCGCTCGTATAGCTTCAGGCAGCATTCCTCGATAAACTTCTCCGTCTCCTCGGGGAGCTGAGCCGGAATGGACTTAAGGCAGTTCCAGTATGGCGAATCCGGAAGCCACTTGGCCTCATACCCGCATATCTTGGGCAGCTCCGGCGGAAGGGTCGAATAGTCCTCCTCGAGGATGGGCAAGACCGTATACGATTCAGGGGGATTTCCGATGATGCCGACGGTAATGTCCTTGCCGGTGAGGAATTCCTCGACAAGGAGGGGCTTCTCATAGCCCAGTTTTTCCCTGATCTCTGCGATGCCGTTGACGAGTTCTTCAATGGTGTTTGCCACGCTCCGCTGGGTGATCCCGAAGCTCGAATCGCCGAAGTTGGGCTTTACGATGACGGGAAATCCGAAGGGCAGTTCAAAAGTCGTATCCTCCGGTTTGATAAAGAAGGCCTCGGGCACCGGGATATCCATCTCCTTGGCGATGCCGCGGATCAGCGACTTGTCGTAGCAGAAGGCAAGGCATTGCGGTCCCGACCCGGTATAGGGGATACCGAGCATCTCCAGCAAGCTGGGTACATGGAGCTCCTTTTTGGCATCGTTGTTGTAGCCTTCATCGCACAGGTTCAAGACGAAGTCGATCTTCTCATTTGCCTTCGCCAAGTCCTGGATGATGGTGTCATGGCTGTGGAGATAGGTGCAATGGTAGCCCTCGTTTTCCCGCAAGGCCGCCTTCAGCTGGTCAATGGTATAGAAATCGTCATCATCGAAGACGCGCAAAGGCTTTAAGGGGTCCGGTTTGCTGGGGTCGCCCATAATCACCGCCACATTTTTTACGGCCCCTTTTTGCCTTCCTTTGAGAGGCGTCCATTCCTTTTTCACCACACTGGTTACCAGCAGGCGACGCTCCATCATGCCCAGGTCTTGATTTCGCTGGGAATTCGTTGTAATTTCAGCGTTAAAATCGATGTTACTGAAGCCCGCCGTTTTTAACAGCCGTGACAGATCTTCCCTGGTATAGAGTCTTTCCGCGTAGAAGTGGTCTGCGACAATACCCTTTTCAACGTGGTTGACCATTTCCCTGGATATCAGGCGGTCCTCGTCAACGGAGAGTGCCCGCTCACGGCAGACAAACCTCTTCTTATCTATCCATTCCCAGGAGTGCGGCTTGAAATGCTCTCTGAGATATTCACCATCCGCTATATCGATAATAAACTTGCCCCAGGGTTGTAAAACCCTGAATACCTCTTTAAATACCTTGAGGTCCTCTTGTGCGGCTTCAAAGTATCCCAGACTATTACCGAGGATCATCACCACATCAAAGGTATCAGGGGGAAAGGGGATCTTCCGCGCATCTCCTTCGCGGAATCGGACTCTGAGACCCTCGGCCTTGGCGGTCGATTTGGCTTTTTGAATCAGGTAATGGGATCGGTCCAGGCCTTCGATATTTCTATATCCCCTCCGCGCGAGTTCGAGTGAGTGTCTCCCCTGCCCACAGCACAGATCCAGTATTTTGTCCTCCGGTGATAACTTGAACATCTCGGAGAGGATATCCACCTCATGCCGGGTGATATTCTGATCATCCACGACATCCGCATCGGTTTTCAGGTACAGGTGGTTAAAGATGTTGCGCCACCAGTCGGGATGTACGTGCTCCTCCAGGTCTCGGACAGGTCCCAGTATCCTTCGTTTGACCTTTCCATTTTTTCCCCGATGCAGGGTTTTTTCCGGTGATATTTTGCTTTCCATAGAGGGTTTTTCAGGCAGGGTTTTGGTTTGTAGAGGGGGTTTGTCGAGCGGGTTTTTGGTTTCCATATCGGGTTTCAGGTACAGGTGGTTAAAGATGTTGCGCCACCAGTCGGGATGTACGTGCTCTTCGATGTCTTGGTCGGGTCCCAGGAACTTTCGTTTGACCTTTCCATTTTTCCCCCGTTGCGGAGGTTTGTCGGGTGATGCCTTAGCTTCCATCTTCTGCCTCCTTTTTTTGTCGAGACGCCCCCTTTCTCCGGGGCGCCGTTTTCTTTCTTATAGCAGCTTTTCTAGATTTGGCAAGTCTTTTTTTCAGCTCTTGCGGCTTTCCGTATGGTCCCCCATACACTATGCTCAAGAGGGGTCAATTCCACCCTTGGCGGAACGCCAAGGACAGGACTCGAATCGTCAGTTTTAATGCCTTAATTTCGCTTTGTTCCACGGGCTGGACGGGAGGTGAAATGGATTGCCATCACGCCTGGATCCCGGCGAGGCCCATTGGCTCGAATTTCGCCACGAGTGCGGCAAAATCGGCGTCATGGAGGACCTTCCTGGCAAACCGCATGTACTTCGCCACGATGGCCCTGATCGCCAGCTGCAGCTCGTATGGCTTGATGGGTTTTTCCAGAAGATGGGTGATATCCGAGGCCACGCACATATTCACTACGTCCTCGCTGGCATTCCCGGTCATTATGATGGTATCTTCGGGGGCCGAGGTAAATTTTTCCTTGATAGTGTCGAGAAAGGCAAAGCCGCTCTGATCGCCGAGAAAGACGTCCAGGACGAATATGGCGATGCTGGTCTCCTGGCTCAGACAATACGTTACTGCCTCATCGATCTTCGAAAAGGTGATCACGTCACCCCACAC
>MGQS01000110.1:360-1436 GCA_001797905.1 Deltaproteobacteria bacterium RBG_16_54_11 | reverse complement strand
GATGATCACGTCCAATCCTTCAGACATATCATCACCTCCATGATGAAAAGGGGTCTAGTCCCGCTGTCGCTCTTCCCGCTTCGGGATCCCGTCGTCCTTATTTCTACATTGGAGAGCGGGAGCGACACCCCATCGTTAAAAATATCCGAAAGGTCGGGGGCCGCAAAAGGCGGGACTAGCATCCTTTTTTACTATACTCCCCTGGGCATCCATGACAAGCATTTTTTTCGAGGCGGAAGGGGGCCGCAAGGCGGCAGGTGAGGGGGTATCAAGATCCACAGCCTTCATTTCTTAACACGCTGCAGGACCGTGGGCGAGGCATCGCCGTAGAGCTCCTTGTTGTGCAGGTTTTTCTTTACAAACCTATAGAGCGCCCTCGAGGAGGTAACGGGCTTGATGAAGAGCTTGTCCTCGACGGTCCGTGCCGTCAGGGTGTCTCCGGAAATAGTGTATTTGACGAGCCACCAGCCTCGCTTGTCGAACGGCTCCTTGATCTCCTGCACGTTCAGAAAGCGCTCATCTTTTATAGTGGTAACAAAGGCCCTAATCACCTCCCGCTGGGTCTTCCCATCCTCGATTCCAAGAATCAGGAGCTCATGGTCGTTGAACTGTTGGAAGATCATCGTGAACGACTCCCCTTTTTCCGTGCTCCGCCACTCCCCCAGGAGCGCCGCATCGATCTCGGCCTTGCAGCTCTTGCCCAAGGGTACTTTTGATTCGTACGGGCATCCCCACAGGAAGGGGAGGATGAGAAGAATGGCTAAAACCCCTAAACTCCGTATGCCCTTTTTCATTGATTCCCTCCGGATCAAAGGATTTTGAACCTATAGTACCGGAAATGAGGGGGATTGTCATGGGCAGTCTTTTTTGATCAATCACTGTTGAAGATGAGCTGGGGGCGCAGGCCGGGCCGGGGTAGGAGGGAGGGTGGTGTTCGGGGTAGTACAACTGAAAAGGCTGATAAAGGGTAGGATAGATGCGTACTATATTTATTGATAAATTAAGCTTGACAAATTTATCATATGATATATTATTGATATAGTTGGTGGATAGATATAGGGGGGCTGAGAGTTGGA
>MGQS01000110.1:0-342 GCA_001797905.1 Deltaproteobacteria bacterium RBG_16_54_11 | reverse complement strand
AATACGTAGCTTTCTGAGGGAATTCAAACAAATCGCTACAACTGGTCGTGGGGTTGACATAGTTGATCGACGCAAGAATGTAGAGTCGTTGGCACGGTTAGGCCTGACCAAAAAGAATTGCATCGGAATAATCCTTGGCCTCTCTATTGAGGACTACTGCGACGGTCCGAAACCGGATAAGGGACGATCAGGAGAAATTTGGGAATTCGGCCAGATCATAGGAGGAGAGGAGGTCTATATCAAGCTCAAGATCGCACAGGTCGGTGAGATCAGGCTCGCGAAGTGTCTCTCGTTCCATGTCGCCGAGCATCCGCTTTGTTTCCCCTGCCGGGAAAAGTGAGA
>MGQS01000109.1:51848-58822 GCA_001797905.1 Deltaproteobacteria bacterium RBG_16_54_11 | reverse complement strand
GCGGGCAATGTCATCCCGTAGTGGAGCAATGCCAAGGTTGTGACCGTGTCGTCCAATATCCGGCAGGCTCCTTTTGCAATAGCTACAGCGAACCCCGGCTGAAGTGGGTCACGAGCTCCTGCAACTTTGCCACCCATATCAAGAAAGTGCAAACAAACAACAACGTAAAGAAGCTTAATCCCCTGAAGGCCTCCAAGCGGAATAGCGCTCGAAGCTAACATGTAAGGAGGGGCTATGCAACGCAAAAAAGCGGGGATCATCCGATGATGGCCCCGCGTTTTTTTGTATTGACAAAAAAGGAAGGAATAATCTATTGTTATCCTTAAGCGGGCGTAGCTCAGCTGGTAGAGCACAAGCTTCCCAAGCTTGGGGTCGCGGGTTCGATCCCCGTTGCCCGCTCCAAAAATATAACGAGAATACCTTACTTATAAAGGCTTGGGGCCTAAAACCTAGGCCTTTTTCTTTTTGATCTCAAAGATACCCTGGGACGAGAAAATCATGTATCAATCAGCTGGCGCTTCTGTTCAGCTTACGCCCTTAACCTCATGTCAAGCCACAAGGTAGTGAGAGATTCATCAGTTCTCAGCAATGATAGGTGATTAAAGAATTGTTTTAAATTTTTTTAGATCTTGCTATAATATACGCAGATTATCCGATTATCTTTAGAAAGGGGGGGCCATGTTTAATCGACGTAAATCAAAGAGGGTGGAAATTGGGATACCAGTACGTATCAAACTGCTCGGTATGGGCAAACAACCCCCGACAGTCAAAACACTCACGAGAAATATTTCCACTGTGGGGATATCAATGGAACTCCCCGTAACCTTGACTGATGGGGTTTTTTTTATTCGGGAGGGGGACCAAACGGTAAACTTGATTCGTTACCTCGTGCAAGAAAATAAGGAGGTAGAACTGGAAATAATTATACCACCACGCAAGGAAAAGATCAGTGCGAGGGGGAGGATTATCTGGTATGACTTTGGATCGCGAGAAGGGGAGGTCTCATATTTTTTTGGGGCAGGCATTCTCCTCAAAGAAATGGCAGCTGAAGACAGGGAAAAATGGGAAGTATGCGCAAGGAATACCGCGTTGGAGACAGGTAAGATATGGCAACATGTACAGATGATGAGCGCTTTTACCTTTGTCGCCGGAATTGTTATCTTTTTAGTCGGTTTTTACGGCGAACTAACAATAATTGCAAAGAGCGGGGTATTTTTGTCCTTTATAGCTTTAATCGGCTTTGTAATAGCATGGTGGCAGCACCGCAGCCATATGCACCTCAAGAAGCTTAAATTGTTCTGAGCATCCCCTTTAAAAAGTACTTTTGATTTTTGAAGGTTCATGCAATTCCGTAAAAAAATAGGGAAGAAATGTTATTATAAAATATTACTACCACACTGGTATTTCTACTCATGCCCTGTACTAATAACGTTACACCGCCGATTTTCCCATTGATTACTGCACATAGTTTGCGACTTATCAGATAGTGTAATCTTAATCTGACGTGTAATTTGGGTTTCTCAGGTGAATTTCGCTGATGCTCAAGAAATATAGCTGCCAGCTTTGCAACCGCTCTCTCCTACTGCTTTAGTGACTCGGTTGCCTCACAGCGCTTTGCAAACCAGAAATCGCATCAAAGAAAAGGGGTGACTCCATGGGTAACAGGATGAACCGTGATACTATCGGCGATATTTCAAGAAGGACTGCGGCCAGGTACCGAGATAAGATAGCCATTATTTTCAGAGATGTCACCCTCTCCTTCTCTTTGCTTGAAAAGGAGATATGCCGGTTCGCAAACCTGATGATCGCCTTAGGTATAACGAAGGGAGACCATGTTGCCGTTGACGCCTATAATTCACATTTCTATCCTATTATCTTCATGGGTCTTGCCAAAATCGGAGCAGTTCAGGTTCCTATCAACTACATGTTGAACGGCGAGGAGATTACCTATATCGTTAATCACTCCGGCTCGAAGGTCTTCATTGTGGAAGACGCGCTTTTTTCCATCATTGAATCTGTCAAGGATAAGTTCAATACCGTTGAACACTGGGGTTTCATATCCCTTAACGAGATAGAGATTCCAACCGGTTTTTTCGATCTCGGGAAAGAGATGTCGAAGATGCCCTTCGATGAACCGAATGCGGACGTTTACCCAGAGGATATCGCCCAGATACCCTATACCAGCGGGACAGAATCGAAGCCCAAGGGGGCTATGCTCTCGCATCGAGCGCTCATGTCCCAATATTTCAGCTGCATAATTGATGGCGAATACGAGACGAGCGATATCAGCCTTCACGCACTCCCCCTCTTCCACTGCGCCCAGCTGCACTGTTTTTTAACGCCCTTGCTCTACATGGGTGCAGAAAATGTCATACTGCACCGTGCCGACCCCCTCGAGATGGTACGAAACATAGAAAGGTATAAGGTAACCCACCTGTTTGCTCCTCCGACGGTCTGGATTGGGATTCTGAATCACCCCGATTTACGGAAATATAATCTCGGCTCGCTTAAAAAGGCAGCCTACGGCGCGAGCATCATGCCGGTAGAAATCATCAAGCAGTTATCGTCGACCTTCCCAGGCCTCAGGCTTTGGAATTATTACGGCCAGACAGAGATGGGTCCAACGGCCACTATGCTCAAGCCTGAAGTACAGCTCGCAAAACCCGGTTCGGCCGGAAGGCCTATCCTCAACGTGGAAACGCAGCTGATGGACGACAATGGTAATTTCGTCGCCGGAGGCAAAGTCGGAGAGATCGTTCACCGTTCAGGCCATGTGATGACCGGATATCTCAACGATGCTGGAAAGTCTGCCGAAGCCTTCGCTTTTGGATGGTTCCACAGCGGCGATCTGGGTCGGTTCGACGAAGAGGGTTTCCTTTATATTGTCGACAGAAAAAAAGACATGATTAAAACAGGAGGTGAGAATGTTGCTTCGCGGGACGTGGAGGAAGTTCTCTACCAGCATCCGGATATTGAAGAAGTGGCGGTGTTCGGGCTCCCGGATCAAAAATGGATAGAGATTGTTGCCGCAGCCATTGTACTGAAAAAGGGCTCCTCGGTGAAAGAAAAAGATATCATAACCTTCAGCAAGGAGCGGTTAGCCGGGTTCAAATGCCCCAAGAAAATTTTTTTAATGGATAAGCTTCCCAAAAATCCATCAGGGAAGATATTAAAACGCGAGCTTAAGGTCAAACTGTCCGGCGCTTGATCCTTCTTAAGCTGCGACAGTAACCCGTGTTGCTGACCGGAATAGATCCTGCAGAAAAACCTCAGTCTTTATCTTCAAGCAGCGAACCCCAACCGTCAAAAAATTGAACGGAAATTGTCCTAATTGTTTTCTTTTATGATCTAAAAATATAACATTTTCTCATGATTGCAGTGCCATTAATAAAGTTTGCACCGTGATAAGCGATAAAAATTTTGATTGACAATACTTAAAGATTAAAGTAGCGTTACATTCAAATAATCAAAAAAAACTTAGCTTTCTGAAAACAAGTATGAAAAGAGCTTTTCAGAAATACCTTTATTCTTGGCCTCTCAGGGTGTTGTTTTAAACCTTGAGAGGCTCATTTCTCTTTACTACTTCTCTTAAACTAAGGATAAATCTTTAACTCAGCAGCACTATGAAGGGCCTCTCTCTGGGGGGTAATTTCTATACAGTATGAACGAGTTGTATGCATAGCGCTCAGGCCATGAAGAAAAGATATCAGATATTACTCATAGATTCTGATGCTGGTAAATACTATCAAAGTCTTATTGCCGCTGTGCGAAACTGTCGGGTAATAGTTGAAAAAAACAAACAAAGGGCATGCGAGTTTTTCTTTCGCAATAATATCGATCTCGTACTCCTCAACCATACCCCTGATGAACCGTGCACGGACCTGCTTCGGGTCTTGAGGTTTGTCGCACCTTCGGTACCCGTCATCATCGTAACCGCTGACGGCTCTGAAGGGCTTGCGGTCAGCGTCTTCAGAAACGGCGCGCGCGATTATCTTAAGAAACCGCTCAACATAGCTGAGTTGGGAAATAGCATTGAAGCTGCTTTGGGCAGAAAAAATGCTTTATATATCGAACTTTTCAGTCCATCAACGGATGGAATAAACAAGGCTATTCATTATATCAATGGCAATTACTGCCTGCCCTTGAAACTTACTCGCGTTGCCCGCGAGGCCGGCATGAGCGTTTCTTGTCTTGAGCGGGCATTTAAAAAGAAACTGGGCGTAACATTCTCCATGTATCTGAATAAGGTTCGTATCGCCAGGGCGATACAGATGTTAGAACAGGGAATTGGGTTCTCCATAGGCGAAATAGCATTTGCCTGTGGATTTACCAACCAATATCACTTTACCAGGCTGTTTAAAAAAATGATACAAACTTGTCCAAGAGATTTTAAAAAGGCTCTTGTGGAAAACAGACTCTACAGTTAAACACCTCCTCCATCCCCCTACCGCCACCCTCACTCCCAAAAAAAGCAGAAAAGATCAAAAAAAAGGCAAGATAGGTCAAGACTTAAATACCGTAAAATGATAGAAATTGAGCATCAGGTAATCCATATGCTGATAGTTTTAAGGAGGTAACATATGGCAAAAGGACGAGCATTGACCCTTGGACTGAATGCGGTTGATCCAAGGCATTATGGCGGCTGGACAGGAGAATTGAATGCCTGCGAAGCGGATGCCCAGGATATGGCTGGGATCGCACAATCAAAAAAAATCGGTGTGAAGACCTTACTGACAAAAGCCGCCACCCGGTCGAAGGTAATGGGTGAGATCGCAAAGGTGGCCAAGGCATTAAAGGCGGGGGATATCTTTATGTTGAGCTATTCGGGTCACGGCGGTCAGGTACCGGATATCAACGATGACGAGCCGGACGCCCAGGATGAAACCTGGTGCCTCTACGATGGAGAGCTGGTGGATGATGAACTCTATGCCCAGCTCGGGAAATTTGCGCAGGGTGTCCGCATCTTAGTCTTTTCCGATAGCTGCCACAGCGGCACGGTGGTGAAAATGGCCTATTACCAGGGAATAACAGCAGCTCGTGGTGCCGGTCTTGGTTCTCAGCTAGTCAGATATCGCTTCATGCCGCCGGATGTAGCCTTACGCACATACCGCGCTAACCAAAGCTTTTATGACAAGATATTGAAGAACGCCAAACTAAAAGGCTCAGAGCAGTCCGTCAGGGCTTCGGTATTATTGATATCGGGGTGCCAGGACAATCAGCTATCGGCAGATGGGGATTTCAACGGTTTATTTACCTCTCAGCTGTTGCGCGTGTGGAAGAACGGGGCCTTTAAGGGTGATTATAGAAAATTCCACAAAGAGATCATTCAACGCATGCCGCCCGATCAAACACCAAACTATTTTCGCGTCGGGCAGATCGACAAAAAATTTGAGGCCCAGACACCCTTTACCATTTAATAAAAAATGCCTCATCTACCCCCGGTTTATCTGGTAAGAATAAAGAGGAGGTACATATCATGGCTGAACAAAGGATGAAGCGAGGACTGGGTTGGCTGCCAGACTATCCGGATTTTCGCGACTATACAATGGAGCAGGATAATATCTCTCACAAGCTCAAGCAGTTGGGTCAAAAAGACTCAGTCAAAGGAATGTTGAAGAAAATCGGGGTGTCGAAGTCATCACAATTACAGTTGCCGGGCGCAGTTGATCTCAGAGCATGGTGTTCACCCATTGAAGATCAGGATAAGCTTGGCTCATGTACAGCGCATGCCGGTGTTGGTATCGTAGAGTATTTCGAAAGGAGGGCATTCAATAAACACATTGATGCCTCCAGGCTTTTTCTCTATAAGGTTACGAGAAATCTGTTGAATTGGACGGGAGATACCGGCGCTTTCCTGCGGACAACCATGGAGGCAATGGTGCTCTTTGGTGTTCCACCTGAGGAATATTGGCACTACGACATAACCGACCTTGACAAAGAGCCAAGCGCCTTTCTTTACGCCTTTGCTCAGAACTATCAGACCATCTCCTATTATCGTCTTGATCCCCCTGAGACTCCTCATGACCTACTCCTTACCCGAATTAAGACATCCTTGGCAGTTGGTCTTCCAGCTATGTTCGGCTTCAGTGTTTACAGTTCTATCGAACAGGCAGAAAAAACAGGCGCGATACCATATCCGATCTCGGGGGAGAAGCTTCTCGGCGGTCATGCGGTTGTAGCAGTCGGTTACGATGAAAAGATGAATATCAAAAATAGTAATCCTGGGGCTCATAAAACAACAGGGGGCTTGCTCATAAGAAACTCCTGGGGGACGGGATGGGGCGAAGAGGGGTATGGCTGGTTACCATATGAGTACGTGCAGAGCGGACTGGCTATTGATTGGTGGTCATTGCTGAAGAATGAATGGGTCGATACCGGTGAATTTAAGTTTTAAATGGTAAGGCTTCGATCAAACAGGTTGCGAGTTGGCGATGATCGGACTTACGTGACGGAGTGCGACCAAGCTAAGTTTTTTTTGATTTTTTGGAAGGAGGGATTTTGATGCCTATTCGATTGGCCACCTTCAATGTCGAAAACCTGTTCGCCCGGTATAATTTTAATAAAAATTATAACCCGCTTTCACAGAATGGTTTTACCATTAACGATCTGGCCTTCGATGTGTATGATGAAACAGACAAACAAATCACCGCTCAAGCGCTTCGCGAGATCAATGCCGATGTCTTTGCCTTGCAAGAGATAGAGTCCCTGCCGGTGCTTGATGCCTTCAATTCCAGATATCTCGACAACATGAAGTACAGACACCGCATACTCATTGACAGCTTCGACCCCAGGAAGATAGATGTCGCCGTACTCAGCAGATATCCGATTAAAAGCGTACAATCTCACCGGAACGAGAGGAATGCCTCCAATTCAGCCTGGTTGTTTTCGCGCGATTGCCTTGTCGCGGAAATCGATGTTGACGGGAAGCAACTTATTGTATACGTAAATCACTTTAAATCCATGATGGGAGGAAG
>MGQS01000109.1:41887-51804 GCA_001797905.1 Deltaproteobacteria bacterium RBG_16_54_11 | reverse complement strand
CTGCTATACTTGATAAACGGTGGCAAGCAAACGGGTACGAAGGGAATTTTGTAGTGTTGGGGGACTTCAATGATTATCCTGATGGTAATACGGCCCTCACTTCCCTCATCAAACATCCCGGCCTGGAAAATGTCGTTGAGAGGATGCCCCAAGAGGATCGCTGGACACATTTCTATTCAGGCCGAAAAGAATATAAGCAACTTGATTTTATCTTGCTGTCGAAATCACTGGCTCAGAAAAATACCGACCCACCAGGCATTATGCGGAAGGGGCTTCCTTTTCGCGCCAAGAAATATACCGGACCGCGGTTCCCGAAGGTCGGAGAGGACGGACCCAAGGCGTCAGACCATGCCCCGGTGTTTATTGACATAGATCTCACCCGTGGGTAGCAAAGAACGTTGTGCCCGGCAAGCAATTGGGGAGGATGGGAAAAAGCGAATCTTCACCTCCAACCCTTCATCTCGCTGGCCAAGGTGAGGGTTGGAGGGAATTGAAAATAAAGTCCTTGGGGAAAAGTGTAGCGATAAGGGTCTTCTAGGTTCGAATAACTATAGGCTCAGGCAGAGACATTTTTCCCTACTGCCTTCAATCTCTTCTCGGCTTCGTCAACGATCCGCTCAACGACTTCTTTGCACGTGGGAATATCATGAATGCCGCCAACAGACTGCCCGGCAAATAGAAAACCTTCCTTTTCGTCTCCCTCATTGATCGCCTTGAGATGACTGATCGCCCCAGTTGCCGAGCGAGCCTGGATCAGAAGCCCCTTGCCCTCCTTGGATTTCAGCATGCTCCAGCTGAGGCCGATGAATTTCCAGAGGGGAAGGTTCAGCATCCGCTTAACCTCCAAGGCGCTTTTCACGGATTGCAACAGCGAGAACCCCTTTTTCATCATGGCTTCAGCGCCAGGGCTTTTCAAGGCTCTGCCCGGCATGCCGTCAAAGACATCACTGTATAAGGTATCCTGCTCCGTTGCCATGAGGCAAAGCTGCTTGAAATTGTCGTGAACAAGGCTTTCCTGCGTCAGGATAAACCGAGTGCCCATAGAAATCGCATCCGCTCCCAGTACCAGCGCTGCGGCCAACCCTCTGCCGTCATAAAACCCTCCGGCAGCTATCAGGGGAATCTTTACCTGACTGGCCACTAAGGGGATCAAGACCATCGAGGTCGCCACATCCCCGTGCGCTGCAGCCTCGTGGCCGGTTACAGCGAGCATGTCGCAACCCAATTGCGCGGCCCGTACGGCGTGCCGGGCAATGGCTATGGTCCCCATCACCTTACCCCCGTAGGCGTGTACCTGATCAATGAACCACGGTTTGCCCAAAGAATAATTGATGATAGGCACTTTTTCCTCTATGGCGACGTCGATATTCTCTTTCGCCCCAGGGCCGATCAGGATTTGGTTTATCCCGAAAGGTTTATTGGTGAGTTTTCTGATCTCACGGATATGCTTGCGAGTCTCTTCAGGACTATAAGCAGCCGAGGCAAAGATACCCAATCCCCCTGCGTTACAAACGGACGCTACCAGTTTGGGGGTCGTAATCCAGTTCATTCCTGCCAGCATAATGGGGTGTTTTATTCCCAACATCTCCGTGAATCTCGTTTTTATCATATGCCCTCCTTTTATCATCGTTTCAACAGAGCGGTTTCCATCCTGAGAAGTTTGATCCTTCCCCAAGCATAACCCTCCTCACCAGCGAGGTTTTTTTCAAAGAATCACGTTATCCCTTCTTGCAAATATTCGGTTTTCGTATTCAAGGGGGATCAGAAATGGTCAACTTCCCGGCGAGCCTCATCAAAAGCAGGTATAGAGACAAGAGTGAGAAGAGAAGGTTTTAAGTCTCAAAAAAAACGATGAATAATAAAAAGGGACCTCTCTTTCTTTCTTTTAATACCTCCTCCTCTCATCTATTCCTATACATCCGCTCGTAGTATTCCAGATACTCTCCGGTTCTGATCCGCCGCCACCAGTCTTGATGCTCCCTGTACCAGGCGATAGTCTGTTGAATCCCCTGTTCAAAGGTCACGCGAGGCTGCCAATCCAATTCTCTCTTGAGTTTGGAGAAGTCCATGGCGTACCGCCGGTCATGGCCGGGCCGATCCTTGACAAAACGGATCAAGGACTCCGGTTTGCCCAGGGTCTCCACAATGGTCCTCACCACCTGGAGATTGTTCCGCTCGCTTGCACCGCCGATATTGTATATCTCTCCGACTGTGCCGCGATGAAGGACGGCATCGAGGGCCTGACAGTGGTCTCCCACGTATATCCAGTCCCGCACGTTCAGGCCGTCCCCGTAGACGGGCAAATCACGGTCCTCCAGGGCGTTACTGATCATCAAGGGGATCAGCTTTTCAGGGAATTGGTACGGACCATAGTTGTTCGAGCACCTGGTGATAATACACGCAAGTCCATAGGTCTTGGTATAGGCCCTGACCATGAGGTCGGCAGCAGCCTTGCTCGCCGCATAGGGGCTGTTGGGATTCAGGGGGGTGGTCTCAGTAAAGAGGCCGGTGGCACCCAAAGAACCATAGACCTCATCCGTGGATATCTGGATGAAGAGGGGGACTGTTGCCGCCCTTGCCCCTTGCAATAAGACCTGAGTCCCCAGGACATTCGTGCGCAGAAACAGATCGGGGTCTTCTATGCTTCGATCAACGTGCGATTCAGCAGCGAAGTTCACGATGCAATCGACCTTCTCATCGTGCATGAGCCCCATAACCTGCTCTCTGTCAGCGATATCCCCCTTGACAAAGGTAAGATTGGGCTGTTGCACCACCTCGCAGAGGTTATCGAGGTTGCCGCAATAGGTGAGTTTGTCCAGATTGATGATGCGGTAGCTCGGATATTGGCCCAGCATGTAGTGGATAAAGTTGCTACCGATAAAACCACAGCCGCCGGTTACCAGGATGGTCTTCGCTTTAGCCATCTTTTCTCGCCCACTTGTATGGTATCGCGTTTTCATGGGGATCGACGCGATATTCATCCGGGTCTTCACGGTTGTATACCTCGGTGGGGCAATTGACAGCTATCGCCTCCTGCTCACTAATGCACATCCAACCATGATAGACCTCTGGAGGAATCTGCACCAAGACCGGGTTGTGTTCCCCGATAAAAAACTCGTTGACCTCACCCTTGGTAGGTGAACCTTCCCGCGGATCATAGAGGACCAGTTTGATCATCCCCTTTACCACTGCCACATTATCGGTCTGGATCCTGTGAAAGTGCCATGCCTTGACCACATCGGGGTACGTAGTAGTCATGTAGACCTGGCCGAACTGCTGAAAGATCTCATCGTCATTGCGTAAGATCTCCATAAGCCTTCCCCTCTCGTCGGGGACGACCCGCAGTTTTTTAACCTTCACCCTATCTATCATCACTCCCCTCAATCCACCTTGTTGGCCCCCGTCTCGGCCACCAGCTGGCTGGCCCTCAAGAGGGATTCGAAGGTTCCGGCATCCGTCCACCACCCATCCAGAACCTCCCAGGTTAGTTGGCCCTTCTCAATATAGACGTTATTCACATCGGTTATCTCCAGCTCCCCCCGCTCCGACGGTCTCAGGGCCTTGATGATCTCAAATACCCTATTGTCGTACAGGTAGATCCCTGTTACCGCATAGGGTGACTTGGGGGCCTTGGGCTTTTCCTCTATCTTGACTATCTTATCCCCCTCTAAGACCGGGACGCCAAAACGCTGGGGATCAGGGACCTCCTTGATCATGATCTTGGCCCCTGCCTTTTGTCCTTCAAACTTTTTTACCGCCTCGCGGATACCCTTTTCAATAACGTTGTCTCCTAGCATGACGCATATCTTGTCCTTGTCGGCAAAGAATTCCGCCATGCTGAGGGCCGCTGCAATGCCCCCCTCCCCCTCTTGATAGGTATAGTTGATGTGTTTGAGTCCAAATTCATGGCCGTTGCCGAGAAGCCTCAGGAAATCCCCGGCATAGTTTCCGCCGGTGACAATGAGGATATCCTGTATCCCTGCGTTGATGAGGGCCTGCAGGGGATAGTATATCATCGGCTTGTCGTAGACGGGCAAGAGGTGTTTGTTGGTGATCTTGGTCAAGGGATACATGCGCGTCCCGAGACCACCGGCCAGTATGACCCCTTTCATTCCCTCAGTTCCTCACCTGGCCCCTAATTTCCCTAAGCCCGACAGGGTGACATAGACCATTACCTTTACCTCTTTGCCGCCCGTCGTCAGATCAGTTTCAGGTTGGCGGTTTATATCGTGCACTCGCAGGGATATTTCCCAACACTGGTGACGGTAGTCAAGGCCGTAGACCGTCTCTATCCTGACCTTGTCGCGGAGATTGTGCCGATAGGCAAAATAGAAGTCAAGGGGATCGATAATGCGAATCCCAAGATCCATATTGAGCTCTTCCACACCTGGAAGGACGTCCAGGGATTTGGTGAACCGGTACTGCACACCCAGATGGTCTCCCCTGGTATCGGCGAATTGGATCCCCCCATTTAAGACGTCAAGGCGATTGCGGTGGGGATTATATTCGAGGTTTATCGTTCCCGATAACCACGTAACGGGGGCTACCCGCGCCTCTGCTGCAAGATTGGATAGATGCTGTCGCTCCTCAGGGAAGAGCGAAGAGAGATCAGGGGAGAAATTGTAGCCTTGGTACACCTTTAGGTAGAGGTATTCAGGGTAGGTGACCTCGCCATCTGCCCCCACCTCCTTGCCGATCAGATAATTCGTGAGCAGCCACGTGACGGTATTTTGCCTTGTTATACGGTCTATTCTTCCGTCATTGAAATTAGGGTTATCCGTCTGGATCACGTTATGGTTTATTCCATGAGTAAAATCTGGGTTATCAGCCTGGTTCACGCCGGGGATATAGGTATAGATCACCTTAGGTTCTATGATATGTTTCAGTCCCCGGACCTTTCCCCCCTGCAAGAGAAATACCCTGCTGATGGTGGTAGCAAGGGAGGCACCGACATCGAATATCTCGCGGCTGGTGACGTCATCATGTGCCCCTGTAGGATCAAAGTAGATGGTTTCTCGATAGCCTATCCAGGGCTCGAAGCGCACGATATCAAGGGGCTTGAGAGGCACCGACAACCGCGGATAAAGATCTATCCTTCCCCCCCTGAGTGTTTCTCCGGGACTGATGAGAGCGGGATCGGTGGGGAGTTCTTCACGCCAGAAGTTGGTGCCCTGGGCCTCCATCTCATAAAAGATGGGCGTTTCCAGGAAGCGGTCTTGATACAGGGAAAAGTTCACCTGGGGGAGCATCTGCATGGTGACACCGTTTTTATCTGACTGGAGGAGGTTGGGGTCGAAAGGCGGCGATGGAAATTCGTCGGGAAAGTAGAGCCTGCGAAAATAATAGGCATCTGTCTCCAAGGCCCCCCATTCCCAATTTTTGCCAACGGTGATGGTCGATTCCAGTTGGTTCAGCGAGCTGGCATCAATCCTGGTCTCCTTAGGGACGTCCGAAGAAAAATCAACGGGATAGTTCTTATCGCTCACCCAATTGACATTCGTCTTAAAGTAATATCCGTTGGGAAAGCGCTGGTCATGTTCGGCGAAGATAGACCAGCGGCTTTTATCCTTGCGTTCATCCCACCAAAGGCTTCTATCGCCCCGCTCATCCCAGATGTAATTTCCCCTGATCTGACCTTGAGCCTGCGTGCTCCAGGCATAGCGGTATTCAATGCCTTCCTTAAACCCCCTGCCCCTTTTATCGCCGATGCGCTCGACATAAAAGGTGGCATCCTGGTTAGGGGCGATGGCCCAGTAAAAGGGGATGGTGATCTCAGGCCCCCATTTGCTCGAGCTGCCGAAATCGGGAAAGAGAAACCCGCTCTGTCTATCTCTCTTGACCGGAAAGATGGCCCAGGGAAAATAGAGGATAGGGATATCCAGCACGCGGAAACCCGGCCACCACCCCTGGGCATAGCCTTCAATATCCACATCCAATTGCTTTGCCGTAAACATCCAGGAAGGCACCCTCGCATCGCAGGAGGTCAGCGTGGCGTCATGGACGCGGTACTCCGACTCACCCAATTTTTCCGCCTTGCTACCGGTGATGTGAAAGTTCTTTTTCTTGAGAAAGATCCTGCCTTGATATACCACCCCTTTCTTCGTCTCGATATTAAGCTCCAAACGATCACACCGCAGGATATCCTCCCCTTCGGTCAAGACCACGCTTCCCTCTGCCGCCACGTCCTTGGTCTTGTCGTAAAAAATCATTTTATCCGCCTGTACCGTCGTGCCCTTGTAGAGAATCCTCACCGCTCCCTCTAGGGTGATAGAGTCCCCCTTTTGGTCGTACGTGAGCTTATCCGCCTCCATGGTGATAGGGCCCTCAGCCTCGTAGCTGATTTCAGCCGCAAAGGTCTGCTGGGGGGCTAGGGCAAAGATGAGCAAGACGGCGAGCATGGCTGTGGCCAGAGAAGACAGCAAGGGGCATCTTGTCATAGTTTCCCCTTGCTCAATAGAAAATCACGTGCCTCTCCCACCGTATATAAGGAGCCGGTAACCACGATGAGATCATCCTCTTGGGCCTTTTCTCGTGCACTTGCCACCCCCTGCCCGACATCCTCGATTACCGTGACCTCCTTGCAGTAGTTCTGGGCTATCTCAGCTATCCGCCAAGCGGATAGCGCACGGGGATTATGAGGGCTCGAGGCGATCAGCATATCTGCTAAAGGGGCCAATTCCGACACGATAACCGATACCTCTTTGTCTTCCATAACCCCCATTACCATATAAAGACGTCGATAGTCAAATTCTTCCTCAAGGCACGCTTTTAATACCCTGGCTGCGGCAGGGTTATGGGCCCCATCGAGGAGAATCTGAGGCGACGTTGGGAGGAGCTCCAATCTCCCGGGCCAGCAAACCTTGGCCAGCCCTTGATAAATGGACTCCTTCTCTACCCGATACCCTGTCTCCTCCAGTGCCTCCAGGGCCCCCAGCGCCACCGTGGCATTTTCGATCTGAAAGGAGCCGGCAAGCCCCAGCCTAATATCCGCTAATCTCCATGTGCTACCCTGGAAGTTGAGTGCGCCGGAGGCGATCCGCTCTCCCCAAAAATCCCTGCCCAACAATCTCAGAGGGGCTTCTTTTTTCTCGCACTCTTGCTCCAAGATCCGTATAACCTCGGGCTGGGCGGCACCGCTGATCAAGGGGGTCCCGTGCTTCACGATCCCTGCCTTTTCCCCGGCAATATCCTCAATCCCCTCACCGAGAATTTGAAGATGATCCCTGCTGACATTGGTGATCACCGTTATCAAGGGATGCACGACATTGGTTGAGTCCAATCTTCCTCCTAGTCCTACCTCTAAGATGGCGACCTCCACCTCGCGGAGAAAGAAATAGTACAGGGCTAGGGCGGTAGTGAAATCAAAAAAGGTAAACCGTTGGGGGATATCCTCCTCTTCAACCCTCTTGCGCAGCAGCTCTGTCAGTTTCACTACCTCTTCCCAGGGTATCTCGGCGCCGTTTATCTGGATCCTCTCGGTGAAAGATACCAGGTGGGGAGATGTATAGAGACCTACCCGGTGTCCCTCCTCCTGTAAGATAGAGGCCATCATGGCACTCACCGATCCCTTGCCATTGGTTCCACCGACATGGATCACCTTCAAATCCCGATGGGGGTCACCGAGGGCCCGTAAGAGGAGCGTGATGTTCTCCAAGCCGAAGACCATCCCGAACCTCTCCAGGCCATACAGGTATGCTGCCGTCTCGTGATGACTCATAGGAGAGAGAAAACAGAGAAGGGCGACCTCAGTGATACAGGAGATCCAAGAACTTCCCCAAGGTCTCTTTTAGCCGCCTCCTCTCCACGATGAGATCTATCATCCCATGTGTAAGGAGGTACTCCGCCCTCTGGAATCCGGGCGGAAGATCAGCCTTGATGGTCTCCTTGATGACGCGGGGGCCGGCGAACCCTATCAAAGCCCCCGGTTCGGCCAAAATAATGTCTCCCAGCATTCCAAAGCTGGCAGTGACACCGCCCGTGGTGGGATCTGTCAGTACGGAGATATACGGCAAGCGCTCCTTTCGCAGGCGGGATAAGGCAGCGCTGGTCTTGGCCATCTGCATGAGAGAGAGGATCCCTTCCTGCATCCTGGCCCCCCCCGAGGAGGTAAAAATGATCGCCCCTATTTTTTCATCAATGGCCTTCTCAATCATTCGCGCTATCTTTTCACCGACCACTGATCCCAGACTTCCCCCTAAAAAGTCGAACTCAAAAACTCCGACCATCGCCGGCAACTGATGGATCTCGCACCTGCCGGTGATGAAGGCATCCTTCAGGCCCGTCTTTTGCTGGGCCTCACGCAGCCTGTCCGAATACCTCTTCAGGTCACGGAAAGAAATAAGGTCCACCGGGACTAATGCTCGGTCCAATTCTTTGAAGCTACCTTCGTCCGTGACGATGGCGAGTCTTTTTTGGGCTTGAATGGGGAAGTGATAGCTGCACTTGGGACATACATTGAGGTTGCGCTCAAGCTCTTTTTTGTAGATAATTTCCTGGCAGACATTACATTTTGACCAGAGGGCATCGATTGCCTTCTCCTCCTGGGAAGGAGTTTCCTTTTTCTTAAACCACGTCATCGCTTTCGCCTGTTAGAAGTCAAGTTCCTCACCTTGGGCGAGGATGGTGATCCTCTCATCACCTAAGGCATGAATCTCTTCCTCGATGGTCTTTAGGTATTGGGGCTTCATATGGAAAATAAAGATGGGATAATCTTTATCCTTGAGCTTTTTCAGCTCTTGCGCCATTGTCTGAGGGGTGAGATGGCCGGAGAGGGTCGCTAACTCCTGTTGTTCATTGGAGAAGGAACATTCTATAAAAACAGCCAACAGATCACCCAATGCATTACAGGCCTTCCATATAGCTTCTGTAGGTCCCGTATCTCCGGTATAGACGACATGGCCATGATCGCATCGTATGATATAACCGACCGCCGCTATGTTATGGTCAACCTTCTCGGCCCGGACGCTTATCCCCTGGGACAAGGGATAGAATACCCCCTCTTTTATAGTCTTAAACCCGAGGACATGGCCGGCCCCGGGGGGAATGGAGGTGAAATCAGGACATATAGTGCCATTGATGAAGTGCAGTTTAAGCAATTTTACGATTGCTGCCGCACTGTGTATCCGTATCGTCCGTCTTTTTTCCTCCAAGAGGTTGTTGGCCAGAAAAAAGATGTCCTTTATATGATCGAGGTGGGAATGGGTGATGAATATGTCTTGAACCCCTCTCTGTTCTTCCAAGTTTAACGGAGAAACGATAGAACCAGCATCTAACATCACGGAACCATTTATCATGAAGCCACAGCTCTTAAAGCGAAGAAATTCAGTGCCATAACACCCTAAAACCTTTATGCGCATACCATTTCTCCCAAAAGGGCCATGAGGGGTGAAAGTAAAAAAATAACAGAATTGCTGAATATGTCAACCGATTTCTAGCGAGTTCGAGGCACTGAAGATCTCTTTAAGTAGCACTGGACAGCATCGCATACTGTATGATACAAAATAATAAATGGAACACATGTCATGGAGAAGGTTTTAATCGATTGAACTACATTGAAAGGCGGGAACAGAGTATGTCCATCATAAAAAGATTGTGCCTTTTCCTGATCATCCTTTCCTTTATAGCAGCCGGCTGTGCAACCAATCCGGTCACCCAAAAACGTGAAATCATGCTCTTCAGCGATCAAGATGAGATAAAGATGGGAAAAGAGGGGAACGATGCCGTTCTGATGCAATTTGGCCGTTATGACGATTCTCCTCTCCAGGGATATATAGACCAGACAGGACAGAATATTGCGCGGGTCAACCATCGCAAAGAGCTGCCTTACCACTATATGGTGGTGGATGCCGCTGTCCTCAACGCCTTTGCTCTGCCAGGGGGCTACATATACATAAACAGGGGGCTCCTGGCTTATCTCA
>MGQS01000109.1:41442-41863 GCA_001797905.1 Deltaproteobacteria bacterium RBG_16_54_11 | reverse complement strand
TCTTGGGACATGAGACCGGCCACGTGGCGGCCAGACACGGCATCAAGAAATATCAGAAGGCCATAGGGGCCCAGTTTGTCCTCGCCGGGGTATCGCTGGCGACAGAATCGCAAGGGCTGGCATTGGGCACCAATCTCCTCCTCAACGCGATCCTCCAGGGTTACAGCAGGAAGGATGAACGTCAGGCAGATGAACTGGGGGCCGAGTATATGTACAGAGCCGGCTACGACCCCAAGGAGATGCCGGAGTTCTTTAAGATCCTCAATCAGATGGAAAAAAGAAGTCCCAACCTCATCGAGCAGTTGTTTGCCTCCCACCCCCCTACCCCTGATCGGGTGGAAAGGACCGAGGCCCATGCCCGGGAGCTGACCAAGGAGAAGGCCACAGGGCTTGTCGTTGATCACAACCGCTACATCTCCCA
>MGQS01000109.1:820-41391 GCA_001797905.1 Deltaproteobacteria bacterium RBG_16_54_11 | reverse complement strand
TAAAAACAGACATTTCCGATATCAGATACAGATGCCGGCGGGATGGAAGGTACAGAGGGGGGATGCAGGGGGTTCAGTCGTGGCGCAGGATCCTTCCCAGCAGTACCTCTCCCAGGTCATACCCTTGGAGTTGAAAGAGAAACTAACCCCTCGCGATTTAGCCGCCGCGGTGGAAAAAGATTCAGGTTTGCAACCATACGGCGCTTCGTGGATCACCATCGCTGGGGAAAGGGCCTATCGTGTCGATTACAGGGCCAAATCGCAGAGTGGGGGGGTGCTGGGGCTACGTATCGCTTATGTAACCAGGGAGCGGACGGGATTTATCGTGGCCAATATTGCCAACCTGCAAGAATTTGCCAGGGGGGAAAGAATGTTTAATGCAGTAATCTTCAGCTTCCGTCTCCTTTCCTCTCAGCAAGCAGCGCTGATACCGCTCCATAGGCTGAAGGTGTACATGGTAAAGAGCGGAGATACTTTTCAAGCAATCTCCGCCAGGTTTTACCAGTCGACCAAATATGCCGATGACATCAAACGATTTAATGGGATGGATGAATTAGACGCCCCGCCCGTGGGGACTCTCATCAAGATAAAACCGCTCCTCCCTGCAACCGCTGAGGTGAAAGAAGACTGAGGAAACCCTCACGGGGCGAGAGGGATCTGCTCCAAGCCCATGGTCTCCGGGAAGCCGCACATAATATTCATGTTTTGGACGGCCTGCCCGGAGGCGCCCTTTACCAGGTTGTCGATGGCGGAGATGACGATCAGTTGCCCTGAGCGTTCATCCACCATGACCCCCAGATCACAATAATTGGACCCCCGTACCTCCATGGTGGCAGGAAATGCCCCTGGTGAACAGAGGCGTACGAAAGGCTCCTTGCCATAGCGCCGCCGCAACACACCGTATGCCTGCTCAGTCGAAAGCTCTCCGTTCGTGCGGGCATAGATGGTGGACAACAGACCCCTATTAATGGGGATCAGGTGGGGGACAAAGAGGATATGGATCTGTTTGCCTGCACGCGAACTGAGTTCCTGCTCCATCTCCGGGGCATGGCGGTGTTTGGCAACGCCATAGGCCTTCAACCCCTCTGCCACCTCACCAAAGAGATTTGTCATAGAGGGATTCCTCCCAGCGCCACTGACCCCTGACTTGGCATCGATTATAATACCCACAGGAGATATCATCCCTTGTTCCAACAGGGGGGCTAGGGCAAGGATGGCCCCGGTCGGATAGCACCCGGGATTGGCCACCAACTGCCCCCCTTTTATCTCATCTCGATATAGTTCGGGGAGTCCATATATCGCCTCCTGCAGGAGATCAGGGCAGGAGTGTTTTCCGTACCATCGTTCATAGAGATCCGGATCCTTCAGCCTGAAATCAGCGCTGAGGTCTACAACCTTCTTCCCCGCTTTGATACATTCCTTTACGACACCCATCGACGTCCCATGGGGCAACGCCGCAAAGATAAAGTCCGATTCTCCGGCGATCCGCTGGACCGACAGCTCGCTGAGGCGAAGATCGATAAGGCCTTTCAAGGAAGGAAATATGTCGGCTATGGCCGCACCCGCGAATCGCTCGGAGGTCACCGAGGTGATCTCGACCTTCGGATGCCGCGCCAAGACCCGCACCAGTTCCTGCCCTGTATAACCACTGGCACCGATGATTCCTATCTTCACCATTCCCCCCGGTTATAAAAAATAAAAAAGGGGAGGTTAACCTCCCCTGGTTGGCTAACCTATCGCTTCGAGTATTGAAATCGAGCTCTGGCTCCGCGCTGTCCGTATTTCTTTCTTTCCTTTACTCTCGGATCACGGGTAATAAAGCCGGCCTTTTTCAACACCTCCCTATATTTCTCATTATAGGTCAACAGGGCCTTGGAGATACCATGTTTAATAGCTCCTGCCTGTCCCGACATCCCCCCCCCATTGACATTGACATAGACATCGAACTGTCCCATGGTATTGGTCAATTCAAAGGGCCGCTGGATAGTCATCCTCAGCGTCTCCCTGGGGAAATAGTCATTAAAGGCCCTTTTATTGACCTCAATTGTCCCCGCCCCAGGTTTCAGCCAAACCCGCGCCACTGTCGTCTTCCTCTTACCCGTAGCATAGTACTTCTCTTCAACCATGATATAGTCTCCTCAAGACCGCTTATTTAAAGCTGGAGTTGTTCCGGCTGCTGCGCCTCATGTGGATGCTTCGGACCGGCATAGACCTTCAATTTTTTGAAGACCTTGCTTCCCAACTTGTTCTTCGGCAGCATTCCTTTTACTGCCCGTCTGAGCAACTCTTCCGGCTTTTTGGATAACAGTTTTTCGGCGACGATGGCCTTCAGCCCGCCCGGGTAACCGGAGTGATGATAATATACTTTGTCCTGGAGCTTGTCGCCTGTCAGCCTAACCTTCTCCGCATTTACCACGATCACGAAGTCCCCTGTATCCACGTGGGGACTAAAGATAGCCTTGTTTTTGCCTCTCAAGATCTTTGCAATCTCACTGGCCAATCTTCCCAAGACCTTGCCATTGGCATCGATCAGATACCATGTTTTTTCGACGTCCTTTTTCCTCATATGCGCGGTCTTCATCATCCGTATTCCTTACCTTCTTTCTGGACAGTAAAAGATAATATTTAATATATTAAATCTTATTTGTCAACCTTAAAAAAAGTATCCAAACATCTCCAATGAGGGAAGATCTGGCTTTGATGGTCGCGGGCCCGTCTTTGTCTTGTGGGCCGATACTATCCTGTTTGACCCCAATAGGTTCTATCCGTCGTCAAAACCAGATTACTTGCTTTTTGAGCACGATATAGCCTATCAGGCCCATCCCCAGCAGAGAGCAGGCAATAGCAAAGAGGTCACCATACCTCGTATAGAAGGTCATTGTGTTAGCCTTGAATTTTATCTCCTCCGTCAAGATTGCCGGCGTAAAGAGAGTGCTGGACTTTTGGATCCTTCCCCAGGGATCAACGAATGCGCTTATCCCGGTATTGGCAGCCCTGACCAGCCACAGGCGGTTTTCTATGGCCCTGAAGGTCGCCTGGGAAAGGTGTTGATAGGGCGCGGATGTCTTGCCGAACCAGGCATCATTGGTGATAGTCACCATGAAGTCGGCCCCATTACGGACAAACTCCCGGCACAGTTCAGGGAAGATCACCTCGAAACAGATCAAGACACCGAACTTGCCGCGGGGGAGGCGGAACAGTACTGTTTCTTCGCCTGGATCGATGTTCCCAATGCCGGCCAGGGTATTGAAGATGGGGAAACGAGAAGACAGGGGGACATATTCGCCAAAGGGGACCAGGTGCATCTTATCGTATCGTCCGATGATACGTCGCTGAGGAGAGAGAAGATAGGCGCTATTGTAGACCGTTATCTCCTTTTTCTTTTTTTTCGCAGAAAGACTTCCGAAGAGGAGGTACGTTCCCGTTTCCTGAGGGACACCCATTACCCTGTCATCCAACTCTGTACCTGAGGGGAAATAGGAGGGCACAGCTGTCTCAGGCCAGACGATGAGCCCCGGCGATTGCTCTTTAAGTTGAAGCGATAATGCACGGTAGATCGCCACTGTCTTCTTTTGAAATGCGCTATCCCACTTGACATCCTGCGCGATATTCCCCTGTGCGACCCCAACCATCAACCCCGTTTCAGCCTTCACGGGGCGATTAATCTTCCAATAGCCATAGGCAAAGGTCAGGGCAATCAAGACCACGGTGAAAATGGCGCCTTGAATAGGCACCTTCTTCTTCTCTTTCCAACGGACAAGCCAAAGAAAAAGAAGGGTATTGATCAAGATCAACAGAAAAGAGACCCCATAGACTCCGGTTATATCAGCTATTTGTACGAAAGCGGTATTCATGTACTGAGAATAGCCGACCAAGGCCCACGGAAAGCCACTGAGCAAAAAGGAACGCAGGTACTCTAACCCCACCCAGAGGGCGGGAAAGGCCAAGAGCACTATCCACTCCCCTTTTTCTTTCGAGAAGGAGGCGAAAAAGGCAAAGATACCCCAATAAAGGCTGAGGTAGATGACCAACAGGAGAAGGACAGGGATGGCGAGAGGAAGAGGTATATTGCCGTACCTATGGACAGCCACGACTACCCAGTAGATGAGCCCGAGATAGGCAATCACGCCGGCAAAGGCTCCCAAAAGAAAGGCGTCCTTGCCATGTTTACCTCGGGTGCACAATAAGAGAGGCACCAAAAAGAACCAGGCGAGGGGCCAGAGAGCAACGACGGGAAAGCTCAAAACCAAAAGGGCCCCCGAAAGGGCGGCCCAAAAGTAATCCAGCCTTTTTACCTGTGAGGCAATCATACGATGAACGTGCGGAAAAACTCCGCTACCTTGGAGACCACATATTCCTGTTGTTCCCCGGTGAGCTCGGGATAGATGGGAAGGGCCAGGGTATCCTGTGCAGCCTTCTCCGCATGGGGAAAATCACCTTCTTTATAGCCGAGGTCCCGGTAGCATCCCTGCAGGTGCAGGGGAAGGGGATAATAGACATCGGTGCCGATCCCTTCATGGGTGAGGAACTCCCTGATTTCATCCCTCTGGGGAACCCTAATGACATACTGATTATAGATATGTCGGTTGTTGTATTGGACAGAGGGGAGCTCTATGCCGAGGGTTTGGTGAGCCGACTCTTCGAAGAGCTGATTGTAATAAGCGGCGTTTTCCCGCCTCTTGTCCGTCCACTCCTCCAGATAGCGAAATTTCGCCAGGAGGACGGCGGCTTGCAGGGCATCCAACCTGCTGTTGACCCCGATGGATTGATAGTAATATTTGGACGAAGCGCCATGTACCCTGAGGAGTTTGAGGCGCTGCGCCAACTCATCGTCATTGGTGGTCACCATCCCCCCATCACCAAATCCCCCCAAATTTTTGGAGGGGTAGAAGGAGAAACACCCCACATCCCCGATGCTCCCCGCCCTTTGGGAAGGGGCAGAATCCTTTTTGTAGTCGGAGCCAATGGCCTGGGCGGCATCCTCAATAATCCAGAGGTTATGCCTTCGCGCCAGGTCATTAATGGGCTCCATATCCGCACATTGACCGAAGAGGTGTACAGGCATGACGGCCTTGGTCGCTGATGTTATGCGCTCCTCTATTTGGCCGGGATCCAGATTGTACGTCTTGGGATCGATGTCGACGAACACGGGCTTCGCCCCTACCTTAGAAACAGAGCCGGCCGTGGCGAAAAAGGTAAAGGGGGTGGTAATCACCTCGTCGCCGGATCCTATACCCAACGCCAGCAGGGACAAGGCCAAGGCATCGCTGCCTGAGGCTACCCCTATGCCATAACGGGCAGAGGAATAGGCAGCTATGGTCTCTTCCAAGGCCTCCACCTTGGGTCCCAGGATAAAATGCTGTTCCGAGATGACCTCTGCAACGGCCTGGTCGATATCCTTTTTGATTTTGCTATATTGGGCCTTTAAATCGAGAAACTGGACCTTCATAACTCCCTGACCTTTTTGTCCTTTTTAACGGACAAAAATAATAAAAATAGTATATCTTATCGCCATAACCGGCGATCAGGCAATACTATTCGTTTTTGAGCGAAAAATCAACTATTATTGTGATATTAATCGTGGCGGGTATAGTCCTCTGCGCGATGGCGTATGATGACACCCTCAATCATGTAGATCACGTCCTCGGCAATATTGGTGGCTTGATCGGCAATACGCTCCAAATGGCGTGAGACGAGGAGGAGATGAATGAGAATCTTTACCTCGTGGGGGTTTTTTTCGATGTAATCCTGAATGAGGAGGAGTATCTTTCTGTTCATCTCATCCACTTCGTCGTCGGCGGCGCAGACCTCCCTGGCCATAGTGGCATCCATCTTGATGAGAGAGTCTAAGGCCTTTTTTACCATGGCGATGGTCTTTTCCCCCATCTGCGTAAAATCAAGAAAGAGCTTTGTCCCCTTCTTGTCAGCCAGATAGGCCGAGCGCTCGGCGATGTTGACGGCCAAATCACCCATGCGCTCCAAATCGTTATTCATCTTCAAGATCCCCACCACATATCGCAAATCGATGGCCGCCGGCTGATAGAGGGCAAGGATCTTGAGACAATCCTCCTCTATCTCCACCTCAAAATGATCGATCTCGTGATCGCTCTCGATAACCTCTTGCGCCAGCTTAATCTCATGCCGCGTAAGGGATAGTATGGCCTTCTCGATATTCCCCTCTACCATGGCACTTAAGCTGAGGATCTTCTTTCTGATCTTTGCGAGTTCCCGTTCCAGATGTCTCTTCATCGCTCTCCCTCTTAGCCGAAGCGGCCCGTTATGTATTCCTCGGTTAACTTCTGCGATGGTCGAGTAAAGACCTTATCCGTTCTATCGAACTCGATGATCTCTCCCAGATACATGAACGCCGTATAATCAGAGACACGTGCTGCTTGTTGCATATTGTGCGTAACAATAATAATGGTCACTTCTTTTTTGAGTTGTAGGATCAGTTCTTCGATCTTTGCTGTAGCCGTAGGATCAAGGGCAGAGGTAGGTTCATCGAAGAGGAGGATCTCGGGATTGGTCGCCAGCGCCCTCGCGATACAGAGGCGTTGCTGCTGCCCCCCGGAAAGATTGAAAGCGAGGTCATCTATCCTGTCTTTCACCTCATCCCAGAGGGCTGCCTGTTTCAATGCCTTTTCCACTTTTTCATCTAAGAGGCATTTTTTATTTACCCCCCTGACCCTCAGGCCATAGGCAACATTTTCAAAGACCGTTTTGGGAAAGGGGTTGGGTTTCTGAAAAACCATACTGATCCGCATCCGCACCTCGATAGGATCTATCCGCGGGTCGACGATATTAACTCGCTCAGGGTATAAGATGATCTCACCCTCGTAACGATTGTTCGGATAAAGGTCGTGCATGCGATTAAAACAGCGAAGATAGGTTGTTTTGCCGCAGCCGGAAGGCCCGATCAAGGCGGTAATCAGTTTATTGGCTATCGGCAGATGGATGTCCTTAAGGGCTTTAAGATCGTTGTAATAAAAATTGAGGCCTTTGACTTCAGCTTTAAGTTTTTCAGGGATCATACCCGGCACCAATCCTGCCATGTTACCACTTTATTCTCTTTCTGAACCGGTATCTGACATAGATAGCAAATCCGTTCATCACGAGGGTCATCACCAGGAGGACGATCCCGGCAGCTGCCGCATTCAGGTGGAATGCGGTCTGTGGCCTGGATATCCAATTGAACATCTGGATGGGCATGACGGTAAAGGGGTCAAGGAGCCACTTGAAAGAAAGAAAAGGGAACCCTGAAGTGACAGGTGATGAAGGAAGAAAGGCGATGAAGGTTAGGGCGCCTACCGTAATAATGGGGGCTGTCTCTCCAATGGCCCTGGACAGCCCAATGATCATGCCTGTCAGGATTCCGCCAACGGAATAAGGGATGATGTGATCCTTGATGGTCTGCCATTTCGAAGCACCCAGGGCATAGGATGCCTCGCGAATAGAATTGGGGATCGCTCGGATGGATTCCCGTGTGGCAATCACTACCATGGGGAGGATCAAGAGACCCAGCGTTAACCCACCGGTCAGAATACTCTCTCCAAATTTTAAGAAATAGACGAACAACCAGAGGGCCAAGAGGCCATAGATGATGGAAGGGACCCCGGCAAGATTATTCATATTGATCTCAATGAGGTGGGTTAGCCAATTCTTCTTTCCATATTCCTCCAAGTATATCCCGGCGGCAATCCCTAAAGGAACGGCTGCGGCTGCAGTCACCATCATCACCAGTATCGTTCCAACCCAGGCGGAAAGAATCCCTGCCTGTTCCGGAAATCGGGATGGGTAGGAGGTAAAAAAGTGCCAGCTCAGCCTCGGGAAACCATCAATGAAGAGATCGATGATGAGCGTAAAAAGGAGGGCGAAGCCGATGAGGGTTGAGAATAATCCGACGATCCAAAAGATGTGGTCCCGAAGCTTGTTCGAGGAGATCCTCTTCCTCATTTCGAGGATTTCAGGCTGCTCAGTTGCTTGCATATCTAATAGACCTCCCTAATCCTTTTCCTGAACCAGAACCCAAGAATATTCAGCACGAGGGTCATCAGAAATAGCGTAATCCCCGCAGCAAAGATGGTCTTATATTCGATGGTACCATGGGGAACGTCTCCTAAACTGACGCCGACGATATACGCAGTCAAGGTCTGGATAGGTTCAATGGGATTAAACGTGAAATTGGGCATCATGCCCGCGGCAATGGCCACAACCATCGTTTCTCCAATGGCCCTTGATATGCCTACAATAAAGGCGGCGGCAATCCCGGAAAAGGCAGCAGGGATGACCACTTTGAAAGCAGTCTGAAACTTTGTGGCCCCCATTGCATAAGACCCTTCTCTGATATGCATGGGAACTGCCTTCATGGCATCCTCACTCACCGAACTGACATACGGAATGATCATGATGCCCATGATGATCCCAGGGCTTAAGGCATTGAATCCGGAGAGCGTCGTGATCAACTGCTGTAAGATGGGTGTGAGGAAGAGCAGGGCAAAATAACCGTAGACGACGGTGGGGACAGCGGCCAGGAGCTCCAGGATAGGCTTGACCACCTCCTTGATTTTGAAGGGGGCGTATTCACTGAGATAGACGGCAACAATGAGCCCCACTGGCAAGGCCACTGCTACCGCAATCCCGGTGACCAAGAGAGTACCAGTCACCAGGGGCAGTATGCCAAATTTGGGGTTGGCAAAGAGGGGGGTCCACCGTCTTCCGGTAAGAAACTCCCATACGGATACGTCTTTAAAAAATCCCAGGGCCTCATAGAAAAGGATAAAGACGATGCTCAGGGTGATCATAATAGAAGAAAGGGCACTGAGGAGCAGCAGCCCCTCAATGCCCCTCTCTTTAATCTTGGTGGATATCTTACGTTTCACGGGTGCCTTATTTCTTTTTCTCTAATTTAAGGAGATCCTCGATCTTCACTCCCACCTTGGCTTCACCCCCGAAGACGGTGCCCGTTACCCTTTTTGAGAATCTTTCCGCAGCAAGTTTATAGGCCATATCCGGAAGGGGAATGTACTTTACCTGTTTCACCAAGGTCGGTGCATTTTTTAGATAAAAGTCTACGAACTCTTTTACCTCAGGCCTCTGGGCGGATTTCTTATTGACATAGATAAAGATCGGCCTGGAGAGAGGATAGTAAGTCCCATCCATCACTGTCTTCTCCGAAGGTAGAACGGGGCCCTTCCCGCCGTCAATCGCTACTAATTTCAGCTTATCGGAGTTTTCTGCATAGTAGGCATAGCCGAAAAACCCCAGGCCACCCTTGTCTGAGGCGACCCCCTGTACCAGTACATTGTCGTCTTCGCTGGCGGTAAAATCGCCTCTGCTTGCCCTGGACTTTCCGACGATGGCCTCGGTAAAATAGTCGAAGGTCCCCGAGTCAACCCCTGGACCGTAGAGCTTGAGAGCTACATCGGGCCAGGCAGAGTTTACGTAGCTCCATTTCGTCACTTTTCCCTCTGCCGCCGGTTCCCAAATCCGCTTAAGTTGTGCTACCGTCATGGAGGTCACCCAGCTGTTCTTCGGGTTGACCATCACGGCCAAGCCGTCATAGGCAACGGGAAGCTCAATATACTGGATGCCGGCCTCTTTGCAGGCCTCGATCTCCTTTTGGGTAATGGGTCTCGATGCATCAGAGATATCAGTCTCTCCTCGGGAAAATTTTTTAAAACCTCCACCTGTTCCAGAGATGCCGACGGTTACCTTTACCGTTCCTTTCTTCGCCTTCTGAAACTCCTCGGCAACAGCTTCGGTAATAGGATAGACCGTGCTCGACCCGTCTATCTTGATGATCTTCTCCTGAGACCAGGCAGGGCTCAGCATTCCCGTGATGACCACATTCCCTACCTGGACTGAGCCTGCCATAAGCAAGAGCAAAGCAAAAACAGCCATAGCAAGACCTTTTACCTTCATTTTTTTCCTCCTTGAGTTAAGTTTAACAATAATTGTTAGTTTTTTGTTAGAAAAGTGTCAGGATTCTAGGGGCATTTCCACTGCATCCCTCCTTTCCCAATGAACTCATATGCCGTATACAATACGCAGCCAATGTGAGAAGGGTATGAGGGATGGATGAGAATTTTATGTGAATTAAGAGGGATATGAAATTTGAGTCAGGCCCTTGGCAGGTGTAGGGTAAATGCACTTCCCTTGCCGGGGGTGCTTTCCACGGTGGCATCGCCACCATGGGCCTGGATGATATGTTTAACAATGGCGAGGCCCAGCCCGGTGCCCCCCAGCTCTCGGCTCCTCCCCTTGTCCACCCGGTAGAACCGTTCGAAAAGCCGGGGGAGGTGCTCCGGGGCTATGCCTGATCCACAATCGCCGACTGTTATGGTAACTTCGTGCTTGTTTTTGGTTACTTCAATCTCTACCGTACCTCCAGGCTCACTGTATTTAATGGCATTATCAAGAAGATTCCCCACTGCCTGCTCAAGCAGTTGGGCGTTGGCCATAACAACGACATCATCGGTACAGTGCAAGGTCACCTGTATGCGGCGATCACGGGCCCTTGTCTCATATGCGGCAATAGCAGCTTCAATGACTGGCATCACCGGTTCCTCGGCCAAGTGCGCCTCTTCCCGTTCAGCTTCCTGTTCAATCTTGGAGAGGCTCAACAAATCATCGACGAGCGCATGTAAAAGATCTGCTTGCTTGAAAATGATCTCGAGGAACTTTCGGGCATTCCCTTTGTCGTCGATGGCCCCTTCTTGCAACGTCTCGACATACCCCTTGATAGAGGTGATGGGTGTCTTGAGCTCATGAGAGACGTTGGCCACGAACTCACGCCTTATGTTCTCGAGATGCCGAAGTCTGGTTGTGTCACTGAGAACAACAAGGGCGCCGATACCCTTCCCTTCGCTATCACGCAGCACCGTACCGCTGAGCTGGAGGAATTTTTTCTCGGGGCCATGGAGGATGATCTCAGCTGCCACCTCCCCCTGACCTAAAGGAATCCCGCCGACGAAGCGTTGGAGATCGGCGTTTCTGACTATCTCTTGAACCGTGTGCCCCTTTGCGGTTGAGAGATCGATCCCCAGAAGAGATCCGGCGGCTTGATTGAGCGTGATAATGCGCTCATCGGCATCACAAGCCAACACCCCCTCTCTCATAGCGGAAAGGATGGTCTCTAACTCATTGCGGTGCTCGGTGATCATGCGGATCTTTTCACCAAGCTGTAGAGCCATCTTGTTCAGCGCCTCAGTAAGCTCGCCCAGCTCCCTGGATCCGGCGACAAAGAGCCTGTGCGTAAGGTCTCCTTGGGCAAAACGCTGTGCGCCCCGTTTTAGCTCTCCTATGGGTTGGCTGATACGTCTGGCAATAAAGAGGCTTAGCGCCGCAGTCAAGATGATCATAAATACCCCAAAGAGGGCGATCTTCCCATAGATAGCGCGCAGGGCCGTATCGATTGCAATAATAGGGATAGATACCCTGACCGTCCCGACAATAATACCTCCCTCTTTTTTGACAGGTATTGCTACGTACATCATCTCTTTCTGAAGGGTTACGCTATATCGGGTGGAGATACCTGTTTGTCCTGCAAGGGCTTTTTTTACCTCCGGGCGGCCGGCGTGGTTCTCCATCGCCTGTGGGTCTTCGTCGGAGTCACCCACGACCTCACCGGAAGGAAGGATCAGGGTTATGCGGGTCGAAGCGGCCTTGCCGAGTGTTTTGCACAGTGCATCGAGTGATTTTTTGTTCTCTTTGCTGAAGGTCGCCGAGGCCTCTCTCTCGATAAGACGCGCCCTAACTTCAAGATCATCGGCTGTTTTGTGCAGATAAAAATTTTTCAATGCCGTTGAGACATAGATCCCCACGGTAATAATGGAGATCAGGATAATCACCACATAAGACGGATAGAGTTTCCAAAGGAGCCTTTTTCTGCGCATATGGTTATTCCTTAAAGCGGTACCCTACCCCCCAAACGGTCTCGATATAATCACTACAGGGACCAAGCTTTCGCCGCAGGGAAGTAATGTGAAAGTCCACCGATCGATCGGTCACCGCGATATTTTCCCCGCGGGCGGCATCGACGATCTGAAAACGGGTGAAGACCCAACCTGGTTTTCGGGCCATGAGATGCAAAATACGAAATTCAGTGGATGTGAGCTTGACGGGTTTCCCCTGTACCAACACCTCATGGCGACCGGGATGGATCGTCAAATCACCGATAGTCATGACATCGGATTCGCCGATGGGCTCCTTCTCTCTCCGCCGCAGAACGGCCTTTAACCTCGCCAGGAGCACCTTGGGGCTAAAGGGCTTGGTAATGTAGTCATCTGCCCCCAGCTCCAGGCCGACCACAATGTCGGATTCCTCCCCCTTGACCGTGAGCATCACAATGGGGATATGAGCCGTGCGGGGATCGCTCTTTAGTTGTCGGCAGACATCAAAACCATCAATCCCCGGCAGCATCAGATCCAAGACAATGAGGTTGGGCAGCTTTGCGCCGGCCTGTTTCAGCGCCTCTTCCCCTGAGCCAACGGTGGTTACCTGATATCCTTCTCGGGCGAGGTTATACCTCACCAACTCACGGATGTCTTCCTCGTCGTCAACCACCAGGATCTTTTCGCCAGGCATGACGGTCTCCGTAATAAAAATATTTGTTCTTATTCTAACAGATAATCAAGCTTTTGCAAATTTTTAGTATAGAGAAATGCCTAAGGGCAAAGACTCGTGCTTGTACCAGCAGTGAAAACTATCTTAATGCGTGGCTAATTCTCTGTAAACATCAAGCAAGAAATCGATATTCTTGTCTTTTCAGACCCTGCCGGCATACAGCAGGTTTATCCCGTCGGGTATTTCTTTCTTCTTGGCAACCTCTACACCCTTGGTGCTGAGCGGATAGAACAGGGCCGAATCTATGCCTTTATTAAATATCCTCATCTTGCGGGTATTAAACCCCCTGTCCCCGAGTAGCTTGATATACTCTTCCGTGAAGACTCCTATCTCATCCATCTTGTCGTAGAACCATTTAACGACGTTCCCCAAAAGTCTGCTGACAGATTCGTCTTCTATTATCTTTGAAACCTCCGCGGCGAAATCAGTATGATATATGCCGGTGCATTTCACCTTGAGTAGTTTCGATGCAAGAAGCGCCAACAGACCTATAGGGCCTGGTGTCGATATATAGATCTCATCTGGCTTCAAATCGTATATAATCTCCAGCGACTTCAGTATGGACGGTATCTTAAGCTCATATGATTCGTAGTCGGGTATCTTGATGCAATATATATGAGGGAGGTTTACGATATTGGGCGACAACGAGGCGTGCATTTCCTCTTCTCTGAGGCTGGTCACTATTTTCAGGTCAAGGTTCTTGTTGTGAGCGAGCCACCCCAGCTGCTGGAGCGTCGTCGATACAACGTTAAGATCTACCAAGGTGTCGGTAAACCAGAGCACCGATTTTGTTTTTTTGGAACTGCCGATAGCAAACCTCCTGCCCAATTCTTCCAGAAGATCACGGTTATCATGCATATGGTTCAGCGAGCTGAAAAACGGAATGGACAGGAAAATCCCCGGGATTGCCGCAGATATGTTCTTTATAATGCCAATGAGGTCTCCGGTTCTAAGATCATTTGTACATGAGTTGAAAAAGCTATACAAAAACGCATCTGCTATTTTCGCTATCTTATCATGCACTATATTGAGTTTTTCGTTGATGGTAAGTTTTTTATCGGGCCTTAATTCATCTACAAGCTCATAAAGCAGCAGATATATCTCAGAATTGGGGTCCTTTTTCGCTATCGATTTCAGTCTTTTTATCTTAAGTCTATCTTTCAACCCCAATTTCTGCTTCTCAAAGATAAGATTGAACAGCTGGCTTAATATGGTGCCCGATATCTTGCCTGCATTCTTCTGTTTGGAAAAGTCGTAGGCTACCTTGTAGACCATAAAAACAAGCGACTGGTAATCGTTGTGTCTTCCTGCCGGCATGCTTGCTTTGTTCTTTATGCAATCGAGGAAATCCTTTACGTGTGCTGTTTTGATCTCGGCCGTGGTATAGCTTTGTCCATTAAAAAGTCCGGCATGGTCGTCGGACCCGCCGGTAAATCCTTTTATCCACGGTGTATCGCTGAAGGGTTCAATCCTGTACCTTTCATAAAGCCTGGCGATATGTTCAGGGGTGAGAGAGGATAGCGTTTTTAGCCAGACGGTATTATGGATCTCTTCTCTGCCTCCGTTTATACCTTCAAAAACATCAAAAAGCAGTATCAGTTTCTCCAGATGTTCTATAGATATCTTACCGTTCACAGCATACGTGGCGTGAGCAACGGCATGGGCCAGATCCTCTTGCTTGAGAAAAGCCCGCATCTCGTAAATATCGGTTCTTATCTTTTGTATGCAGCTGAACTGGTCCTCGCTTAAACCATAGACGAGGATGTGCACCTTGCAGCCGTCCTCAGGGAAATATACGGTGGATTCTACGCCGGTGAAGGTGTCTTCAGGATGCAAGCCTTGCAGAATAATTGAACCATCTATCCTGTTATGGTCGGTGATGGTGACCAGATCCATGTTTCTGGCCTTTGCAGTCCTGTATATGAACTCCGGTTCGACATAGGACTCCTGGGCGCCTAAGCGCTGAAGGAACCACTCGGAAGGATGTTCCGAATATTTCGAATGCGCATGTAAATCTGCTCGTATCATAACTGTACCTCGCTTTTCTTCTTATTTTTTCTCATATATTGATATATGTATAAGTTTTAATTGTTAATTTAGTATTATTTTTCTGTTAGTTTTTTGTTATGAAATTTTGACTTTTTTGAGGTATTTAGAAGATCACACTTAAAGGTCTGCACTATATATAGGCTGCGGGGGAAGCGCCTCATTATGTTCGCAGTGCGTGGGGCGGGGATATCAGTATGACTGAGGCTTGAAAGGCTTTGTTTTTAGCTCCGGGCGGGAACGCCTTTACGGTAACCATTGTAGCGGCAGATCTCCCTTGCCCTTTGCACGGAGTATCCATATAATTATATCGTTATTGGTGAGGCGCGAGACCATAAGCAAAAACTGGTGAATCAGCGTTGCAATGATCACCTAAAAGGGGGCGAGGGCTCATGATCATCAAAATCAATCCGAAAAATCCTCAACCGAGGCTCATCCGCAAGGTGGTGGACGTTCTGAAGGAGGGAGGGGTTATCGCCTATCCCACCGATACCATCTATGGCCTGGGATGCGATCTGTATCAAAAGGATGCGATAGAACGGGTTCATCGCCTCAAGAAACACAGCAAGAATAAGCGCCTCAGCATCATCTGCGCAGATCTCAAGGACATCAGCAATTATGCCCATGTCCCCGATTACGCCTATCGCATTATGCGAGCACTCATCGCCGGCCCCTATACCTTTATCTTAGAGGCCACCAAGCTGGTCCCCAAGATCATGCTGACAAACCAGAAGACCGTCGGTATCAGGGTCCCTGATAATAATATCTCCCTTGCCCTGGTGAGGGAGCTTGAGCACCCCATCATCACCACGAGCGTTATAAGACCCGATGAGAGCCTCTATAGCGACCCTGAGGAGATCGACCAGATGTTCGGGAAGGCCCTCGATCTGGTCATCGATGGAGGAACTATTGTGGCAGCGCACTCCAGTATCGTCGATCTTACCGATGACTACCCTCGGGTGTTGCGGGCAGGGAAAGGCGATGTGAGTTTTATTAGGGAATAGGTTTAAGAGGCAGAGGCCTTCAAGGTCAAATGCCTAAAAGATACCTTCTCACCCTATCCAGGGCGAGCTCTGACGCCATAAGCTTTATCCTATGCCGATCGTCGCATAAATCGTATTGTTTAACCTCGCGTAGTGCCTCCGTCGCCAGGGCGACAAAGACCCTGCCCACAGGGGTCGCAGGGGTCCCGCCTGCCGGTCCGGCAATGCCGGTGGTGGCCAGCCCTATCGTGGCCTTGCTGCTTTCCCTCACCCCTGTTGCCATTCGTTCGGCAACCTCTTTGCTCACCGGCCCATAGCGCTCTAAGATCGCGAGCGGAACCCCGAGAAGCGCTTCCTTTGCCTGGTTGCTATAGGCCACCACCCCGTGGAGGAAGTAAGCGGAGCTCCCCGGTATCTCGGTGATGCGGTGGGCGATGAGCCCTCCGGTGCACGACTCCGCCACGGCAATGGTCGCCTTTTTTTCTCTCAAGAGCCTCCCGACGACACCCTCCATAACCTCATCCCCTCGGCCGAATAGATAGATCCCCAGGCGCTTAGCAATTTCAGCCTCACTGCGTTTGTGCCTCTCCTCAACCTCCTCTTTGTTTGCCCCTCGCACAACCACCTTGAGGTGTATCTCAGGGAAGGAAAGGAGATAGGCGATTTCGATACCCACTCCGATGCCCTGTAGGATCTCCTTTACCTCTGCCTCGGTGGGGCCGAAAACCTTTAACAGCGCAGATCTGACTATTTCCTTTTTCCCGTGCATCGATTAATCCTGTTATTATTCTGAGGCTATCATGCGGTAACTTGTGCCCCGCTATATCGCGCGGATAATATTTTACAAAGACATCAGGACGGTATCCACCGCCCTCTTGAGATGTCTTTCGGCAACATAGGGGTGGGTCGGGATGAGGATGAGCCTCCTGGAGAGATACGTTGCCTTGGGAAAGGGATCATTTCGCCGGTCATAGCCGAGATCATATACCCTATGGATGGGCTCAGGATAAAGGGTTGTGGCCTCAATCCCGCTCTTCACCAGGGCATTTAAGACGCGATCCTTCTTATGGGGATCGTCTATCAGAAGGGGAAACTGGTTAAAGGCGGGGATAGACCCTTCGGGTATGGCCGGTATGGTTATCCCGGCAATCCCGGCGAGCGCCCGGTGAAGGTAGAGACCGTTCTGGAACCTCCGTTCGAAGATGAATCGTGCCCCTGTAAAGGCCGAAGCACCCATGCCTGCCTGAAAACTGGTATAGGCATGGATGGCAAATGCATGATGGAGCCCTTGATACTTGAATGGGGCAATAAGGCTCCGGAATGTCGTATAGAACCACGGTCTCACCGCCAGGGAGAGGGCGATGGCCTTGAAGGCGATGCCGATCCGCGCCATCAAGGCCGGCTCCTGCAGGTATCGCCTCCCTTCTTTCCTTATAAGCCCATAGATATCCTCACGGTCCGTCGCTATAGCTCCGCCGGACAGGGTAGCAAAGTTTTTCCCCCTGTTGAAGCTTGTAAAACTCACATCGCCAAAGGAGCCGGTTGTTTTGCCGTATAACGCCGAACCTTGGGCTGAAGCGAAGTCTTCGATAAGGAAGACATCTTTATAAAGCCTTTCCCTCTGTGGGGAGGACCCAACCCACTGGGGAAGTCCAAACATATGAACGATCGTGATTGCCAAGGTGTCATCACTCAGCACCGAAGGCAAGGCTTTGAGGTCCATATTGAAACTCTTGAGATCGATATCGCAGAGCCGCGGGATAAGCCCCGCCTTTTTGATGGGGAGTATGAGGGATGGGGCGGTATAGGCGGGGAGTACAACCTCTCTTTTCCCTGAAAGCCTTTGCAACGCCTTCAGGATGAGAAAATAGGCTGTCGTGCCTGAATTCGTCAAGAGACAATGCTTCCTCTGAGTTTGGTTCGCTATAGTCCCCGCAAATCCTTCCACTGCCCCCTTTGCGAGAAGCCCATGCAGCATATCCTTGAATCCGACAGGGGTCCCGATAGAAGCGATCGTCATAACTGTTTGCCCTCTATCCCCTTTTTTACCTCAACGAGATAGACAGGGGGATTAACCCTCCACCATGAGGGGATCGGATGATGGACTACGCCTTTTCGAATACCTACTGAGCGTAACACACCTTTCATCTCACTTCTGGTAAACGCACGCAGAGGAAGTTTAATGTCAGGGTCATGGAATCTAACGGTCTTGTATAAGGTAACAATCCAGGGATTCAAGATATTTCTATAATCAAAGATAATTTTCCCTTGATTCTTGCAGACCCTCAAGGCATCTTTCAGCAAAGAAGCGACGACCCTTCTATCGGGGATATTCATAAAGAGGTTCAGCAATGTCACCTCATCGAAAATATCATTCTTGAAGGGGAGATGCCTGCCGTCGCCGACGATAAAGAGGCTCCTCTTCGTGTCAGAACATCGTTTCGCAGCCTGCTCCAGCCGCCCCTTCTCCAGGTCTATGCAATAAATCCACTTTGTCGCCGCTGACCCAAAGGCCTTGAGAAGAAGCCCTTCACCGGCACCTATGTCGAGCAATTTTCCGTCGTTCTTCATGAGAGAGAGAGCCTTTTGTCTTATCCGGTAGGATAAGAAACCACCGGAAGGCTCCTCTACTTCATCTTTTTTCTCTATTAAATTGCGTAACTTGTTGACAATATTAGTTATTAATCTCATTGATTTTTCTTTCCAGCATCTTGGATACAACCTCTACAACCTCTTGCACTGATATCGCCTGCCAGCAAGACATCGTATCACATGACACCTTCAGACAGGGGGCACAGGATACGGGATGGTATATAACGTGGCTTTCCTTCCTGCCTTGAATAGTAAAAAAAGCAGGGGCGCTTGGTCCCGCAAGGATTACGACCGGCGTGCCAACTGCCCGGGCAATGTGGGCAGGGCCGCTGTCGTTGGTTATCGCCAGGCAGGCCTTCTCCATGACAGCAGGAAGGATCTCCAGCGGGGTCTTCCCGGAAAGTATAAAAACCCTATCACCAACTGCCTCTTTGAGGAAATGGGCCAACTCCCCTTCAGCCTGCGTCCCGATGATCCCAAATTCGCAATGTGGAAACGACTCTTTCAACCGCTTCACCAACTCGGCATATCGTTCAATAGGCCATCGTTTTGCAGGCCAATCAGCGCCCGGGTTGACTAAAACAAAAGGATATTTTCTCAATTTCCTCTCACGCGATAAGAGAGCCCCTGCCCTTTTCTTATTCGCCTCTGAGCAAGGCAACTCCAATCTCTTCTCAAAATCTTCATTTGATATGGTCTTGAGAATCCTGCCGTACAGCAGGACTTCATTCTCGATCTGCATTTTCTGTTCCGGCACCTTGATATCGTAAAAAAAGCCCCTCCCTTCGGTGTTCCTTCCCACCCACTGCCTGGCATTGATCAAAAGGAAAAGGAGATACATCTTGATAGCGGAGAAATAGGATGTCTCAGGCATCAGATTGATGGCCATATCGAATCTTTTCTTTCTCAATTGGAGCCCTGTCTTGAAGAGACCAAGAAGGGTTATGGGAGATAAGAAGAGCCTGTTAATATACGATTGTTCCTTTAAAATCATCCCCGCCCTGTCAGCACACAGTACAGATACCTCAGTTGACGGAAAGGCTGTTTTAAGCCCTCTCAAAAAAGGGATGGAAAGCACCAGGTCACCGACGCCTCCAAAATCAACAACGATGATTTTTTTCGGTTTTTTCATGCGAGCATGGAACCTCAATTCTGTCTTTTTACTATTGACCGTCCTTTTATCTTTCTTTTCGGTCTGATGTGAGCGATCTGTGATCTCACCGCCTCGAATACCTCATCCACGGTTATCGATTCCATACACTCATGGTCTTTACAATGCGCCCTGTTACACGGACTGCAGGAAAGCCTCTTGTTGAGCACCACATTGTTTTCCCCATAGGGAAGCCATAAAGGGGTAACTGTCGGCCCTACCATAGAAACAGTGGGGACCTTGAGTGCCGATGCGATGTGCAGGGGGCCTGAATTGTTGCACACCAGAAGGTCACATCTGTTTATTAAGGCCATAAGATCCCTGAGTTTGAGGCCGGAAAAGACCTGGATCCCATCCCCTGCAATCTTTTTGACGTCATGCAAAAGGACCTCTTCAGCTTGGCTGCCCAGGAGGATGACCTGTGCCTCGCCTCGCTCAAGAATCGTTCTTGACAGCTCGCCGAACCTCTCAGCGGGCCACCGCTGACTTGGATAGTGCGCCCCAGGATGAATGGCAATAATTAAATCATGAGCGCGGATCTCTTTTTCAACAAGGGCATCATTAGCCCATTGTATCTCCGTATCGCTCAAAAAGACCTCCGGCTCGCAACCCTCTCTCTTTCCCCCTGCCAGCACCGCCAGGTCTAGCAGATGATCGACCATCCGCTTTGGCGGAGAAGTCGCGGGACCTCCGACATTAAAGAAGACCTCCCTGCCTGCCTCTTCAAAACCTATTCGGTATTTCCCTCCTGACAGATATGTCATCAAAGCCTGTTTTAACTCGTAGGCCACAAAGGGATCTATCACCAGATCATACCCTCGAGGACGTATCTCTCTGAGGAACCAGGGGATCCCTTTGTAGATAAGGACTTCATCGACATTGGGATTATGTTTCAAGATATCGAAGTTTCGCTCTGAGGCCAGGACCGTGATCTTCGCATGAGGATAGCCCCTCCTCAATGCCTTCAAGGCAGCGGTCGATAGGACCATATCACCGATACGGTCATGTCTGAGGAATAAAAGCCTCTTGATCTCACTTTTAGAGGGGACTATGGTCTTTCTCAAGAAAACAAAGAGCCATAATAAAGCTCTTCGTGACCTCAAGTAGGTATCTTTCAAGAGTGATTTTAGACCCATCATGGTCTTCCTGCTATTTCCTATTGCCTATATAAAGATAAAGACTACAGTAAAATATCTAACATTTCACGACAAGCCCGCGCATCATGTTCATCAAGATACTTTCTGACGAAGATAGAAAAGATATCTCGCTTAGATGATCTTGATAAGTCCATTCTATCGCCATACCTGTTAAGATTCTCCCATATTATTTGACTATGAGTAGTTCCTGCGAGAAACGCCTCTTCAAAGTCATTTAAAACAGGCTGCTCCCGTCTGACCTCTTTCGCCAGATATCGCGCAAAAAGGACATACTTGAGCGAAAAGTCTAAAAGGTCCCTCATCGGCACCCCATGAAGTGTAGAGTACTCCCAATCAAAAATCTTTATGCCACTTCTCGAAATGTAAAGATTTGATGGGTTGAAATCACCATGCTCAACAACAACCTGTTTTTTCTTATCCTTCTCATGTGGCGAGCTGGGGCTGTGTAAAGCTATTAAACTATCAACGACACAGGTAAAGATCTCCCGCATTCTTATCAATCCCCTCCTGGTTCTTATTCCTTTAATAGAATAAACTAAAGGGGTACCCCCTAAGGCGGATTCAAAAACACATTTGTGACCTCTCATCTCAAAGAATGCGAGTGGTGCAGGTATGTTTCTCGTCATCGTTTTTTTGGCGAATAAGTAAGACAAGGTCTCATATTCGCTCTCTAACCTCTCAAAAACTACAGGATCATCGCTTATCTTTAAAACCGCAAATGGTTGAGAATTATTATCCTTAAATAAGAAAAATATCGTCTTCCTGAAACCCTTTACAAAGAGAAATAAAAATCTTGTGGGGAGCACGAAAGGAAGATTAAAATCATCCCAATGGTCACGAATATGGCTCTCCAGTAATCTAATCATATAACAACCTTTGATTCCTACTTCTTAGCAAGAATACTGTAATCAGGAGCGAAATAGTCCAAAAAAAATCCTATCGGTAGAAATTTCAGGAAATGCACCATCATCTTTAAAAACCGTAAACGCTTCATATTCCAAATATGCGTGAAACAATATTTCGCTATTTTGCTTCTCCCCATCGGAACAATTACCTGAAAATTCCTGTAACTCGGAAGAGGTAAAAAGAATGTGATCTCTTTGAATCCTGCTTCTTGAAGCATCTTTTGATAACCAAACTTAGAATAGATATATGTTTTGTACCCTCCTCTCCGTCGCAAACGAGAGTACCAATCAGCCATTTTTCTCGGCATTAACGTAGCAAATCGCAGGCCGCTGTGTGGGTCTTTGAAGCCTAAAAAATATATCGCAGAGATCCTATTTTCTATTGCTATATAGAGAATTCCATCGGGTTTTAATACATTAAATATATTTTGGAGCGCTCTTTTCTGAACCTTATCAGGAGAAATAGAAGTTTCCGAAAGCCCCAGCCATTCCAATACTCCATTCATTATTACTATATCAAATGATTGCTCAGGAAAGGGAAGCTCTAGAGCACTGGCACATGCCGTCTGAACACTACGTATACGATCTTGGTCTCTTCTTATAGCGAGAAAGGTAGCGCGCTCTATAACGGAATCTATAGCGACAACCTCATAGCCAGCGTTCGCCAGTGAAAAGGTTATTGCTCCCAGACCAGCCCCGATATCCAGAACCTTCCCTTTGTCTTTTCCCGGCAGGAGATATCGCCACCATCCCCTGGTCTCATCGGAACAACATGAAATGATCTCCTCTCTCTTTTCTTGGGGAATTGTTTTTAGCGCGTCCTTCCAGTAGCCTTTCTTGGCATCGTTTATAAGCGTTCTCATCTCCTCCTGTGGAAGCTCTCCCCAATACGGGGCATCTTTTACAAAACAGGGTACAGAGCCTTTAACATCCCAGGAGGCGCCGCATTGGCCGCAAACTAATCTATTCCTTTGTTTTCTTAACACTCCCTTACAACGAAGACATACATACTGGACGACAGTGGGTAATTTATTCACCATACTAGTAGCTCATTTTTAGCTTAATTTACCCGGCTTATGCTCTTTCGAAAGGATCCCCTGATAGAGAGCATCAATTCTCTTAACATGTTGTTGAATCGTAAAGAGCTCCTCAAGCCTTTTTCTGCCGGCCTGTCCCATTGCCCTCCTCTTTTTCTTGTCCGCAACCATTTCCTTTATCTTCTCCGTTAGAGCTGCACTATTCGCAGTCGGGACAATGTAGCCCGTGAGGGCATCCTCAACAGCCTCGGGATTGCCGGCATCGTCCGTTGCAATAACAGGCCTTCGAGCTGCCATGGCCTCAAGGAGGACCCTTGGGAAGCCTTCACCGCCAATCGACGGGAAGACAAGTATGTCAATCTCCTTGAGGACTGATGGAATATCATCTCTCGCGCCAGCAAAAAAAACACGATCGGAGATGCCAAGCTCATTGCAGAGACTTTGCATTCTCCCTGTGTATCCATCATCTCCTCGCCCCACCAAGATAAGTTTGGCACTCTTTATATTCCTCATGGCAGAAATAAGATACTCCTGACCCTTGCGCTCCTCAATCCGTCCTATGCATCCAAGGAACACTGTCTCTTTACTGATGTTAAATTCTTCTCTGATTGAAGAGGTAATTGGGAAATGATCAAATTCCTCAAGATCAATACCATTGTAAATGACGACCATCTTTTGATGATCCCTCAGCCATGCAAATCTTCGGCCGATAGCTTTTGCAACGAGGATCAACCTCGTTGAAAGTAGTGAGAGAACCCTATCAAGAAACCATTCACGCTCGCTTACCCGGATATGCCATACAAGGGGTATCCGCATCATCCTCGCGGCGATGCCGGCATAGAAGGTCTCGGTAGTGGAATCGGTGTGGATAAGGGCTACCTGTCTTTCTTTTACGAGAGAGACGAACTTTTTGACTACCAATGGGTTTAAGTATCTGATCCTGCCTACATCCAGAAAAACCACTTCCGAGCCAGCCTCCCTCATCTTATCTGCAAGCTCGCCTGCACCGGGACACAGAACAATCGGGTGATAGATCTCTTTGTTCAGATGTTTTATCAGATAATAGAGACTCCGCTGCCCTCCCCCCATCATATGAGCAAAAGAGGTCGTGTAGAGGATATTGTATTTTCTCTTATCTAACATCGAACATATATCCCCTTATTAAATAGAATTCATAACGAGACAGAAAAGCTCAAGGCCAGCATGCGTTATCAAGAAAAACGTAAAATGATCGTCCCAGAAATTAAAGTATTCTATATTTTTTTATTTACCTCTTTTCTTTATCACCCTGGCAGGAACACCGACTGCCACAGAGTAGGGAGGAATATTCTTTGTAACGACGGCGCCGGCGCCGATCACAGAACCCTTTCCGATGGTCACTCCATCCAAAACGATGGCCCCGGCACCCAGCCAGACATCATCCTCTATCTTTATACCTTGAGCCCTTATACCCTGCTTCCGTATCGGTACATGAGGATCTTTAGATATATGGTTCATAGGCATTATCATCACCTGGGGCGCTATCCTCACATCGTTGCCTATCTCAAGGCCCCCATGACCATACAGAATTGCATAACTGTTGACTGTGCAGTTGCTCCCTAGTGAGATCCAACCATCAAAGGTATTCAAAATACATTGAGAGGAAAGATAAGAATCATCACCAATAGAAATGTACGATTGATTTGTATCAACCCAGAGCGTCGCACCCCGCTCCAGGACAACATTTGCTCCCAAATTGATTTTTCGACCTCTCTTGATGACGGCGCGGGGTGATATATAGACATTGATGCCGCTTTGCTTGACCCCCCGCGCAAGACAAAGGAGTCTTTTTAAAATATGTTTAATTTGAATATACGACTTCTCTCCGATCATGCTGATTATAATATCGCGTAGTTTCAAGTTAACCCTTTGTAACGGTGTTGATGATATCCTTTACCCTGTGTTTGTAAGTGTGCTTCTTTAGAACTTCTTTTCTTCCACAATCTGCTATTCTTTTTCTTTCATCATCATTGTTAAGATAATATGCTACCCTAGCTCTCAAATCATTCATATCTTTATAGATAACAAGGTGTTCGCCATTTTTAAAAAAGCACGAAATATCCTTCTGATCATCAACAAGAAGAAATGAGCCACATGCTAGCGCCTCAAAAACTCTTGGATTTACTTGATAGTTAGGCATTAAGTTCAAAGGATCTTGGAAATGAGAATGGAATACTATTTTTGAGGTACTGAATAGTTTCACCCATTCTGCTGTCTTTAGGTGAGCACCATTGATAAATTTTTTTAATGGAGACATCGAAGATAATGTTTCCCAACCAGGTCCCCATACCCCTAGTTTAAAATCCGTTAATCCCTCAAGTAACTTTATTCTATAGGGATATAGTTCCTCCCATCCTGAGCCAACAAAACATACATCATAACTATACCTATCTTTTACGGAGTTAGTTATCTTCATAGGTTTGTGATAATCAGGATCACATGCAAACGGCAACAAATGAAGACAGTTAACAGTATTTTTAAAAAAATCGACCCCCTCCGATCCAGTCACAAAAACATGGTCATAATAAGATGCATTTTTTTTTAAACTATTTAAATGACGATCTTGAAATCTTGGGGGATCATTAGTCCAAAGAGCCGTTACTATTCCAACCTTATTCATTGCTTTTAGCGTGGCCGGCAAAATATTCCATCCACCATCTTCAAGAAAAAGAAGTGGCTTGAACTCGATTGCCTTATTCAATAGCCGCCTATTTAATATATATAAATCACCATTGTTTAATAATCTGACTTTATCCCTTATTCTTCCTGGAAGAAGAAAATGTCTATTTTCAAAAAATAAGGTCTCACACCCTACTTCATTAAGTGCTTTTTCAATATAGTCGGTAAATGTTTCAAAATTAGGATTTTTATTTGATGAAAAAAGAACCTTAAATTTTCTTTTTGATAACATTATTGAGTTTGAAATATATAGTCTATAATGAATAATATGATCAAGGCCGCATCATTTTTATTTTTTAATAGTGTGGCATTAAAAAACACCTAATGCACAGCCTGGAGGAACGTTCAGTTTTCTCAAGTCCTCATCCACTGATTTGTTTTGTCCCTTCCAAAACTATGGTTTCCAACTCAAGAAACCCAGCGGGCATGCGATTTTCATTTTCAAGTCCCCGCAGCAGTTCATCGTCGCTTTCATTCAAATGACATTTTTTAATGCCGGTAAAGCCAATTTTTAGAAGTGTATATCGCAGCGCTTTCTCATCATAAATGAATTTATGCTCCCACCCACTAAAAAACTTGTTAATCACAAATGTATCAGCAAAAGCCGTTACACCTGGAATATTACTTTTTTTAACCGACCATTTAATATATTCATTTTGCAATTCTGATTTATTTAACTTATACAGTTCAAATAAAAATTGCAAGTCAGGAGTTGCCACACGGATTTTCCCGCCGGGGCTCAAGATGCGGTAACATTCTGATAGCATATTAAAACCTTCTTGATATGTTATGTGTTCTATCATGTGTTCACTAAATACATAGTCAAAAGTTGAATCCTCAAAAGGAAATGATTTTGAGGCATCAAGATAAATCTTATTATCCGAGCAAGGATCAATATCCGAATTAATCCAACCTTCAAGGAAATTTTCACCTGAGCCAATCTGAAGTTTTTTGACTCCGTTTACACTTAAGTATCTTTTGATAATTCGATTATCAGTACCACATGCAATTCTTTTAAGAAGTCTGATATGAATAAGGTAAAATTGCACAAAATCATATAGGTGTATTTTTTTGAGCGCATGTTTGATTAATTTCTTCATACTTGGTAACTTTCTTAAATATTTGCTTGGATTTTTTAACTATATAATCGCCTTTTTTATTCCTTTCGCCAATTTCCAAAGCAAAAAAAACACTCTTTATGAATTAAATGGCTTTTAAACATTTTTTTCCGAAACTTGGTCATATTTACAGAATTATAAGGATCAAGCTCATTAAATATATTGCCACACTCTGAATTTGGAGTTACTTGCCTTTGGCAGCCGCCGATATTCCCCGATCCATCAAGATTGATGAGGTAACTATATGATCTACAGAGAAGTTTCTGTTTCTCAAGGTCTATAAAAATCGGTTTATTTATTCGATAACCGCGGCAACTGCAAACAGAATTAATATAAGCAACTATTTCAGTATCATGAGTAGTTATTATTTTAGACGTTTCATCTTTATTATCAGGATCATAAGCAAGATAATTGTGCAAATCAACAAAAGCAGGCTTAATCTCGTCACATAAAGACAAAATGCCATCTAATTCTCTATAATTAGCCTTGTTCACTATAAATGATATTCCCACATTCTTGAATCTACTGCTTAATTTCTTAAAAGAATCAACTACGTCTTCAAAAAAATCAGAGCCTGTGTAGGATATATATTGCTGTCTATTAGATCCATAGAGACTAATCGATATGCTATCAGGCTGATAACTCAGAGCAAAAATCTTAAAAGGATTTGTACCATTTGTCACTATGCTCACACTTTTCCCAATTTTAAGTAAATAGTCAGTGATTTCAAGAAAGTTTGGGCAAAGCGTTGGTTCTCCTTGACCAGCTATACAAAAACGTTCAATTGCAGGATATAAAGACAATAGCCTTTGAACAGTTGATAAAGTCATATCTTTCGATTTATTGAGACCAATATGCTGTCGGCGACATCCTTGACAGCTAAAATTACACCTTTCAGTTAAAAAAAGAGTCGCCGATTTCGGCTTAGATCGTCTCTGTATTTTTGAAATATAAAGGTCTTTTAAAAATCTCTTTACGGGTTTTGGGATGAGTTGTTTCCAGAAATAAATTTGAAAAATATTATATCTGTTAAGCATATATTCAAGGTTATAGACAGTTCCAATTCTAGCAGAGTCTGATAATATTAACCCATGTTTTTCAGCAATCCATTTGTACGATTTATCTATAGTATTTAAATCATATCTTACTATTGCAGCATCTCTATCTTTTTTTCCCTTGGCTGGTCGATGATCGTGGGCCAGCTCAATATCATAAATCAGCTTTGCCTTTACAGGTTCCCCAGAAATTATACCTCTAAGGCTAAGGTCAAATTCTTCAAAACCGAATAGTTTATCATCATAAAGACCCAATCTTATAAAGAGATCGCGGTTGATGAATGATGCCCCCCCAGGAAAAGTATTTGTCGTGTTATCCATAATTATTCTATCGGGAAATGCGGTATTTCCTTCTATCCTATAAGAGTAATGGCTATGGTATTCCTTGCTGCGAGTAATAAACATTTTGGGGATAAATACTTCTATCTCGCTGCTTAGTTCTGCATGTTTAGTGAATCTTTCCAACCAATCAGCAGTTTTCATGACGACATCATTATCCATAAATAAAAGCCATTCTACGGTAGTATGGTTTATCAAATAATTTCTACCGCCGCTAGGGCCCAAGTTAACATCCGAATCAAAGACTTTGATCTGTTTGTGTTTTACGCAAAATTCCGTTAACGACTTTCGTGACGAGAAAGAAGAACCATTATTCAGTACATAGATATCTACCCCTGACGGTAATAAACTATTGATACATTCAATAGTTTGCTCCAATCTCTCATAAAATAAAAGACATGCAGCCACATTAATCTTCTTCACCATATCTCAGGCATCCGATTTTTTGGCTATAACAATCAGAAGGCAGCTTAATATTTCCGGGGCATTACATCCTCCCAGAAACCAAAACAATTTTCTTAATACTATTTTTCTTATGTACGATTTAATTGCTTTTTTATCGGTCCAGGAAGCATTAATCTGAATATCTCGAAAGCCGGCAAGATGCAGCACCTGATAAATACTTTTCTCGGTGAAGCCGCATTCATGAGTAAAATCTCTGTATCTCATTTGGATGGAAAAAGGATTGCTCATATTGGGTATTCTCAATAATAAGATGCCGCCAGGTCTCAGGGCACGATACATAAGCCTCAATAATTTTATAACTCTTTCTTTTGGTATATGTTCGATCACATCGTTCGCCGATATGACACAATACATACTCTTTTTTTTAACCAGATACGCGAAGGCATCGGCCAGCTGCACGTTAGGTGCGATATTGACTTTGCAATGCTCTATATTATCCGGCGATAGATCAATGCCCGTAAAATTTTTATATCCAATTTTTTTTAGATAAAATAAAAAATGGCCAGCGCCGCAGCCGATATCAAGTATCGGCGCATTTATATCTTTCGGTAAAAAATTGCCGTAATAAAAATGATAAAGATGAGAAGTATTTTCGTATTCTTCGGGGCTGAGGATATCAGATCTCCCATAGATAGAATCAAAATAATCCTTAAAGTCTTGCTCACCTCTGCCGTATGCTTTCATTGTCTTCGTATCCCGATTTTTTTTAATAAAATCTTTTATAGTTTCATTGTAAATTTTTTAACGAATAGATACTCATCTTTATATTATCCACGAGGCGGTAGTCATAAAATTTATCAAATAAATATGCTATACAACAATAAGATGTTAAGCCAATGATAACGAAAAGCGAGAAACCCAATATCCCGAAATTGACCCAATATGGCTTTGCGAGGGATATGAGTAAGATTAAAAAGCCAGTATTTAACAAAGGTAAAAATATCATCTTCGTGAGATTGTATATTTTTAGCCTTATGACTTTAATAATAACAATAAAGGCCACTAAATTTGGAACCACCATGGCGAAAAGCACCGCTAAGGATGTTCCGAGTATTCCCCATGTGACTGAAAGAGGATAAATGAGACTGCCCAATAAAATTAATGTGGCAAAGTGCAATTTGGTTACGATTGCAGGTTTACCTACGGATACCAACAGTGTTCCGGTTGTTGTGCCCAAGGATCTCACCAATCCCCAAAGAACCAATACCTGCATGGCTGGAACCATCGGCATCCATTTATTCCCCAAAAAAATCATAGTGAACTCCGGCGCTAATATAAAAATTAACCCGGCTATCGGGAAAGAGAAAAATGCTATGAATTGTAAGACCCTTACATAGGATTCCCGTAATCGAGGCAGATCGTCTTGCATCTTAGAATAGGCTGGGAATATCACCTTGGAAATCACATGAGTTATTTCAGTTGCCGGTATATTTGAGATTTTATAAGCCATCTGATAAAAACCAAGTGCTGCTATCCCGAGTACTTTGCCGACAAAAAAGTCATCACCCTGCATTAAAAAAAAATACAAAATATTATACCCAAAAACCCATTTCCCAAAACCGGATAACTCTTTGATCCTTTTTAAATCCAGGCTCAGCCGCGGCCTATACGGTTGAATAAGATAGCTTGCCACAAGCCCTGCTAAGTTCGCTGCAAGATAACCAAATACGAGGGCCCAGATATTTTTTAGTATCACAGCCGCCAAAATCGCCACTATGAAATCAGCTGATGTCGTGATTAATCCATAGATGAATTGTTTGTTAAATTCGAGTTCCTTTTGAAAATAAATAATGCCGGTGTTTGTAAATCCCCGCAGGAGAATTGAAAGTCCAAGTACCTGAATAATAGAGGACGCTTCGGTACTTTTAAAAAAGAGACCTACATAAGGTGCGGAGAAGAAGATAATGATACATAAAGCAATACCTCTCAGTATAGATACCGTCCATGCAGTATCCAGATAGGCGCTGATGTCCTTCTTTTTTTGAATCAAAGCAGTCTGGAATCCCGTCTCCGAAAAGGTCTCTAAGATAGACAACGTTAAAAGGGCAATGCCCATGAGACCAAAATCGTTCGGGGCTAACAGCCTGGCTAAGATAATAAGCCTGATAAAGCCAAAGCCTTTTTCAATTATTCTAAGAGTAAAAACCCAGGCTCCAGCTCTTGTTACCCGCTGAGAGAGCGATGCTTCCGGTTTCACGAAATGCTGTCCTTTATTACTTTTTCTCGTGTTTTTGGGTTCATTCTCACAAGGAGCGATACGAAGGAGAAGATGCAAGGCTCCTTGGCTAGAAGATCTTTGTTTACTCTTCGGCAGAGGTAAGCTCACCCCTTATCAGGGGATAGGCAGCCGCAAGTCCCATCAAGAACCAAAACGGCTCCATGATCCTCACTACGATAAAGGAGCTCGCGCTGATTGAATGTCCTATAAGACCAGCCAAAGCGCCCAACATCCCAAGGTAGAGAGCCTTAAAAAATGGATCATCCACAGACCAATAGGTATTCCACAAAAAGAGGGCCATGCGCCACAAGAGAAAGAGAAACAAGGCAAGTCCTATAATTCCCGTCTCCAGCAATACTCGAAGAAATTGGCCGTCAATGAAACCCGCACCGGTAACACCGTACCCTAGAATGGGGTGCTTCTTCCACTTCTCGAATCCTTGCTTGTAGCTGGCCACCCTCTCCGATGCAGAGGGATCGAGTCCCATCCCCATAAACCTCTCGGTGCGTTCATAAAAAGGTTCGGGACGAAAGGTGCCGGCAAATCTCTCTTTTGTGGACTTAGGTGCGATATAGGGAAGGGCAAGGATGAGAAAGATGGCCCCACTGATAAAGAAGACCCTCTTCGGCGAGAGGAGCATAAAGGGGGCGCTCATTAATATCAAACCAATCCAGGAACCCCTCGATTGGGTAAACATCAAGATGGCGCCCGAAAGAACGAGTAATGGAATCAGGAGATTGGTCCGCGGGCCGAAGCCTCTGAGCAGGAAAAGTGCAAGGGCCACGGAGATGATGAGAATGAGGTATCCGCCCAGCGTATTGGGCTCGCCGAACTCCCCCTCAAAGGGGGCAGTCACCCTTGCACCCGAGGGGACTTGATAGAGGGCATAGAGGTTTACCATGAGGGCCACAAGGAGGATCAGGATAACGAAGGTCTTTATCTCCTTCTCCTCCCTCACATAATTGACCACCATAAAGAAGACGATAAAATACTCAAAGATCTTCAGGTTAAAGAAGAGACCCGTCGCAACGCCCACTTTTCCCATCACCATGCCTATCAAGGTAGCAAGGAGAGAAGCCGACATGTAGAGGGCAATAGGGGTATGAAGGGGGGTGAGGCGAAAGACCGCCAATTCCTTGTATATGGCGGCCCTGACGAGCCACGTAATAGCGATGATTATCAACAAAAGATCATCCATCCTGAAGGTGACTTCTCTGGCAGCTGTCTGCCCGACCATCACCTCCGGTGAAAAGAGCATGGAAACGATAAGAATGTAGAGCGCGACCTGCGGGTAAATAAAACATATGACGGCAATCACCAGTGCCAAAAAGGCGATCAAGGTAAAAGAAGGCGGCAGTAAGATGATAAGGAGGGCGGCACCAAGGGAGAGGCAAGTTAGGATTAACCTAGATTGGAAGGATAGATCAACGCTGACATTCAATTAGGCCCTTTTCTCCTTTCCACCGTAGTAGTGCGTGTACGTATATTTATAGTAATCAGGGCTCACCTCCGCCTTCATCTTGTTGAGCACGGCGCCTATAATCCTCCCCCCTGCGTTCAGGATATGGGTCCGTGCCCTGCGGAGGGCCATCTTGGGGACCTTGCCCGCCTCATAGACAAGCAGGACGCCGTCCACATGGGTGGATAGCTCCACAGCATCCATAACGGGGAGAATGGGAGGTGTGTCGATGATGATGTAATCGAATTCCTTTATCTCCTTCACCTCCGTTAACACGTCTTTTATGTATACGGATAACATCTCCCTGGCCTTCGGCGACTTCCCGCCGGTCGGGAGGATGTGTACATTCTCCAGGCCTGTCCCCGAGAGAGCAAAATCGAAACCCCTCTCCCCCAATATCAGATCAACGATACTCCTGGCCGCCTGGCTGAAGGGAACATTCCTCAAGATGACGTCGGAAAGCCCCGGTTCTCTCGGGATGCCAAAGAGTCTGTTCACCATGCTCATCTGGAAATCGGCATCAATGACCAATACCTTCTTGCCCGTCTGCGCAATGGAGATCGCTAGGTTCATCATGACGAAGGTCTTCCCTTCGCGGGTAGCGGGGCTGCTTACTGCAAGGACCCGCGCCGATTCCACCTTCAAGAGGGCCGTGCGCAGGATCCTGAAGGCCTCCGTCAAAAAATGATCAGGGGTAAAATAGGTGAAGAGGGCCTTAAAGAGTTCGGGATCTTGAGGGATCTTGTCCTGCCCCCTTTTGGACATCTCTTCCTTCAGTTCTTTCTCACCAAGGTAGGGGATCACCCCTAGAACCGGCACCTCCAAGATGGACTCGATCTCCTCCACTGTCGTGATGGAGGTGTCATAAGATTCATAGAAAACGGAAAAAACCACCCCCAAGAGGAGCCCGATGAGGATTCCCAAGAGGCCGTTTTGCAGATAGGAGGGCCTATTCACCGGGGAATAAGGTTTGACCGCAGGATTGACGATGGATACCTCCTCAATCCTCTCTGCCTCCTTGATCAAGAGCTCCTGATACTTGGTCTTGAGTTGGGTGTAAAGGGTGCCATTGATCTCCACCTCCCTTTTCAGCCGCTCAAAAGAGAGGGCCTCGGCCGGCAGTTGTCTCGCCTTTGCCTGAAGGGTCCTTAATTCCCCTTCGAGCAGATCAACCCTCTTTTGATAGCCGGTACTCTGGGCAGTAAGATGCTTCAACAGTTCAATCTTGGTGTTCTCCAGCTCACCGTCAACTGCCTTGACCGCAGGATGGGCAGGGAAATAGGTAAGGAGTAAATTTTCCCTCTTCAACAGGAGGTCGGAATAGATCTTTAAGGTAGTGACAATGGCGCCCTGATCCCTCTCGACGGTCAATTGCGATCGAGGACTGATCATGCGCCCTTGTTTAACCAGCTGTACGGCGTAGTCCACCTCCGCTTTTTCCGTCCTGAGATCCTCGATCCTCCCCTCTATATCAACGAGCTTTTTGGCCGTCTCCATCTCCTTCTGGGTGAGATGGGCAAGGGTTGCCCCCTCACGAAAGGAGCGAAGCTCATCTTCAGCGCTTTTTAACTTCTCCTCTACCTGATTGAGCCGCTTTTCCACAAAGTCCTTCGCGTCGAAGACCCTCTTGTTTCTAGAGACGATGTTGACCTCCCGGTACTGCTCCGCCACCAAATTGGCCAATCGTTGGGCCTTTTCAGCACTGTTGGCAATTGCACTGATGGAAATAATATTGGAGCTTCCTTGTCGCTCAACAGTGATGGCATCCCTAATGGAAGAGATGGTATTCCTGTACGTATCGTTGGTACTTACCTCCTCGACAGTCGCATCGCGCGGGATCAAACCCAGGGCCTTCGCCACCTTCTCCATGACATCATAGCTCCTGATCAGTTCCATCTGCCCTTGCAGCACGTCCCCGAGGGGATACGAGATGACCTCCATCAAAAATCCGGTTACGTCGGTAATACGCTCTACCCTGACCGAAGCAGTAGCCTTATATTGTGGGGAAGGGGTGGCAAGATAGGTCCCGAAGATGACGGCCGTAAGGGTAAGGAGGAGGACCAAGACGATGATCTTCTTCCTCTTTTTTAAGATAAAGAGATAATCCCTTATGGAAAGATCGTAGCTCTTTTTCTCCATCTCACACTCACTTTCCGAAACTCTGGATGGTGGCCGCTCCACTGAGAGGGAGGGAAAGAACCTCAACGGTCGGACGGATATAGAGCTTGATAAAGGCGTTCCAGTCGCCGATGGCGCTCCGGGGCACGAAGATGACGTCATTCTGGGCAAGCAGAACATCCTTCGCATCTCTACCCTTGGCCGTCGCTTTCAGATTGACCCGGATGAGCTCGGGATTATCGAGATTTCCTCTGATAATCCTCATATCCTTCAACAGGGCGGAGTCCTTATATCCCCCTGCCAAGGCGAGTACCTGCATGGCAGTCATCCCTGCGGCGAAATTGTACACCCCCGGCTTTTCTACCTCGCCCAGGACAAAGATCTTCTTTTCTCGCCATTCTCTTGGAATGAGGTCCACGCTGAAATCACGAATGTATTTGCCGAGTTCCCTCTGGGCCTGTTCCCTGATCTCGGGAATAGTATGGCCTGCTGCCTCCACCTCTATGAAGGAGATGACGATCGTGCCGGTAGACATGACCGTTGCATCGTACTCACTCAGCTTGACACCCTCCCTGAGCCGTATTGTCAGCACATCCCCCACCCCCACGGTGTAGACGGCGCGGGCATCTTTTATAGCAGCTATCTTGGCAGCAGGTTCTTCCGCCTTAACAGCCGGCTCTTCCACCTTAACTGCCGGCTCTTCCACCTTAACTGCCGGCTCTTCCGCCTTAACTGCCGGCTCTTCCGCCTTAGGAGAGAGTTCTTCAGCAAGGACGAGAGGAACGAGGAAAAGAAAAGACAACAAAAATATAATCCCTCCGATTTTTATCCTTGTCATCAGAAACTCCTCGCGATGAAGAATTTTTGATCCCTGTCCAGGTCTATAATCCTGGATTTCTTATATTCCCGATTGTCTTGATCGTGGGTGATCTTCACTATCGGGCGCATCGGATTGGCCCTGTTTTCCTCAACCACCTCGGCCTTCTCCCGGCTGTTCAACTCCACCTGGCTCCCCACCGGAAAAAGGAAGTAAGCGACCAAAGACTTGAGCACGCTGGCAGGGAATCGCCGCTTCTCCATCGTCACGATCTCCTTGATCGCCTCAAAGGAGGAGTACCGTTTATCCCGATAGGGACGGGTATGGAGGAGACTGTCATATATATCTGCGATCCCGATGATGTAGGAGAACTCATGAATATCTTCGCATAACGCGCCATTAGGATAGCCTGAACTGTCCATCCTTTCATGTTCCTGCAGCACTATGGTAGCGATCTCATCCAATGGTTTGAGGCGCTCGTAGCCATACACAGGGTGCCTGCGCATCTCATCGATCTCGGAGGGTGAGAGCGATCCCTTCTTGGTCCATATCTGCTCAGGAACATCCCCCATCCCTATATCGTGAATCAGGGCTGCCAGGGACAATCGCTTCAATTCATCCTCGCTGTAACCCATTCCCATGCCTATCTTCGCACCCTGAACCGCCACATTCACGCAGTGTTGCAAGAGATAGACATCTGGCTCTTCACCGTATAAGGCCTTTTTCATGAGCCCCCTGTCCGTCTTCACGGCCCTTATAAATTGAGGGACAATCGGCTCGAGCTCCTTCTCCACCAGATCTATGGGGCTCTCCCCCTTTTTAATGTAATAGAATTTGTCAAATGTCTTAACTAATTCCTCATATATATTATTATGCTCATCTACCGTTGCATCGGTTGCCATAAGGCCCTCCCGCATCGGCGTCCATACGACCTCTTGCTCCCCACTGATGGACGCCCGTTCCGCAGCAACCGATTCCACCATCCTCGCGTCGACAAACTCCTTCCCTTGAATCGCACCGAGCAGAAGGGCAGCGTCGCAAATATGGTTTATGTTGCGCGGGAGTCCCCCTGACAATTGATATATCCTATGCACCGAATCTTCGGTGAAGATGCTTAAATTTGCAGAGTTCACCTTTTTGAGATGGTACTCGATATACGCCCCAGTCTCCTGCAAGCTGAGAGCGCCGAGGATATAGTAGGCCCCTATCCTCTGGGAGAAGCCCTCCTTTTCACGGAGGATGGGGATGACCTCCGGCTGGCCCAGGAGGAACAGGGTCAGAGCCGGAGAGCCGTTCAATGACCAGTTGGTCAACAACCTGAGTCTTTCCCAGATATCCGTATCCTTTATCACCTGGCATTCATCTATCAGCCATATATTTGTTGTCCCTCTCTTGACGTTATCCCTGAGCTTGTCCCTGAGGGCCCCTAAGAGCTCTCCGTTATCACGGGAGGTGGGAAGACCCATGCTCTCACCCATCTCCCTCATGATCTCGGAGAAATTGCCCATGGGGTTTTCCGCAACACCCATGGCAAAGGGGATATGATGTTGCTCCAGATCCCCCTTGATCTTCTTCCAGAGGGTGGTCTTCCCTGAGCCCGGCTTGCCCGTAATCAGGATGATCCTCTTGCGGGTCCGTATGGCCTGAAATATCCTCGCCCTGGCTTCCTCATGGGTCGCCGAGGGGAAGTAGGTATCCCCGGAAGGAAAGACCTTGAACGGGAGGTCTATAAAGTGCCAGTATTTCTCATATTCCAACATCGACTAACTACCTCTCTCATCTATTTATGATGACATAACATAATATAAAATTCAATCTCATTTTATCTCTGCCAACCTGCATACCCCTAGAGGGTTCTTTCTATAGTATTATTGTGCAATTTATTTGCCAACAATGTGCTTTTATCACCCCATCCAGGCATAATGATATATAAAAGACTCAGTCTTTTTGTAAAAAAGACGAAAATAGGGGGGTAGAGGGCCTAACCCTTTGCTTGCAAGAAACTCTGGGTTGATAAAAGTGTGAGATCTTCGAGGGTGAGATAAAAAGTGACGCTAATTGTCACTTTGTTGCATCAAAACTGTCACCATTAATTATAATAGGTTTATGGAGATCAGCTACCAAGATATGAGACAATGAATCATATTTTACCCCACAATATTCTATACAGAACGAAGAAAAAGAGCACCCCTGAAAGATTGGCCGCTAAGTCACCGAAAGAACAGACCCTGCCCGGCACCAACAATTGCGCCAACTCTATGAGCGCCCCATAGCCGGCGGCAAAGAGCATTGCATAGATATCGGTCCTCTTGAAACGGGTGCGAAAAGCGACATAGAACAAGAGTGAGGTAAAAAAATAGGCGGCAAAGTGGGCGACCTTATCCCTATTCCCCCCCGAATCTAGCCATGAGGGGAAGGAGGTGGGGGGAAGGAAGGAACCGATGGCCACAAGGACTATCCATCCAAAAAATAGAATATAAAGCGTCCTTGATATCTTCATCCTTTTCTGCTAATTTTCTTAGCATGATCGTGGCTGTACATCAACCCCAATTTATGCCGTGGTTGGGGTATTTCGATAAGATAGTGAGGAGCGAAACCTTCGTCTTCCTCGATAACGTGCAGTTCAAGAAAAACGAGTTCCAGAACAGAAACAAGATAAAGACAGCCCAGGGATGGACCTGGCTCACCGTGCCTGTATTGTACAAATATCCCGAGCACATCGATGGGGTGAAAATCAACAACCGAGCCGACTGGCGGAAGAAGCATGTCAGGACCTTGACGATCAACTACCAGAAGGCCCCCTATTTCCATGCGCTCTTCCCCGAGATGGAACGATTCTATGCCGCAGATTCGGAATTCATCTCCGGGGTAAATAGAGAGAGCGTCCTCATGCTCCTGAGGATATTAGGGGCGCACAAGGAGACAGTGGTCGCCTCCGCGTTGGGCCATCTCCCGGAGGAGCCGTCTGAGAGGCTTGCAGCCATCTGTGAATCCTTGGGTGCCGATACCTATCTCTCGGGGGCAGGCGGGAGGGCGTACCTTGATCTCGAACCCTTTAACAAAAAGGGGATCACCGTGATATTCCAGGCGTTCAAACACCCCGTCTATCCGCAGTTATATGGGGACTTTATACCCAATCTATCGCTCCTCGATCTCCTCTTTAACTGCGGCCGGGATTCCCTGAACATCTTGGAGGGTAAGCTATGCAAGGCATGAGATTACTAGCCATCGGCGCCCACCCTGACGATATTGAGTTTGGGTGCGCCGGCACTCTTGCGAAATACAGCAAAAAAGGGAATGAGGTCCACCTCTTGGTGGTGGCAGATGGGGGTATGGGTGGAGACCCTCAGGTAAGACAGAAGGAACAGGAGATATCCGCCGAGATAATGGGGGCGAAAGAACTCCTCTGGGGGGGGTATAAAGATACCCTCATCATCTTCGACAAGCCCTTGATAGACCTTCTGGAGGGATTCCTGCGGGATGTAAACCCCTCGCTGGTCTTGGTGAACTATCCCGAGGACACCCATCAGGATCATGTCCGCCTTGCCAACGCTGCCGTCGCCGCTACGAGGTATACGCCCAAGGTCATCTTCTACGAGACCCCCACGTCCATCGGTTTTAATCCCCTGATCTTCGCGGACATCGATGAGACCTTGGAGAAAAAGATCAAATGTCTGGAGGCCCACGCCTCCCAATTTCATAAGACCCATATTCCTGGCTCTAATATCGTAGACATCGCCATCGCGACGGCCCGCTTCCGGGGAACGCAGGCCAGGGTAACCTTGGCCGAAGGATTCGCCCCCCTGCGCTACTTCTTGCCATGAGCATACCCCATTCTATGCCGACCCTGGGGGAAGAGGAGGCCAAGGGCCTCCAAGAGGTCCTTGCCTCAGGGAGGATCGCCACCGGTGAGGAGGTGGAGCAGTTTGAGCAGGGCATGGCCTCTTATCTGGGCCTCAACGGGGCAGTTGCCACTGCATCAGGAACAGCTGCCTTGCACCTGAGCTTGCTGGCCGCTGGTGTCAAGGAGGGGGATGAGGTAATCTGCCCCAGCTTTACCTGCAGCGCCCTGCTCAACGCCGTGCACCATTGTAGGGCAACCCCCCGGATAGTGGACATCAATGAAGAGACCATGAACATCTCCCTGGCAGCAACCCGCAATTCCCTCACCAAGAGAACCGCCGCCATCATCGTCCCGCACATGTTTGGATACCCTGTAGATCCGATGGATGACTTCCTTGCCCTCGGCCTTCCGATTATAGAGGACTGCGCTCAATCACTCGGCGCAACCTCCCGCGGGAAAATGACGGGGACCTGGGGTGAGGCAGCGATCTTCTCCTTTTATGCCACCAAGGTAATCACCACCGGCCAGGGGGGGATGGTCGCCTCTCGGAACGAAGAACTCCTGGAAAGGGTGCGAGACCTGCGGCAGTATGATAAAAAAGAGGATTATAAGGTAAGGTATAATTTTTGCATGACAGACCTTCAAGCAAGGATGGGGCGTATACAATTGGAAAAACTACCCTCCTTTCTCAAGGCAAGGGAGGCGCGGGCTCAATGGTATGACAAACACCTCAAGGAACTTAAGGGAGTGCTGGTGCCGCGGCAAGGAGGGATATATTACCGTTATATAGTAAGAATGGAGGACGGTAAACTGGATCGGGTCATAGGAGAATTGCATCGAGAGGGCATAGAGGCCCAACGCCCAGTCTTTCGCCCCCTCCATCGCTACCTCGGCCTCGATGGCTTTGCGGCGACCGAGCGGACCTTTGCCGAAGCCCTCTCCCTTCCCATCTATCCGCGCATTAAAACTGATGAGGTGCGCAATATTGCCCTCTGTCTCAGGAGGGCCGTCGAGGATACGAATGCTTAGAGAATTCCTTCCGCCCATAATAGTACCCCTGTTCCTCTCCCTCGTTCTCACCCCGTTGGCGAGATGGCTCGGGAAAAAATGGGGCTTTATGGATATCCCGGAGCAGCGCAGGGTCCACTCGGTCCCGACCCCCAAGACAGGGGGTTGGGCCATCTTCATCGCTTTCATTCTATCGGCGCTGCTGTTCACCAAACCCGCAGGGACCATCCTGGGCCTCCTCATCGCCGCAAGCTTCATCTTCGTGGTGGAGGTCGCGGATGACTCACATGAGCTGCCTGCCGTGACAAAGCTTGTTTCCCAGATCGTGGCCGCCTGCATCCTCATCTCCTTCGGGGTGAGCGCCACCATCTTCCCCAAGACCTCATGGGGTTACACCCTCAATTATACCCTCACGGTCCTCTGGCTGGTTGGGATCACCAATGCCGTCAACTTCATCGACGGGATGGATGGGCTGGCAGCTGGTCTCTGCATCATCTTCTCCTGCCTCTTCTCCATCGTCTTCCTCCAGATGGGGTCGTTCTCCCTCGTGCCCATCTGCCTCTTCGTCCTCGGCGCCTGTATCGGTTTTATCCCCTATAACTTCCGCGGCGAAGCAAGAGGGGCGACCATCTTTTTGGGTGATACCGGGAGCAATTTTTTGGGCTTTATCCTCGCCTCCCTCGCCGTCATGGCCGAGTGGTCGGAGGACATGCTCCTGCCCTCCCTCGCCGCCCCGCTGTTGATCTTTGCCGTGGTCATCTACGACATGGCCTACATCAACCTGCGCAGGATAATCATGAAGGAAGCAGGCAGCGTACGCGAGCTCATGGAATACACGGGGAAGGATCACCTCCACCATCGGCTCCATTACCTCTTGGGATCCAAGACCAAGACGGTGCTCACCATCTATCTCCTCGC